>JAPHTF010000128.1 GCA_026197095.1 Gammaproteobacteria bacterium
TTTAATCGAGTTGCCGTGAGCACAACAGGGAAATCATTAAAAAAATCACCTTCGGTTAACTGCGCTTCCAGCATTTCCTCAGATGCACTCGTTTTTGCCAATACTTGTGTTAGCAAAACAAGAGTTATTAATGCGGATTTATTCAACATCGTGCAGAGACAACCTTATTAGTGATTTAAACAAAGCGATAAAATAGCATTTATCCAGATGCTCATGTATTCACAAATTAATTACCAACGTAACAAAATATCATAGGAAATTTTAGACTAATACTAGGGAATACCCTATATTCTTTGCCTATAATACAGGTAATAAAGGAACAACTTATTATTCAAATGTCTATCGATTAACTTGCTGATGGAAAACCCGATTTAGCTAAGATAATTTCAGCTCCTGGTCTTATACGATCAGGCAATCGATTATTTTTTATTTTCCGCCAAATCCATATTTTTCTTTGAACTCACATTGCCCAACGGGTAGCCAGTCTGGAATGGCATAAAAATCCTTATTTATCTTCTGTAAAATTTCTTTGTGATAAAGTTGATAATTAAATTCCTGACCAATTAATAACTCATAGGTTGCTTCTCTTACTTTAAAGCTTTTTCGTTCAGCGTGTGCAAAGTACCTTTTCAATTTATCCAGGTTTAATGCTGTACGTTTAAAGATAAGAATATTTTTTCCATCCAGGCTCTTATAATCTGTTAGACGTTCATCTTCACGCGCATGAAATGAGGCTTTATCAAATACAATCACATGCTTGTTTGAGTAATATGAAAGAACAGATGACATACCATAGCTAATCGTAGCAAAGGTATAGTCTTTCTCGTAAGGCTTTAGTTTTTCCAATACTTCTTCTGGATATTTACCAAAAATAAGATTTTCTACAGCCTCTTTTTTATTTGCAAATGTTTCGACCGGAAGTAACATAATACTACTTACCGCAAAGACATGAATTAAACTAAACGCCCACATAAAATGAAATGTCCAGCGCCATTGTTTTACATTTAATACTCCCGCCAGCGCTATAAAAGCAAACGGATAAAAACTTAACACCCAATGCAGACCAATCTCTTTGCGCAAGAGTAATAATAAAAATAAAGCTAATGGAAAAAAAGCGAGCCAGGTATAAACACGATAAATATTTTCTGACCATCTCATCTTAACAATCGCTTTATTTTTTATTAAATAAAAAATGAGTACTGGAGAAAATAAATAAACCAGCATGCCGATATATTTCACCAAACTTATCAGTGAGTCATCTGCACCTGCTGTACGATTAAAAAGGTTAAAGAGAATATTGTTCCAGCAGTGATTGTAATTCCATAATAAATTTAACCCCACAAATGGAGCAACCATTAACAGAATTAAACTCAGGCCAATTAAGTTTTTTCTCTCTCTATGAAACAGGACAATATAAAAACCGTATGAAAAACCGAGTAAGACAGCAAAATACTTAGAGAAAAATGCCAGGCCTAAAAACAAGCCGGCTAATAAAAAGTCTTTATTGGATTTTGATTCATATAAAGCAAGATAAAAAAACCAGGCCGATACAAAGCTAAAAAATATTAAAGGTGTATCAGTCGTAATTAATACATTGATTAAGTTAACAGGTGCAACCAGATAGGCTAGAGCAACCCAGGCTGCAACCTGTGGTAAACGCGGTAGCAAAATTCGATATATACCATATGAAATAGCGATGGGTAATAAAACAGATGGCATCCTTAGCCACCATGCAGCATCAGAGACGGATAATAACGTGGCTAATAGCCAGCCAACAAATGGAGTGTGATCATAATAACCATAATCCAGGTTCTTACCCCATACGATAAAATAGGCCTCATCACCTGTCATCGGCAACCACGCCGCTAATGCTACACGAAAAAAGAACACTGTCAGCAGCACTCTTAATAAAAGTGGCGGCATATTCTCCTTGTCTAAAAATGCATTAAACATTATCAACCTCGAATCGCTGTTTCCATTTTTGAAAATGCAGTCTTCCAGGTTTCATTACCCGTACCACCGTTAGCCATTAATTCTATAACAGCATATGCCAGCTGACGATTTTCAGGGGTAAATTCTTTTAATTTAGCCAGCATATACAAGTGCCCACCTTTCTCAACATTCAACGTTGCCATTAAGGCAAATAACAACAACGATTGCCCTGAGCGTGGATCATTTACAATTTGATGCTGTATTTGTTCAAGTACTGAATCTGCCATATAAAA
>JAPHTF010000161.1 GCA_026197095.1 Gammaproteobacteria bacterium
ACTACCGCTCCGCGATTTGGTGGGTGGTACAGGGATCGAACCTGTGACCCTCGCCTTGTAAGGGCGATGCTCTACCAGCTGAGCTAACCACCCCCTGTTCGAACGCGCGCTAGTTTAAGGCATCTTTAAATGCTTTACCAGCTTTAAATCCAGGATTTTTTGATGCTTTAATTTGAATTTCTTCACCAGTACGTGGATTACGACCTGTGCGAGCAGCGCGGTCACGAACAGTAAAAGTTCCGAAGCCAGCAATTGCAACTTGATCACCTTTTGCAAGAGTATCAATAATACTGCTAACCATTGTATCTACAGCACGTGCTGCTGCAGCTTTAGAGATGTCTGCACTTTCTGCAACAGCTTCTACGAGTTCTGATTTATTCACTTAATTTCCCCCTATGGAATGACAAAAAAAATACCGCCCAATTAAAAAATCAGGGCGGTTTTATATATTTATTAACTTATGGATTTATACCAATGCTTACTAGACCCGGTCAAGCAATCAATGCACAGTTTATGTGTATAACCGCATAAAACCAGCAGTTTTTAGTGTGTATGTAAATTTGTACTATCTGTTTCATTAGATTTGCTCACTTTTCCACCAGTTTTTGCATCATTTAAGGGTTTTGGTGGATGGACTAAAGCTTCATCTAATACTTCATCAATCCAGCGAACAGGTTTAATGTCCAGATTTTCTTTTATGTTATCCGGAATGTCAGCTAAATCTTTTCGATTTTCCTCTGGGATTAAAACCGTTTTTATACCCGCTCGATGAGCAGCTAATAATTTTTCTTTTAATCCGCCGATGGGTAAGACTTCACCACGCAATGTAATCTCACCTGTCATAGCAACGTCTTTACGTACGGGTATATCTGTCAGTGAAGAAACTAATGCTGTACACATACCGACACCGGCACTAGGACCATCTTTGGGAATAGCACCTTCAGGTACATGAACATGAATATCTTTTTTCTCAAACACTTCATCTTCAATACCTAAAACCGCAGCACGATTTCTTACTACTGTCATCGCAGCTTGAATCGATTCTTTCATGACATCACCAAGCTGACCAGTAACGCTAGTTTTACCTTTACCCGGTAAAACAGCTGTTTCAATAGTTAATAACTCTCCACCAACTTCTGTCCACGCTAAACCATTAACCTGACCAACCTGATCATTTTCATCGATAACGCCATAGCGGAAACGTTCAACACCTAAGTATTTCTCAAGATTTTCACCTGTTATATTGACAGTTGTAACATCTTTATCGAGTAAAATTTCTTTTACAACCTTACGACATAATTTTGCTATTTCACGTTCTAAATTACGTACACCGGCTTCACGTGTATAATTTCTTATAATTCCACGAACCGCATTTTCGGTAATATTAATTTCATTTTCTTTGAGACCATTATTTTTGATCTGCTTACTGACTAAATAACGCATCGCAATATTTAGTTTTTCATCTTCGGTATAACCCGATAAACGAATAACTTCCATTCGGTCTAATAAAGGACCGGGAATATTCATAGTATTCGACGTTGCAACAAACATTACTTCAGATAAATCGTAATCAACTTCCATATAATGATCATTGAAAGTATGATTTTGCTCTGGATCTAACACTTCTAATAATGCTGATGCGGGGTCACCTCTAAAATCCATTGCCATTTTATCAATTTCATCTAACAAAAATAGCGGATTACGGGTCTCGACTTTAGATAAATTCTGAATAATCTTACCTGGCATCGATCCAATATATGTACGACGGTGTCCACGAATTTCTGCTTCATCACGCACACCACCTAAGGCCATACGCATAAATTTTCGATTAGTTGCACGTGCAATAGATTTACCTACAGACGTCTTACCAACACCAGGAGGACCCACTAAACATAAAATAGGTCCCTTCATTTTCTTCATACGTTGTTGTACAGCCAAATATTCTAAAATACGTTCTTTAACTTTTTCAAGCCCATAATGATCTGCTTCAAGGACCTCTTCTGCCTTAGAAAGATCATTACGAATTTTACTGCGTTTTTTCCACGGAACACCGACCATCCAGTCAAGATAATTGCGTACAACAGTCGCTTCAGCAGACATAGGCGACATCATTTTCAATTTACCTAACTCGGCTTTCGCTTTTTTCAGTGCTTCTTTTGACATACCTGAAGTCTCGATTTTTTTCTCGAGTTCTTCCATTTCATTTGGCACATCATCCATGTCACCCAATTCTTTCTGGATGGCTTTCATTTGTTCGTTTAGATAATATTCACGCTGACTTTTTTCCATTTGCCGCTTTACACGGCCACGGATGCGTTTCTCAACCTGTAAAATATCAATTTCTGATTCCATTAAGACCATAAGATGTTCAACACGCTCTCTCAGGTCTATCACTTCGAGAATCTTTTGTTTCTCATCAAGCTTAAGTGACATATGCGCAGCAATAGTATCAACCAGGCGTTCAGCTTCTTCAATGCTTGAAAGCGATGTCAGAATTTCAGGTGGGATTTTTTTGTTCAGCTTAACGTATTGATCAAATTGTGCCGTTAATGAACGTACTAACACTTCAGATTCACGTTCATCAACAACTTCATCATCAAGCTCTTTAATTTGCGCGGTAAAATATTCTTCTTGCCCAAGAAAATGAACAATCCGCGCACGCTTATTACCTTCAACAAGAACTTTAACAGTGCCATCGGGTAATTTAAGTAATTGCAAAATACTGGAAACCGTACCAATTTGATATAAATCTTCTTGAGTAGGTTCATCTTGAGCTGCACTTTTTTGTGCGACGAGTAAAATCTGTTTATCGTTATCCATTGCCGCTTCTAAAGCTTGAATGGATTTTTCACGTCCAACAAATAATGGGATAACCATATGCGGATATACCACTACATCACGCAAGGGTAAAATAGGAATTGCAGATAATTGTGTTTCGACCATGTCAGACATGTTTCTGTCCTGTAATTATTTAGAACGTTAATAAAAAACCTTGTTCCATGTTATATGGACAACAACAAGTATTTTCAAGTGTTAGTAATAGAACATTACGAAAAATAACATTCTCAAAAAAATAAAGGGGTATTAAAAAATACCCCTTTGTTTTATTAATCTTCTGCTGATGCAGCTAGCGGTTCCAGGTTTTCATATATGAAGAGTGGGTCTCCATCTCCATTAATACACGAATCATCTATGACTACTTTTTCAACATTATCCAGCGATGGCAAGTCATACATTGTATCAAGCAAAGCGTGCTCAAGAATTGAACGTAAACCTCGCGCACCTGTTTTTCGTTCCATTGCTTTTGATGCAATCGCGGTTAAAGCACTGTCACGGAACTCTAAATCACTTCCTTCCATTTCAAACATTTTTTGATATTGTTTGGTCAGTGCATTTTTAGGTTCTGTTAAAATCCTGACTAATGCATCTTCATCTAATTCACTTAATGTCGCGACAACAGGTAAACGACCCACAAACTCAGGGATGAGCCCAAAACGAGTAAGATCTTCAGGTTCCACAGAATGAATGACTTCACTCATGCTCATCTTGTCATCTTTACTCTTAACTTCTGCACCAAAACCAATTCCGCCTTTTTCAGAGCGATCACGAATAATGCGTTCTAAGCCCGCAAATGCACCACCACAAACAAACAATATGTTTGACGTATCTACTTGCAAAAATTCCTGTTGAGGATGCTTGCGTCCACCTTGAGGAGGAACAGATGCAATTGTGCCTTCTATAAGTTTAAGTAAAGCTTGTTGCACACCTTCACCAGAAACATCACGTGTAATCGAGGGGTTATCTGATTTACGTGAAATTTTGTCAATTTCATCAATGTAGACAATACCCGTTTGGGCTTTTTCCACATCGTAATCACATTTTTGTAATAACTTCTGAATGATATTTTCAACGTCTTCACCAACATAACCGGCTTCGGTTAATGTTGTGGCATCGGCAATCGTAAATGGCACATCCAATAGGCGTGCAAGCGTTTCAGCAAGTAATGTTTTACCGCAACCTGTAGGACCGATAAGAAGAATATTGCTTTTAGACAGCTCTACGTCATCTTTTTTCTGTCCAGTTTCTAATCGCTTGTAATGATTATAAACTGCGACTGAAAGCACACGTTTAGCGCGTTCTTGCCCAATCACATACTCATTAAGAATATCGTTAATCTCATGTGGCGTTGGGAGAGCATCCCCTTCCGCTTTACTCGATTGTTCCTGAATTTCTTCACGAATTATATCGCTGCACAGCTCAACACATTCGTCACATACGAATACAGATGGACCCGCAATGAGCTTGCGTACCTCGTGCTGACTTTTGCCACAAAAAGAGCAATACAGTAATTTGTTTCCACTGTCACCAGTGTTTTTATCGTCGCTCATGTCATCCGCCTCATCATGAACATTATCATTCTCTATACCATGCGCAGTTTTTACGATTTTTTCAAGTCATCAGGCCACATTTTTAGCCTTGAATTTTTCAATTTATGCATATGAAAAACCGTGCTGAATATAGTCTTTTAGGCCTTATTAGCTAAATTACGCTGTGTCATTACTTCATCAATTAAACCATATTCTACAGATGCTTCTGCATTCATAAAGAAATCACGGTCTGTATCTTGCTGAATAACATCTATCGCCTTTCCTGTATGTTCGGCAAGAATTTTGTTCAATCGTTCACGCACTTCGAGTATTTCCTTAGTGTGTATCTCAATATCCGATGCCTGCCCCTGAAAACCGCCTAAAGGCTGGTGAATCATGGTTCTGGCATGTGGTAAGGCATAACGCTTACCTGCTTGCCCACCGGCTAACAGCAATGCACCCATACTGGCCGCCTGACCAATACACAAAGTGCTTACATCCGGCTTAATAAACTGCATCGTGTCATAAATTGACAATCCAGCCGTCACTGAGCCACCTGGTGAATTAATATACAGATATATGTCTTTATCCGGATTTTCGGATTCAAGAAAAAGCATCTGGGCAACAACCAGGTTAGCCATATGATCTTCAACTTGTCCTACCAGAAAAATAATCCGTTCCTTAAGTAATCTGGAATATATGTCGTAAGAACGTTCGCCACGAGACGTCTGTTCAACCACCATAGGAACCAGCTGGTTCATAATTTCTGTATTAACTATTTTATCGGTCACGAAATCTTATCCTTAAGGGTAATTTGTCATTAATTTAAATCTCTACCTGAATATGTAGCAAGCCATATCCCGGCAAAAAAATCTATTTATTTTGTGCTGCATTCATAACATCTTTGAACGTCATACTCTTATCGACCACTTTTGCTTTTTCCATAGCCCAATCAACAACTTGTTCCTCAGTGACCAGAGCCTGAACTTCTGCTAAACGCTGTTTATCACCCATATACCAGTCAATTACCTGTTGAGGTTGCTCGTAAGGGGCGGCAATTTCTTCAACTTTTTTCTTAACTCGCTCTGCATCTGGCTCAATTTTCTCAGATTTCACAATTTCGTTCATGATTAAACCTAACTTAACACGACGAGTTGCTTGATCAGCGAACATACTCGCATCGAGTTGCATACCTTGATCTTGCATACCCTGCTGTTTCAGGTTTTCGAGCATATTATTTTTAATAGCTTCAGATTCATCTGCAATCAATGGTTTTGGCACATCAAAATCATGTGCATTAATTAAAGCATCCATGACTGATGTTTTCATTTTTGTGTTTAATCGGTTATCCAGCTCTTGCTGCATACTGGCTTTGATTTCCTTATGCATATTTTCAAGACTTGCATCTTTTATACCGAGTTTTTTAGCAAAATCGTCGTTTAATTCGGGTAATTGTGCTTCTTCGACTTTATTGACATGAGTATCAAATTGAGCAGGCTTGCCCGCTAACTCTTTAGCATGGTAATCATCAGGGAAAGTCACGTTCAAAGTAACATCGTCACCTGCTTTAGCACCGATTAGACCTTCTTCAAAGCCTTTAATCATGCGGCCACTACCTAACTCAATTGACAAATCATTTGCTTCTCCACCTGGGAAAGCTTCGCCGTCAATCATGCCTTTAAAGTTAATACTTAATTGGTCACCGTCTTTTGCTGCACGGTCAACGGAAACCCACTCTTTATGCTGTCCACGTACAGTTTCAAGCATTTCTTCAATATCCGCATCCGTGATTTCAGCAATAGGTTTTTCAACGGTTTCTTTTGATAAGTCACCTAGTTTGACTTCAGGATAGACTTCAAATAAAGCCGTATATTCCATGCCCTTGCCTGGATCGCTTTTCAGTGAATCAATACGTGGTTGACCTGCAGGTTGTAATTTTTCTTGCCCTATCGCCTCATATAAAGTCGATTGAAGAACATCGCCCACTACTTCCTGACGTACTTGTTGTTCATATTGTTGCTTTACAATTTTTAGAGGGACTTTACCTTGACGAAAACCTTTAATTTTAACCGTTTTTATCATGTCCTGAAGCCGACCATCAACAACATTAGAGATACGTTCTTCTTCGATCGCAACCGTAATTTTACGCTCAAGACCATTGGTGGTTTCAACAGAAACTTGCATTACCTATACCCTCTATTTCAATCAGAAATTAATAAATATTCTTAGAATTTAAAAATGGTGCGGATGGAGAGACTCGAACTCTCACGCCTTACGGCAGCAGAACCTAAATCTACCGTGTATACCAATTTCACCACATCCGCATAAATTTGAGCCCGAAGTATACCGGCTAAAAACGATAAGTGGAAACCTATCAATGTAAATAGTTTAAAAAGCGAGCCCTTAGGGACACAAATGTGGAAGCTGGTATTAAGCTGTTCTCGCCTTAGCGACTGGATAAAAGACCTAACAGGTTTATTTACAAATCGCTACTCACATGCCAGTTGAAAAATGCGTAATCACTATAATTAATTAAGTGATAAAACTCACATAAGTTATTGAATATATTGTGATAAAAACCACATATCTATATTCAAAGGTTATAAATTGCAATATATCACGATAAAAGCTTTACCTGTCACTTGTTCACCCGATACTTAACTGAGCTATGAATCAATATTTCCAGAAAAATCAAGCAATTGCCTATTACCTGTTAACGATCATGGTTATTAGCATTATTGCAGCTCGTACAAATAGCTTTTATTCACAGGATTCAACCATTACGACAGTTATCACGCTGTGCCTATTATTTACATTGATTTGTCTAATACGTTCAAAAACAGAATTTCTTTTTGTTGAGAGAAAACAGCTACTCGATCAACCTAAACGGCAGCTTACCTATGAATTATTGATGTATATTTTAGTTGGGATAAGTTTATTTATTATTGAAATAGTAATAAATAAGCATACTTACATCATAGCCAGTAAATTCTTTTCAGCTGTATTAATCATGGGCTATTTTGCAAGTATCGATAGTGCTTTAAAACGTGAACATGAATGTTTTTTAAAACTCAATCGTAATCAGTCAAACATACAAAACACCATTCCCGTTTCACATCGAATCAGCTTGTTTCTCTCTGTTACTTTATTTGTTGTTATTTTGGCAAATGTGCTATCCGCTTATTCTTATATGAGCTTAAACATAGTAAGCACAAATTCAGAAGGCAGTAATATTGATGAAATGCTTAGAAATGCATACGTAATTGAAACATTATTTACCCTGGGTATAGTTGTTTCACTCTCATTAAGATTAATACATTCTTACTCCCTTAATTTGCAATATCTTTTTGATACACAAATTAATGCTCTGCAGAACATACAAAATGGTAAGCTGGAAAATTATGTCCCCATTTTAAGCCGTGATGAATTTGGAGTTATCGCTCAAAATACAAACCGAGTAATTGATGAACTTCGAGAAAAAGAGAAAATCAGGCAAACATTAGAAAACATAGTTAGCCCAGACATTATGCATAAATTAATAAAGTCTGATTCCGCCATTTTAAAACATGGCGAAAAGAAACATATCGCTGTTTTCTTTTGTGATTTACGAAAGTTCACCTCCTATGCGGAGAAAAACTCACCAGAAGATGTCATTTTTTTCTTAAACACATACTTCAGCAAAGTGGTGGACATCGTTACTGAACACAAAGGTATTGTAAATAAATTTATGGGTGATGCGATCCTGGCTGTTTTCCCTCTTGATGACAACAGCACGACTATTGATGATGCTATCGATACAGCCTGGGATATTGTTATGCACTCACAGGCAATATGTTTACCCGATGGTGACAGGTTTAATGTTGGTATTGGCATTCATATGGGATATGCAACGGCTGGAACAATTGGATCTCATAACCGCTTTGAATATACTTTTATTGGTGACACTGTAAATATTGCAAGTCGGCTTGATGGATTATCAAAGCGATTAGGCTATAGCATCATTATTTCCGATGAAACATATAAACACTTAGGCTCGTACTCGAAAGAAAAATTTATTGATTTAGGTGTACAGAAAATAAGGGGGAAAGAACGTCCATTACATATATATGGCGCTTCAACAGTACAGCATATCGAGTCCTGATCATTACTGATTTACCAGCTTATCAGTATATAGCTCTCGCAATATATGCTGTTTTATATCAATGTTATAATCAAGCGGATTCACGACTCGTTTAATTTCATACACTAACTTTTCATCTTCATCTCTAAACTTAGATAAATCGAGCATGTGTGGTACAGGATAATAATTTTTATCTTTATCTAGTAAAACCATCACACGTGGTGCTAAGCGGGAACAATCATCAAACGTCACTACAATACCTATTTCACCTGAAGTTAGCTTCACTACACTGCCAATAGGATAAATACCCAGGCATTGAATAAAATGTTCAATGAGTTCAGCCTGAAATAGCTCATTTCTCCAGTCATACATACTTTTTAAAGCATCAGCAGGTGATATGACACTTCGTCCTTCGTATCCCATTGTCACGCTGTCATATACATCAACAATAGAGACTAACATAGCGTTATAACTTATCTCATCTCCTCCCGCATGCTTAGGGAAGCCGGATCGATTTAAACGCTCATGATGATCCCGCACAATATCTAAAACAACAGCAGGCAGTCCTTTTATATCCTTAATTATATCTACCCCATACTCAGTATGTTTATAAACTTCTTTTTTCTCTTCCTGGGTAAACGGCTCAGACTTCCAAAACAATCCTTCGGGTAATTTAGTTTCACCAATATCATGTAACAAAGCACCTATCCCTAATTGTTGAATCATGTCTTTTTTTAGGCCTAAGTAATAGGCAAAAGCTAGTGTCAAAATACAAACATGTAACGCATGAGTTACTGCATTATTATCTCTTTCCTCTATGACACACATTAACTTTAATGCATCAGGATTGCGTAAAACACTACTTGCCATAGACTGCACCGTAGACTTCACTGCTGACACATCTAAAGAATTACCTAGTCGAATATCGGTAAAAACCTCATTCATTTTCTCAGATGAGTTTGTATACGCTGTCTTAGCAAGAGGAAACTCATCTTCAAATTTTTTATGATAAGGTTTGTGTTTAACTTGAATATTAGAAAGTACTTCAGGTTTACTATAATTTTTTATTTTAATTCGGTTATCATCTAAAGCGATCAAATTAGATGCAATATCAATCGTACTTTTCTCTTTATCGATATAAACAAACTGACAGGAATTTTGCAATTGCTCGATTTCCTGTTTATTAGTAATGCGAAAACCCTGAAACAGAAATGAAGTTTCACTCCAGGGTCGATCAAGCTCAGTCACATACATGCCGATTAACAGTTTATTAGTATCCAGTTTTATTTTACTCATCGATCTTATTTTAACTATTTCCTGGCTAATATAGCATTTTGCATAAATACAGTTAATCCATTAAGTCAACATGTATGCCTTGCGCTTCTAATTTATCCGCTCTTTCACTGATATAACGCTGAAAATTAGGTTGCTTTACGTATGCACCTGAGGCGATATAATCCATGACAGACTGAATATGAAAAGATTTCAAATAAGCATCGACACGAAAAATATCCTTACCCTTATTATCAAAAAATACAAAGCTGGGTGAATAATTTACATCAATTTTTTTTGCCCATAATCTGGCTGTTGTTGTTTTCCCTTGCATATCAATTAATTTTTCATTACTCCACATATCCAAACGAACAATATTGAAGCGCTTAATTTGCTCCAGCGTTTCTTTTCGTTTTAAAACATCCGAATGTAATTCATCACATGAATGACATTCTTGTTGTTCGAATAAAATAATAAGCGGTTTTGAAGAACGAACAAGTTCCTTTAAGTTGTACGGCGGCTGTAAAAAGAATGGCTGCTGATGTAACTTTCCTGTCGAAGATTGTTTTATAAATTTCTGAACATAATTTCTAAATGAAAGTTTACTTTCATTTTTTCCATGAACATAATCCAAAGCTGTTTCAAATTTATTCGGTGCATAATAACCATTCACACGTAATGCAACATTTCCTTGTTCAGTCAAAAATACAAGCGTCGGTGTATACATCACTTTCATTTTTTCAGTAAATTTTTTCTCCGTTGTCTGACTTCCCTGTAAATCCGTAACTTCTTTATCACCCCACATATTTATCGCAATAACATCAAAATATTTTTGAGCTTTATCAGCCAGTTTTTTTTGGCCCAAATTATCTTGCAATAATTTCGCACAATATGGGCATCCATCCTGATAAAAATAGAGCATGACACGCTTGTTCTTAGCTGTTGCTTCCTGAATATCTTCGCGTAAGTCTAAAAACGATTCCTTAAACCATGAAGGCTTGTCATGATAGCCAGGATTAACCATGTCTGATTGCAGGGAGTCAGGTTGCTGAGTTTGAGGTTCTGCAGCATATGATAATGGATAAGTCGCTAATGAACTCAGCAGTAAGAAAAACAACATCCAATCTCGAACGTTTCGATTACAAGGCCTCATGATAATCTCCTTTACTACATATTAGCTCACGAAATTGATATATGACCTTAATATGCTACAGATTAAACAAAAATAGGTGAAAAACTGTAAATTTACTTATCAAAAATGTCATTTTTTTGACTTACCTAGCATAATAAGAAAAGAAGATCATGTAACATTATGATTTTAAAGGGATTAGCATAATCATCAATTATGGCACACATTTCGCATTACTTATCCTGACCGCATTTTGCAAACTTTAGAGGTATAGCGGAGTCCACTATGGATAACATTGATCAATACATAAACCCAACAGCTGCTCGTGAACAACTTGGTATCGCGCCGGCTGAATTACAGCAAACGCTTAAACTGGCGGGATTGCTTCAAACGTCATTGGAAATTGATAGTGTTTTAAACTACTTTCTCCAGGCAGCACAGCAAGTTGTGAAATTTGATGCTGCTCACTATAGCTTTGAAGAGCGCAACCTGGAACTTAAGTATGGCAAAATTCAGCGGCATCGTTGTTCCTACCGGTTACGTCTTGCCGGCGAGTTTCTTGGTGAATTGATATTTACACGCCGTCGCCGTTTTGCCGAACAGGAAATGGAGCATTTGGAAAACTTGATGGGACAATTAATTTATCCTTTGCGAAACGCGGTTTGGTATCAAAGAGCATTACAAGCGGCAAAGATTGACCCCTTAACCGGTGCACACAACCGTGCTTCTATGAATGAAACTATTGGACGTGAAGTAGAACTGGCTCATCGTCATAAATCTGCCCTTTCAGTGATTATGTTTGATCTTGATCACTTTAAACAGATTAATGACAATTATGGTCATATAGCAGGTGATGATGTATTACGTGAGTGTGTTACCTGCTGTAACCAGGCCTTACGCGGTACTGATATGTTGTTTCGTTTTGGTGGTGAAGAATTTGTAGTGATATTACCTGGCGTAAATGCAAATGGTGCAACTCTCGCGGCTGAACGTTTACGTAGTGTTATTGAAAAACATGCCTTCCAAAGTGGCCATAGTACTGTACCCGTTACAATGAGTGTAGGTACAGCAAGTTTAACTATGCGTGAAACAGCAGAAACTATGCTTGAACGAGCTGATAAAGCTTTGTATTCAGCTAAAAACTCTGGACGCAACTGTGTTGTATCATCAGAAGAAGCTTTAAAAGCAACAGCAGTAAACGCTTAATATAACTTTATTGAGTTATGAACTAATTCACACATTCAGTCTGCAGGATGCAGACTGAGTGACTATAATCATTGATATTGTTTCTCACCTAACAGTGCCACAAAAAGAGCAATGCAATGAGCTACTTAAACCAGTTAGAAAAAATGTTAGATAGCGGAAATCGCGTCATAATGATGGAAAGTTTTGAGGTCGATCGTGTCTGTGATTTAATACTCGAACTAAGCCGCTTTAGCTCTAAACCCTATTATCTTGCTCTACCTGAAAAACCAATGCACAGACTGGGTGCTTCACATATTGGCATACCAAGAACAAATACACCTGAAGATTTAATGGAGCATATTGAAGCAAGCCAGCACTTTGGCATTTATATATTGCGTAACTATACGGAGATTTTAGAAGACAACGATATGCTCGAAGATTTAATAAGTATTGCTACCGGCGATACTCATAAAGTTGTTCTTATGGTTTCAGAATACATTAAAGTCCCTGCAGTACTGAAACCTTATGTTGCTCGCTCTAAGCATCAAATAAAAAATGCCGGCTAAATAACAAAAATCTTATCGGGAATTTCGCGAACCCTTACCTTTATAAACAGCACGATTAGCATTTTTTGCTGTCTTATTTGCTTTAAAACGACTTTTATCTTTCTTTGGCGTGACTTCCTCGGGGATATAACTCAGCCCTACAGACGTATAAAGTTGTTCCATTTCTTTGTCAGTCAGGTCTTCACTTTTAGACGGACGCACTCTGCGTTCTAATTTAATGTCGCCATATCGAATACGCATTAAGCGACTCACAGCAAAACCAAAATATTCCCATAATCGACGCACTTCCCTATTACGCCCTTCTTTTAAAACAACGTTATACCAATGGTTCGCGCCTTCGCCTCCAGATTCTTTAACATCTGAAAAATGTGCGTCACCATCATCAAGGGGAACATTTGATTTGAGTTGCTTGATAATTTCAGGAGAAACTTCACCGAGTACGCGAACCGCATATTCACGCTCAACTTCACTTGACGGGTGCATGAGTCTATTCGCCAACTCGCCATCTGTGGTTAAGAGTAATAAGCCACTCGTATTTAAATCTAAACGTCCTACACTTATCCAACGTCCACTACGAAGTTTTGGCAAGTTAGAGAAAATTGTTTTTCGACCTTCAGGATCATCTCGAGTACAAACCTCACCTACAGGTTTGTGATAGGCAATAACACGTTGTTGAACTTGCGTACGTTTTTGATTGATGATTTTATTATCAACCTTAATCGTATCTTTTTCTGAGACACGTTCACCTAACGTAGCCACTGCGTCATTAACTTTGACCCGACCTTGTTCAATCCAGCGTTCCATTTCACGTCGCGAACCAATGCCTGAGCGCGCTAAGACTTTTTGAAGTTTTTCATCCATATTGGATTGCATTACTAGATTAAGTTACTTGAAGTACGATATTGAAAAGACATTAATGAATGACTTCTGCAGTGCTATCAGATTCACTGTCACTTTTTATATCATCAATAGTCGCTGCAATTTCATCACTGTCAATATTAACATCAGCTTCTTCATCTTTTGTAGCAGTAGGGACTGATGGTATAATCGGAACGTGCAAATCTAATTCAGCATTTATTGCATCAATATCACGCAAATCAGCCAGGGCAGGCAATTCAGTTAAACTTTTAAGGTTAAAGTAATCAAGAAAGCCTTTCGTAGTAGAATATAGTGCTGGCTTACCTGGAACATCACGGTGTCCAATTACACGAATCCAATCACGTTCAATCATCGTTTTAATGATTTGCGAACTCACGCCAACACCACGCACTTCTTCAATTTCTGCACGAGTAATCGGTTGACGATAAGCAATCAACGCCAATGTTTCTAATGTCGCTCTTGAATAACGTGCAGGTCGTTCTTCAAATAATTTTGCTACCCAACTGGAATAATCATCTCTTACCTGAAAACGAAAACCACTGCTGACTTCTTTTAATTCCAGTGATGAATGCTCAAGATATTGTTCTTGTAATGTTTCTAATGCATCACTAATAGCTTCTTTACCCGGGTGTTTGTCGTCCGGAAACAAATCCATTAAACGATCTATTTTTAATGTTTGTCCGGCAGAAAATAAGGCCGCTTCAATGATTCGCATTAATTCTTTATCACTAAGATCAGAATTAATAATTATCTTTCTTGGCTTATCCAAACTTTCATTAGCTTCAGCTTCATTTGAATTTTCGGCTGCTGTAGATTCACTCATTTAAAATATATCCTAACTAAAATTATTTATTAACGGCAACTAATGCTTTTACATGGATCTGACCATATAACTCTGTTTGTACGATCTCAATCAAATGCTGTTTAATCAGCTCAAGTATTGCTAACAGACTCACTACAACACCACTCTTACCTTCCTCAATAGTGAACAATTCACTAAAATCAGTAAAAGTATCTGCATTTAGCTTACTTAACACACTGGACATCCGTTCACGAACGGATAACGCTTCCATTTCAATTTGATGATGTTCGTAAAGTGTCGCTCTTTGCATAATATCTTTAAAGGCTAACAGCACTTCTTTTAATTCAACCTGGGGAGGACTACGAACAATTTTAAGATCGGGTCCTTTAACTTCAGCAACATGAATATCACGTTCAAGGCGCGGTAAGTAATCAATATCTTCAGCAGCCTTTTTAAATCGTTCGTATTCCTGTAAGCGGCGAACAAGTTCTGCACGTGGATCGCCTTCATCTTCCTCATCTAATTTAGGACGTGGCAATAACATACGTGATTTAATTTCAGCTAACATTGCTGCCATTAAAAGATATTCGGCAGCAAGTTCCCAGCGCATATCTTGCATCAACTCAATATATTCCATATATTGCAGCGTAATATCTGCGACGGGTATATCGAGAATATCGAGATTCTGGCGCTTGATGAGGTAAAGCAATAAATCCAGTGGCCCTTCAAACGACTCGGCTAAAAAGATTTCTAATGCATCCGGTGGGATATAGAGATCTTTTGGAACAACTGTAAGAGGACTACCCTGCACTACCGCAAAAGGCATTTCCTGTTGTTCTGGTTGTCCGTTTTCAGTTTCCACGTTTTACCTTATTTGATTATTTAGTAAACTTTTTAATTTAAACACTATTGTCTTTAGCTATTTTGTTCTTAGCTATATTGTTCTTAGCTACATTCCAGTCTTAACTATATTCCAGTCTTAACTATATTCCAGCCCCATGACCTGGCGTACTTCAGTAATCGTTTGTTTCGCAACATCACGCGCTCGATCACAGCCTTCATTTATTATATTTCGTACCAAATCACGATCAGCTTCAAACTCTTTTGCCCGCTCATGAATAGGCTCTAATTCCGCTTTTACCGCATCTATAATAGGACCTTTACATTCTATACAACCAATTCCGGCTGTACGGCAACCTTCGTTAACCCATGCCTTGGTTTCTTCACTTGAGTATACCTGATGCAAATTCCAGACAGGACATTTTTCTGGCTCACCCGGATCAGTTTTGCGCACTCGTGCCGGATCGGTTGGCATTGTACGGAGTTTCTTCTCA
>JAPHTF010000141.1 GCA_026197095.1 Gammaproteobacteria bacterium
ACAGGGGCAATTACCCCCAACGGTGTTAATTGAAGGTATTTTTTTGTTGCTTGCAGGTGCATTTTTGTTAACACCCGGTTTTTTCACGGATGCCGTTGGTTTTTTATTTCTTGTGCCGCCAGTACGAAAAAAACTTGCGGCTTATTTGTTGCGTCGTGGCATGTTTATGGCGACAAGTATGCATTCAACTCATACTACATATACCTCTGCTGATACATCACAGTCCACCCGTTCATCACAACATACTGTGATCGAAGGTGAGTATGAACGTAAGGATTAGGAATACAAATTTTTACTACAGATAAAAACAAATGGCTCATTTTATCCTGGATAATAAACATATCCTTTAATCGGAAAAGCAGATTGTTTTAATCGATAATTTTATCTATTATTTCATTGACAAGCCCTGGTCATTTTATTATCTAGTAGCCTTTAAAATGTGTCTGGAGTGGCAGCGATGAATATGAGTTTCAATGATTATGATGATTCAGATGACGTTGAAGAAAATGATATAATTGATAGCAATTTAGAAATTGACGACAACGATGAAGAGTTTATTAAGCCTGTAGTAAACAAGCTTGATGTGAGACGTCGTCTTGAGGAATATTTGGAAGAAGTTAAGCTTAAACGCGAGCTGGAACTGTATTAAAAATTATTGCATATAGGAATGAGCCAGCCTGCCTTTATATGGCAGGCTGGCATAATTCTTAAGACTTTTCTTTTTCTACTTCTACGTTAGTATCTTTTAATGCTTGCAGTTGCTCAGTGATACATTCATTGAATGAAGCTTCAGCATTTTCAGCGCCTTCAGTTTCAGCTTTGCAATAAGCAGTGATATCACTCATTTGTTCAGAATTAGCTTCTTCTTCCGCCATAGCAGTCGTTGTAATACCTAACATCAAAAATAGTGCTACGAACAAACTATTTAGTTTTTGCATTTATGTTACTCCGGTAAAGATATATATTGCCCAGCCAAAGCTGGAATCAGGATCAATTTCTTGATCAGAATGACTATTTAGACTAAAGATAGCGCCTAGTGAAACAATTTTTATTAATCATCAGGATTTGATTTATTAATTAATAACAGGATCGTATTTTGGATATAGACGCACTAAAAACATTTATAGAAGTTAACCGGTGTCGACACTTTGGCCAGGCTGCGCAAAACCTTTATGTTAGTCAATCAACTGTCAGCGCAAGGATTAAATTGCTGGAGGACAGGGTGGGTGTGCCCCTGTTTGTCAGGCAACGAAATAATATCCAGTTAACTGCTGCAGGAGAAAAACTTCTTCGTTATGCGGAAAGTATTGTGACAACATGGATACGCGCAAAGCAGGAAATTGGAGTTGAAGATAAAAACATGATTCCTTTTGTTGTTGGTGCGATGCCCAGCTTATGGGATGCAGTACTGGGCAACTGGATGAGTTTTATGTGTTCAACCATGCCAGATGTGAAGATAAATGCGGAGGTTCATGATTCAAAAATCCTTTCGCGGCGAGTTCTTGATGGCACTATGGATTTAGCTTTCGTTTTTGATAATCCGCAATCACTGGATTTTGAATGCGAGGAAGTAGTAAGTATGCCGCTGGTGATGGTGAGCTCGGTTAAAAACTCAACATGTGATGAGGCGGTAAAAAATAACTATATTTTAGTTGGTTGGGGTACCAGTTTTTCTGTTTCACATGCCCGATATTTTCCCGAGCTTCCCTCACCTCGAATACATGTCATGTTAGGGCGAATTGCGCTGGATTATATACTCGCCAATGGCGGCACAGCCTATATGGCTGAGCCGATGGTTGAAGAGCTCATTAAAAATGAACGCCTGTTCCTGGTGAAAAATGCCCCGGTGATAAAACGCAGTGTTTACGCGATTTATCCACATAACAGCGAAAAAAGTGACCTCATTACTCACGCAAATAGCTATTTTTTAAAATCTGACAAATAAATATACCACTATAAATGATTCATCATTATTTTTGGTTGATTAATATTCACCAAGCATACTGAAATCCCTTCGTATTATTTTGGCTTGCCCTTGAATTCGGTTGACAGCCTCCCCAATATGACCATAATTAGCACTCTTTGAAGTCGAGTGCTAATTTGATTATCCGCGTAGGTAACTCGCAAAACAAGCCAGGCATCACAGAGAGTCTGGCGTATATTATTGAATTTATTAGATTTTTTCTTGGGAGAAAACAAAAATGAAGATCCGTCCTTTACATGACCGCGTGGTCGTTCGCCGTATGGAAGAAGAAACTACTACTGCGGGTGGCATTGTGCTTCCGGGTTCTGCAGCTGAAAAACCTGCTCAGGGTGAAATCGTTGCAGTAGGTAACGGCCAAATTACAGATAACGGTGTACGCGCGTTAGACGTGAAAGTAGGTGACCAGGTGATGTTTGGTAAATTTGCTGGCACTGAAGTTAAAGTCGATGGTGAAGAACTGTTGGTTATGCGTGAAGAAGATATCGTAGCTGTTATTGAAAAGTAAATAACAGTCATATTAAGAATAAATTAGAAGAATTTAAGAGGAAGAAATAATGAGTGCAAAAGAAGTTAAGTTTGGTGATGACGCGCGTCTTCGCATGCTCAATGGCGTTAATATTTTGGCAAATGCTGTAAGAGTAACTCTGGGTCCTAAAGGCCGTAACGTTGTTATTGATAAAAGTTTTGGTGCCCCAACCATTACTAAAGATGGTGTATCTGTAGCTAAAGAAATCGAATTAGAAGACAAATTCGAAAACATGGGTGCACAAATGGTTAAAGAAGTATCTTCAGCAACGAATGATACTGCGGGTGACGGTACTACGACTGCTACAGTATTAGCGCAGTCTATTTTGACTGAAGGCATGAAAGCCGTTGCTGCTGGCATGAATCCAATGGATTTAAAACGTGGTATTGATAAAGCCGTTATTGCTGCGGTTGAAGAATTAAAGAAAATGTCTACGCCTTGTGCTGATCAAAAAGCCATTGCCCAGGTAGGAACTATTTCTGCAAACTCAGATAGCGAAGTAGGCGACATTATTGCTGAAGCTATGGAGAAAGTGGGCAAAGAAGGTGTTATTACTGTAGAAGAAGGTTCAGGTTTTACAAATGAGCTTGATGTTGTAGAAGGCATGCAGTTTGACCGTGGTTACCTTTCACCTTACTTCGTGAACAACCAACAAAACATGACAGCAGAAATGGATGCGCCGTACATTTTGTTGCATGACAAAAAAATCTCAAACATCCGTGAGTTATTACCCATTCTTGAAGGTGTAGCAAAAGCGGGCAAACCATTATTGATTATCGCTGAAGATGTTGACGGTGAAGCATTAGCAACACTGGTTATCAATAACATGCGTGGTATCGTGAAAGTTGCAGCAGTTAAAGCACCAGGTTTTGGTGACCGTCGTAAAGCGATGTTGCAAGATATTGCTATCTTAACGGGTGGTACTGTGATTTCAGAAGAAGTGGGTTTATCTTTAGAAAAAGCAACTGTTGAAGATTTAGGTTCTGCGAAAAAAGTTATCGTCACTAAAGAAGAAACAACGTTAATTGATGGTGCGGGTCAAGCTGGCGACATCGAAACACGTGTTACTCAAATCCGTAACCAAATGGAAGAAACTTCATCTGATTATGATAAAGAAAAACTTCAGGAACGCGTTGCGAAGTTAGCAGGCGGCGTTGCCGTCATTAAAGTTGGCGCAGCAACTGAAGTTGAAATGAAAGAAAAGAAAGACCGTGTTGATGATGCGTTGCATGCAACACGTGCAGCAGTTGAAGAAGGAGTGGTACCTGGTGGTGGCGTTGCACTGATTCGTGTAGCAAATATTTTAAAGGCATTAAAAGGTGACAACCACGATCAAGATATCGGTATCAAGATCGCACGTCGTGCAATGGAAGAGCCAATGCGTCAAATTGCAAGTAATGCAGGCGATGAAGCTTCTGTAGTTGTAAACAAAGTTGCAGAAGGTAAAGGCAACTTTGGTTACAATGCAAGCAATGCTGAATATGGCGATATGATCGAAATGGGTATTCTTGATCCAACTAAAGTAACACGTTCAGCATTACAAAATGCAGGATCTGTTGCCGGTCTTATGATTACCACTGAAGCCATGATTGCAGATATGCCTTCTGACTCAGCGCCAGATATGAGTGGTATGGGTGGCATGGGTGGAATGGGCGGCATGATGTAAGAGGCTTGCCCTTTTACGCCATAGCGGCGTTGTGAAAATAATTTAAGTGCTCACGTACTATGTGTACGCTCCGCGCTCAAATCATTTCCACGCCTTGCTCTGACGCAAAAGTTCGGCGCCTCTACCTCGATAAGGTAGGGGTGTGAACTGATATAAAAAAGCCCTGTTTTAAAAGACAGGGCTTTTTTTTGTCTCGAAAAAACAGGTAAAGTGGTATGCTTAATTTTTTCATATATAAAGACAAGGAAAATAGTTATGAAGTTATGGCCATATTTTTTAGGTGCCTGGTTAGTTTTAAATGGTTTAAATTCTGTTATTGGTTTGAATTTTAAATATGAGAGCATGGTGATGGGAATACTTGCGCTTGTTGCTGGAACGCTGGTTATACTTCGAAAATAATATAAATTTTGGAGAAAAGTTATGAAGCCATTAACTGTTCAAGGTTTTTTAATACGATTTCTGTTTGCATTGTTACTTGTGCTGCTAACATATAATCCAGGCGGTTACTCTTATATTCATTGGCTAAAAGATAGCTTTTCTAACTTTACTCCTTTATTGGCAATTTCAGGAATTAGCTTAATTATTGGCTGGGTGATTTATTTACGTGCCACATTACGCTCGTTGGGGTTAATAGGTTTAATACTCGCGGGATTATTTTTTGCCGCTATCATATGGCTTTTTATTGATTGGGGATGGCTGAGCTTAAATAACGTAAATGCCGTTAGCTGGGTGATATTAATTTTATTTTCTGCCGTGTTAGCGGTGGGTATTTCCTGGTCTCATATTCGCCGTAAAATTTCAGGGCAAGTTGATGCTGATGATGTGGACGAAGATCAATAGCCATAAGCAGTAATAGAAACAAGAGGCAATAGAAAGTAAGGTCGTTCGATTACGTTTAATTAAAAATAATAGAGGTAATTAATACTGCCCCACACTTGTTTTCTTGTTGTCAGTTTTAAGTCAGAGGATTTCATGTTGGCTGAGAAAGTGAGTTGTGATTCATCAAAACCTAAGGTCAGGCCAACTCCTCCGTCATAGACGACATGTTCTATCTCATCATATGAAAATTTTACATCGCTGTGTCTAAATTGGCCTTGCAGCAAGGCATCATAACCAATAACACGCGCATTTAACGCACTCCAAAAATACCATTCATCTTCACCCTTATGTGGCACAAAATTTCCCCGGTTAATTGGATCATATGGAAGACTCCAAAAGGGACTGCGAAGTTTGCCTGCTCGCATGGCGAAACCTAAGTTGACATTAGTTTGAAAGCCTAACGCCAGTCCCATTGTTGTTGTCAGATCAAAACGTTTAGGAATTGACAGTTTTTCCTGTAAACGTGAATTCGTTAAACGCAGGCGCAAAGTTAACTCACCCCCATCCGATATTTGATGACGCCAGCCTTTTGGTTCGACGGGGTCTTCTGTTGGACCTAAGTCTGCAACATCACGGTATATGGAATGAAAACTTTCTTGAAGCTCACCCGGAAGTTTACTGCCTATCACTCCCAGTAAAACCTCTGCAGCAAGTGCATTTTTTCCGTCTGTACGAACGCGTTTATTGCTTAGGTAAATTAAAGATGAATAAGGCCTGTCATTGTATATCGGTTGTGAGTCAGCCAAATCATCCGGGGTGTAAGCAAGTGTACCCAGCATAAAGCTGTATATGATGTTATTATTTGATTCTTCTATACCTAACCATTCCCCCGCTGTTTTTGCCAAACCATCTAAAGGATAAAGTCCGTCATCTTTTTCCCCGAAAAATTCAACCGCGAAGCCCATGGTGTAGTCCCGGTCTTCATTTGTGAAGGGCACAAGAAAATCTTGATCAATATATATCCCAACACCACTGTTTTGATCTTCAGCATGGTTAGATGTGTTGAAAAACATAATCAGTATGAAATATAAAAAGACTCGTTTTAAACGTTTAAAACTCATGATGATCTCTATTACTAAAATTAACATCCATGATATATCAAATAGTGTGTTTTATGACATTAATACAAATTGCTTTACCGATAGGTACAAAGTGATATGCTAAAGCCATGAATATTAACGAACAAATTAAACAATTACCTGATTTACTTCAACCCGCTGTTGACAGGCAGTGGCAATCATTTATTAAATCTGATGCAGATATATCGGCATTACCCTCCGAGGTGGCTGAGTCTTTAGCAAAAGTGTGGGCATGTTCTGAATTTGTCATGCAAACCTGTGTGCGGTTTCCTAAAATATTTCTGGAGTTAGCTTCAAGCGGGGATTTATTAAAATCCTATACGGATACGCAATATAAAACATCGATCATTATTGATTTAAAACACAATGAAGATGCGGCATTAAGTCGTCAGTTACGCTTGTTTCGTCGCCGTGAAATGTTACGTATCGTCTGGCGTGATATAGCAGGCTGGAGTGAATTAGTCGAAACCACGCGTGATCTTTCGCATATGGCAGAAGCCTGTATTGATTATGCGTTATCAAATCTTTATCAATGGCAATGTGATGACCTGGGCACTCCCTGTAATGCTGAAGGTGTTTCCCAAAAATTGGTTGTACTTGGAATGGGTAAACTCGGTGCATGGGAACTGAATGTTTCTTCAGATATCGATTTAATTTTTGCCTTCTCTGACGATGGCGAAGTGCAGGGTGGGCCTAAACCCTTAACGAACTCTGAATTTTTTTCGCGCTTAGGCAAAAAACTAATCCAATCTCTGGATCAACAAACTGCAGATGGTTTTGTTTTCCGTGTGGATATGCGTTTACGTCCATTTGGCCAAACTGGACCGCTGGTTTCAAGTTTTAGTAGTTTCGAAAATTATTACCTGGTACATGGTCGTAGTTGGGAACGTTATGCGATGGTGAAAGTGCGTGTGGTTGGTGGTGACTATAAAGAAGGTGAAGTTTTACTTACTATGTTAAGGCCTTTTGTCTACCGACGTTATCTTGATTACGGTGCGTATGAATCCTTACGCGAATTAAAGGCCATGATTGTGCAGGAAGTTAAGCGTAAGGGAATGAAAAATAACGTTAAGCTCGGGGCCGGTGGTATTCGTGAAGTTGAGTTCATTGCGCAGGTGTTCCAGTTAATTCGTGGTGGACGGAATACAGCGCTGCAGGAACGTCGGGTGCTTGTCGTGCTGGACTTCCTGGCAAAAAATAATCTGTTACCTGAGTTTGTTGTTAAAGAATTAAAAATTGCTTACACCTTCTTACGTAATACTGAACATCGAATTCAGGAATACCAGGACAGACAAACGCATAATTTACCCGAGGATGAAATTGGTCAGGCGCGGTTGGCATTAGGTATGGGATTTGAGAATTGGCCTTCTTTTTTAACTGAGTTGAATCAGCACCGTGAAAATGTCGAGGCGCATTTTGATCAGGTTTTTGTCGCGCCTCAAACTGAAGAAAGCGAAGCAACGGTTGTTTCAAAGCAACAAACTGAGATTCAACGACTTGAAGCACTTTGGTATAACAAGCTTGATGAAGAAGAATCAGTGGAACTGTTATCGCGATATGGTTTTAGTGACAGCAGTGAAGCACTGCAAAAACTGCAAACGTTACACTCGAGTCGTCAATATTCCTCTTTAAGCCGGCAGGGACAAACCCGTTTAGATCGTTTGATGCCATTATTGTTAGGTGCATTACAACAGGTCGATAATATTGACATCACTTTTGATCGTATTTTATTGCTGTTGACCAATGTGGCGCGGCGAAGTGTTTATCTTGCGTTGTTATTAGAAAATCCAATGGTGCTGTCACAGCTCATTAAACTGTGTTCCGCCAGCCCCTGGATTGCGCGTTATCTCCAGCAACTACCTATATTGCTTGATGAGTTGATGGATCCTCGTAGTTTATATAAGCCTCCTGAAAAGTCTGAACTGGAAAATGATTTACGTCAGCGCTTATCACAAATAGATTTAGATGATGTTGAACAAGGTATGGATGTGTTGCGTCATTTTAAACAATCCAACGTGCTAAGGGTGGCTGCTGCAGATATTGTTGATGCCTTGCCATTGATGAAAGTGAGTGATCATTTATCCTGGATTGCTGAAACCATTTTGGATGAAGCGCTTGAACAAGCCTGGCATCATCTTGTGACACGGCATGGACGCCCGGTCTGCCAGCTAGATGAGCAAGGTGAAGGGCAACTCTGTGACAAGGGCTTTGCCATTGTCGGTTACGGCAAGTTAGGTGGCTTAGAGCTGGGTTATGGCTCAGATTTGGATATGGTATTTTTACATGGCAGTGAAAGTAATAATCTCACGACGCTGGTTGATGAAAATTCAAGCGACGAACGTAATGGGAAAAAATCCATTGCCGTACCGGTATTTTTTGCCCGCTTAGGCCAGCGTATTATTCATTTACTGACATCACATACTTCGGCGGGAGTGCTATACGAGGCGGATATGCGTTTGCGACCCGATGGCGCTTCTGGCTTATTGGTAACTAATCTTAAGTCATACCGTGATTACCAGTTGAAAAAAGCCTGGTTGTGGGAGCATCAAGCCCTTGTCCGTGCACGTGTTGTGGCGGGTGATCCTGTCATTGCGGAGAAATTTGCTGCTATACGACGAGAAGTGCTTTCGCAGCAGCGCGATAGGACTGTTTTGCGTCAGGAAGTGATTGATATGCGAAATCGTATGCGAAAAGAGCTTTCAAAGGATAAAGAAGGTCAGTTTGACCTGAAACAAGGGGTTGGAGGTATCGTTGATATCGAATTTATGGTGCAATACGGGGTTCTGGCATGGGCACATGAAAAGCCGGATTTGTTAGAATACACCGATAATATACGTCTGTTAGCAGGGCTAGCGGCAGCCGGATTAATGGCGAAAGCGGATGTTGAGGTATTGAGTGATGCGTACCGGACTTTTCGGGCAAGATTACATAAAATGGCCCTTCAGGAACAACCAGGTTTGGTTGATGCTGAAGAATATAGTGACTTATCAGCATCGGTTCAGCGAATTTGGCAGAACTGGCTGGAAAATGAATAATATGACTGTGATTTCGGCATGATCTTCGCCGTCATTCAGAAGAAATAACAATTTTGGGAGAAAGATATATGTCGATGGCTGACCGTGATGGGGTTATTTGGTTAGACGGTGAGTTAGTGCCCTGGCGTGAAGCTAAGGTACATGTACTGACACACACGCTGCATTATGGCACGGGTGTTTTTGAGGGTGTGCGGGCTTATCATGCCGATCAAGGTACATCGATTTTCCGCCTTGAAGATCATACTGATCGTTTATTCCGTTCTGCGCATATTCTTGGCCTGAATATGCCATATGACAAAGCGACCTTGAATGAAGCACAAAAGCTGATCGTGCGTGAAAATAAACTCGACTCAGCCTATTTACGCCCGATGTGTTTCTTTGGTTCAGAAGGGATTGGTTTACGGGCAGACAATTTAAAAGTACATGTCATGATTGCCGGCTGGGAATGGGGTGCGTATTTAGGAAAAGATGCAATTGAAAAAGGCATTCGTATTCGTACGTCTTCATTTACGCGTCATCACGTTAACATCACGATGTGTAAAGCCAAGGCTAACGGTAACTACATGAATTCAACGCTCGCCTTACAAGAAGCGTTGCGTGATGGTTATGACGAAGCATTATTATTAGATGTGGATGGTTTTGTGGCTGAAGGCAGTGGAGAAAATATTTTCATTGTTCGCAATGACATCATTTACACACCAGACTTAACTTCGGCACTTGAAGGCATCACGCGCGAAACGATTGTTCAGCTAGCAAAAGAGTTTGGCTATGAGGTACGTGAAAAACGTATCACACGTGATGAAGTGTATGTTGCAGATGAAGCCTTCTTTACCGGAACGGCGGCTGAAGTCACGCCAATTCGTGAGCTCGATGGCCGTAAAATTGGTTCAGGTGTACGTGGGCCGATTACCGAAAAATTACAATCAAAATATTTTGACCTGGTTCATGGCCGGGTAGCAGAACATATGCATTGGCTAAGTCCAGTTAAATAATGTGTTAGTCATAGTGGTATAAAAATAAAAAAGACTAATATTAATAAAACACTAAAGGGGTGAGAGGAAATGGGTGATACCGTGAATGCAAATACTAAACCTTTACAGTCTAATGCTGTAAAGCGTTATGAAATAACAAAGAAAGATTTACCCTTGCATTGCCCAATGCCAAATATGTCGTTATGGAATTCTCATCCACGTGTTTATTTACCCATTGAAGATAGTGGTGAAGCAACCTGTCCTTATTGTGGTGCTGTATACGTATTAAAAGATTAAAAAATAATATGAAAATAGAATTACCGTCACTTACTACAGCAAATGTGCTGGTTGTAGGTGATTTAATGTTGGATCGTTACTGGCATGGTGACACCTCGCGGATATCACCCGAAGCGCCTGTACCTGTAGTCCTGGTGGGAGAGTCTGAAGAGCGTGCCGGCGGCGCAGGTAATGTGGCACTGAATATTGCGGCACTGGGTGCAAAAGCCAGTTTAATGGGGTTCACAGGTGATGATGAACCATGTCAAGCCTTAGAAAAACTACTAAAACCGGTAGGTATAGATTGTCTTTTTGATAAGTTAGCCGGTGCTGCAACGATCACAAAGTTAAGAGTATTAAGCCGGCATCAGCAATTGATTCGCCTGGATTTTGAGGACGGTTTTGAATCTCAAAATGCCGATAACTTACTTAAAAGTTTTGAGTCTCAGCTTGCAACAGCTGGAGCGGTTGTTTTATCAGATTACGGCAAAGGCACATTACGCCAGGTGCAGGAATTTATTCAACTGGCACGGAAAGCGGGTAAAACCGTTTTAGTGGATCCTAAAGGTTCTGATTTTAGTAAATATCGTGGTGCGACATTAATTACGCCAAACATGCATGAATTTGAAGGTGTGGTGGGTCGTTGTGAGGATGATGAAGATATTGTGACAAAAGGCCAGGCATTAATGGTAAGCCTTGAACTGCAAGCTTTACTCATTACCCGCAGTGAACGGGGTATGACCTTGTTACAAAAAGACATGCCGGCGATTCATTTACCGACGCATGCCAAAGAAGTGTTTGATGTCACGGGTGCTGGCGATACCGTTATTTCAGTTTTAGCCACAGCGCTTGCTGCCGGTGAATCGTTTGCCAGCGCTACAGCCTTATCTAATCTGGCTGCAGGTATCGTAGTGAGTAAGTTAGGTACGGCTACGGTGAGCATGGATGAATTACGTCGCACGATCAGAGAACAACACCAAATTCAACGTGGTGTAATGCAAGAAGATGCATTACTGGAACTGGTGAAGGAATCAAAAGAACATGGTGAAACCATTGTGATGACTAACGGCTGTTTTGATATTTTACATGCCGGGCACGTTGCCTATCTTGAGCAAGCTAAAGAATTAGGTGACCGTTTGATTGTTGCAGTTAATGATGATGACTCTGTTAGGCGCCTTAAAGGGCCAGAGCGCCCGGTTAACACAATGGAAAAACGTATGCGTATGTTAGCCGCGTTAGCATGTGTTGATTGGGTTGTGCCATTTTATGAAGACACGCCGACGCGACAGATATGTAAGTTGAACCCGGATATTCTGGTTAAGGGTGGTGACAATGATCCGGATAAAATACCTGGTGGTGACTGCATCCGTGAAGCAGGTGGTGAAGTTAAAGTTTTAACTTATATAGATGGTGTATCAACCACAGGCATTATTAGCACCATTCGTGAGGCTGAAAATAAAATTAAAAAGTAGACATATACATGACTTCAGTTAATGAAGCTAAACAACTTAATGTTGATGTTGTCATCTTTGGTGGTGGAATTGCAGGACTTTGGTTGTTAACGCGTTTACGGCAAGCGGGTTTCCATACACTTTTACTGGAAACAGAATCACTGGGTGCCGGTCAAACGCGCTATTCTCAAGGTATTATTCACGGTGGTACCAAGTATGCATTAACAGGTAAGTTAACTGCATCGTCAGAATCTATTTTTACAATGCCTAAAATCTGGCGTGATTGTCTCGAAGGCAAGGGGCAGGTTGATCTTTCTTCAGTAAAAATATTATCTGAACATCAATACATGTGGTCTACCCCCAGTTTGCTCTCTCGCTTATCTGGTTTTTTTGCCAGCAGAGTCGTGCGTGGACGTATGGTTGCTGTGAATAAAAATGATCGTCCTGCTGTTTTTCAGAATAAAAAATTTAAAGGCAAGGTATATCAGCTAGATGAACCTGTTTTAGATGCAGGCAGTGTGATTAATGCCCTTGCTGGTCCGAATATAAATAATATTATGCATATTAAAAATGCGACGGGTTTTTCTGAAAATAATTTCACAGTTGAAGCCACCAATGGTGAAAGTTGGAATATTACTGCTGAAAAAATTATTCTAGCTGCAGGTAAAGGTAACGCGGGTTTATTAAAACAAATGGGGCATGTGATTCCTGAGATGCAGCTTCGTCCATTACAAATGGTCATGGTAAGAGGTGGATTGCCAGAAAAACTCTATGCACATTGTTTAGGTGCAAGTGCTAACCCCCGCATTACGATCACCAGTCATGAAGATAAGCAAGGCACTATTGTTTGGTACATGGGTGGTCAATTGGCCGAAGAAGGGATTCATCGTTCCAAAGAAGAACAAATTGATAAAGCAAAAAAAGAATTACAGTCATTAATGCCATGGTTAAATTTTACATTGATGCAATGGTCAACGTTAAATATCAGTCGGGCTGAACCAAAACAAAAAGAAGGCAAACGACCGGCAACTTCATTTTATTATGAAGACAATAATGTCATTACAACCTGGCCAACAAAACTCGCGTTAGCACCTAATTTAGCTGATGATGTACTTAAGCACTTAGATAAACATCAAGTAACTAAAAGTGGATATAAAGATATGCCTGAATTTAGTCATGTAGAGGTTTCAGATTTACCCTGGCAAGAAGAAAGTCGATGGATGTAAATAGATAAATGACCTGTTTAAAGAAACGTCAACTGGGTTCAACCGGCATCGAAGTCAGTGTGCTGGGATTAGGCACTGTTAAACTTGGCCGCGATCAAGAAGTAAAGTATCCAACGGGTTTTGTTATTCCTGGTGATAACGAAGTGCGTGATTTACTCGCGTTGTCACAAGAGCTGGGTATTAACTTTATTGATACCGCACCGGCTTATGGCAATAGCGAAGAACGTCTTGGCCAGTTAATGGAAAATCCTAATGACTGGGTCATTATGACTAAAGTGGGCGAAATATTTGAAAATGGAAAATCCAGTTTTGATTTTTCAGCAGAGCACACGCGCATGAGCGTTGAGCGTAGTTTAAAAAGATTAAAGCGTGAAAGTTTGGATATGGTACTTGTGCATTCAAACGGTGATGATATGAATGTCATCAATAATGAAGGTGCACTTGGGGAGTTAGATCGTCTTAAAGAAAAAGGTTTGATCCAGTCCTATGGAATGTCAACCAAAACAGTCGAAGGCGGACTTTGGATAGTTGAAAACACCGATGTGGTGATGGCAACACTTAACTTGAGTGATGAGCATGATTTGCCCGTGATAAGACGCGCCCATGAATTAAACAAAGGCGTTATTATTAAAAAAGGTTTACAAAGTGGACATGCAGATAAATCTGCAGGTGGTACAGGTGTTGAGGAAGCATTTAAGTATGTGTTTAGCCATGAAGGTGTGAGCAGTATGATTGTTGGTACCATAAATCCTGAACATCTGAGACAAAATGTTGAAGTTGTTAATAAGATATGCGGTTAATTTATTTATGTGGGAACTATGAATAATATACAACACCCACAACAAATACTCGTAGCAGGACCGGCCTGGGTAGGTGATATGGTGATGGCGCAAAGTCTTTTTATGACTTTAAAGCAACGTCCTCATCAAGTAGAAATTGATGTGTTAGCTCCGGCATGGTCAAATCCAATATTAAAGCGGATGCCTGAAGTGAGGGATACTATTAATTTGCCTGTGTCTCATGGTGAATTTGGACTCATACAACGTTATAAGTTAGGTAAATTATTACGCCCAAAAAATTATGATCAGGCCATTATCACTCCCCGTTCATATAAGGCTGCGTTAGTCCCTTTTTTTTCTAAAGCAAAGCAACGGACAGGTTACCGTGGTGAAATGCGTTATGGTGTGATCAATGATATACATCAGCTTGATAAAAATATTCTTAGACAAACAGTACAGCGTTATGTGGCATTAGGACTTGAAGACAATAGTAATCAAACACCAGAGATACCTTACCCAAAGCTAAGAGTTGATGAAAATAATTTACAACGTCTGCTAACGAAGCTTGGTCTTAATTTGGATAAACCGGTTATTGCATTCCTTCCTGGTGCAGAATACGGTGAAGCTAAACGTTGGCCTGTTAACTATTATAAAGAACTTGCTAATAAATTAATCGAACAGGGATTTCAGCTTTGGGTGTTGGGTTCAAAAAAAGATAATGCAGCGGCTGAGTCTATTGTTGAAGAAAACAGTGCAATTAATCTCTGTGGTAAAATTCAACTGGAAGACAGCATTGATTTGTTATCCGTGTGCAAAAGTGCAGTCACTAATGATTCAGGTTTAATGCATATCGCTGCTGCAGTTGATATCCCTTTAGTTGCGATATATGGCTCTTCAACACCGGATTATACTCCGCCGCTGACTGATAAGGCGATAATTGAATATCTTGATTTGGAATGCAGTCCTTGTTTTAAACGAGAATGCCCGTTGGGGCATATGAATTGTCTGAAAAACATTACAGTAGATGAAGTATTCAAAAAAATTAAAACTATTTCTGAATAAGAAGAATTACTATGGCAAAAATATCAGCATGTATTATATCGTATAATGAAGAAAATAAAATTGAAGACTGCTTAAAAAGTCTTGAAGATGTTGCTGATGAAATTATTGTTGTAGATTCATTAAGCACAGATAAAACAAAAGATATAGTTAAAAAATACACTGATAAAATATATGACCAGAAATTTCTGGGGCATGTTGAACAGAAGAATCTTGCTGTTGAAAAAGCGAATTATGACTGGATATTAAGTTTGGATTGTGATGAACGTTTAACTGATGAGCTTAAAAATTCTATTTTAAACGTAAAAAATCATTTAGAAGTTGCAGATGGATATCGAATGGCACGAAAAACTTTTTATGTTTATCGCTGGTTAAATCATTGCTGGTATCCCGATTTTAAAGTGCGTTTATTTAACCGAAAGTCAGCAAAATGGGGGGGGACTAATCCTCATGATAGAGTGGAAGTTGACGGAGATAATATTGTTACTTTAAAAGGTGATATGGAGCACTATTCATTTAATAGTATTTCGGAACATATCAAAACAATAGATAGTTTCACTGAAATAGGTGCTCAGGAAATTCTGAAAAAGAATAAGTCAGTAAGTTTGGTCAGCCCTTTTACCCATGGGATCTGGACATTTATAAAACTTTATATTTTTAAAAGAGGTTTTTTAGATGGTTTTGCAGGTGTTGTGGTTGCTGTATTATCTGGTATGCATGCTTTTATAAAATATAGCAAAGTCATTATGTATAAGAAAAAGGTATAGTTTCTTATTCCAGCATTTCTTTATTTACGTGTGTTTTTTGCCTAAAGATAAATTTATAAACAGAGCGATCATGATTGCGAAATATATGTTATATGGTTTATATATAAGGATGTCGTCAGCAATACTAGTAATTATAAGAATAGTTAAAAATATTAAACTTAAATATTTTGTCTCCTTATGTTTTATAGGAAGCCTAAATAAAAATACATGTATAGTTATATATAATATAAAGCCTATTATTCCTGCAGAAGTAAGTATGGTAATATAATGATTATGGGAGCCATCATAATATGCGATAGAATATGATGCTTGATTTTTACCTCGCGCTATTACCCGGTGCATTTCGTCCTGGGTATCGCCTAGTCCAACCCCAAAAACAGGATTTTGTTTGATAACTTCATAATTGGTGACTAATAAGCCCCATCGTGCTCCCCAGCTACCATAATAATTACCTTTTAATATTTGTTCTATCTCGTGTAAAGCAGAATTAGAAGTAGATTTTACAGTTAATGATGATAGGCTAATTGTTGCAATCAAAGCTGCAGTTATAGTGAAATATATGGTGGTTTGTTGCCAATTTTTATGCAATAAAACTAAAGCGAGTATGGCGGAGCATATAAATGCTATTTGACCTGATCTACCATTATTAGTGAAAATAATATATATCAAGACAAGTGAACAGAATAAATAAACAAACCCTCGAATTATATTTTTATTATTAAAGTTACTACGAGAATAGAAAAGGCAATAAAATGATGAAAAAACAAAAAATGGTGCATAAACGGAGTAAGGGCTGTACAAAGTAATATTGCCGTACATATTAATAAGTTTGAAATGAAATAATATTATAAAGAATGCATGTAATAAAATACCGAGAACAAAAGCACGTAGTAAATCTAGAGCTTGTTTCCTTGTTAGCGATGTAATTAATACTGGGATCAAAAAGAGGTAGTATTTGAATGCGGATAAACGTACTAATCCAATATGTGTGTATTCAGTCCATAGCATAGACAGAGATAATGCAAAAATGAAAGCAAAGACACTTAAAAATAACTTGCTGTTATATAATATTCGTATTTTTGTTTTAAGATTTCCTTCAAGCACCCATAATGTAAAAACTAAAAGAGAAATAAAACCCGCTTTTCCAGGCAGTATAGTATGTGGAAGAGCGATAGAAAAACACAGAAACCAGGATAAAAAAAATATTATTTTATTTGGAGAGACTAATTTGAAAAAGTTTTCTTTCATTATAAGGCCAGTTTGATGAATAAATACATTTATATTCTTGTGATAATAATATCATCAAAGTTAGCGGTGGGCGAGGCACTTATTTATGAGGAAGGAATTCATGCGGATAGTATTGATTCCCTTTGTGTTAATGGTAGAGCAATTGTATCAGCATCGTTTGATAATGCCATAAATAAAACAATAGATAATGAATCAAAAACTATTGGAAAACATAATGACTGGGTTAGAAAAGTTATATGTACTGATTCAAA
>JAPHTF010000122.1 GCA_026197095.1 Gammaproteobacteria bacterium
ATAAAAAACTCATCGATGAATTGCGTTGCCTGGTCTGTCAAAATCAGAATTTAGCAGATTCAAATGCATCATTAGCGGTAGATTTGCGTAAGCAAGTGTATAAGATGATTAATGAAGGCCAGAGTGATAAAGAAATTCTGGATTTCATGGTTACGCGTTATGGTGATTTTGTTTTATATCGGCCTCCGTTTAAAACCTCAACTATCTTATTATGGATAGGCCCGTTTATTATTCTGGCGATAGGTTTAATTGTGCTGATGCGTTTTATTTTTCAGCGTAAAGCTGTTGTGACGACATTAACTGATAACGATAAAGAAAAAATAAAACAGTTATTGGATGAAGATAAGGAACAAAGCAAATGATAATGTTTTGGGTTTTAGCTATTGCAATGGTTGTTATTGCATTAGTGTTTCTGCTGCGACCACTACGCCTTGATTCAAATCAAAGTGATATCGATCGTACCGCGCAAAATGTGGCTATTGCAAAAGAGCGACTTCTTGAATTGAAGCAAGAGTTGGAAGAAGGTGTAATCACTCAAGAAGCATATGAGCAAACTCAACAAGAGCTGGAACAATCGTTACTCAATGATGTTGAACAAATCCCTGCTGAAAATATCAAACTTACTAATACCCAACCTTATAATCGCTTTGCCCAATTAGCTTTAATAATATCTGTGCCTGTTCTGGCTGTAGCTTTATATGCTTCCCTGGGGCAACCTGATTTAATAAATGGCACAAAGCAAGAAACAGAAACGGCGCATACTTCTGCCGATGGAAAGACTCAGTTAGGCAGCGTTGAAGATATGGTTGAGAAACTTGCACAACGATTGAAAGAAGAGCCGAATAATGCAGAAGGTTGGTTTATGCTGGCGCGCTCATATATGTCGATGAATCGTTACAAAGAAGCGGTTGCTGCATTAGAAAAAACTAATCAACTTGTTCCTGATAATGCCGTTGTTATGTTGCGCTATGCTGATGCATTAACGATGCTGCGCGGTGGGCAGATGAGTGGTAAACCCTTTGAGCTAGTAAAACGTGCAGTAGAACTGAGCCCTGATAATCCAACGGGCTTATGGTTAATTGGTATGGGTTATGAAGAGCAAGGTGCATATAAAAAGGCCATTTCATATTGGAACCAGTTATTACCCTTATTAACAGATGAGCCATCAAAGGCTGAGGTTAATAAATTAATCAGCCAGGCAAAAAGAAAAGCGGGCATTAATACGGTTGAAAATACCGAAGTGCAAATTGCTGATAACAAGACTGAATCAATTAAATCTATAACTGTTACAGTGAGTATTGATAAAAATATACTTAATAGTGTATCTGCAAATGATGTTGTATTTGTCTTTGCCAGAGCATTACAGGGGCCACCAATGCCATTAGCCGTAGTGCGTAAACAAGTTAAAGATTTACCCATCGAGGTTATTCTTGATGATTCGATGGCGATGATGCCGACTATGAAACTCTCAAGTTTCGATAAAGTTCAGATTGTTGCGCGGGTATCAAAATCTGGAATTGCAAAAGCTCAAAGTGGCGACCTGGAAAGTGAAGTGAGTATTGCAAGTGCTGGCCAGAGAGAAAAAGTAAAACTTACGATCAATAAATCTGTGCCTTGAAATAGTTCAAGATAGAGATTTAATAATTAAAATTGGGTGTTTAGTAAAAGTATCCTGGCAAAAAATTAGGCAACTATTGCCTGGATAACTTTTTCAGCCGCTTGCTCACTTGGATGCCCAACTGCGACAACCTTGTCGTTAATTAATAATGCGGGAAATGATTTTAAACTCATTTTTACGGCTATTTTTTTTCCTATAGATTCAGATAAATCATGTGTTTCAAAATTAATATTATGCTTCAGGCATATGTCTTGCCATATATTTTTAGTCGCAGCACAGCTTGAGTAAGGACCGGCCAATATTAAAATTGCTTTCATCTATTAAAAAAATCCTATATTCTTATATTTAAGTATTATTTTTAAATAATAATATTGTTAATTTGTTAACTCATTGACCGAAGTCAAGAAAACTACTTTATGAACATAAGGGTACAATTAAAATAAGCCTATGGAGAATAATAGTATTGTTTTAGCTGAGCTTCATCAAATCCCCCTATTTGCCGCGCTTGATCAGGAACAACTCGAGAGTGTTTTAAAAGCCAGCCGTACTATTTCTTTACCAGCAAAAACTGTTTTGTTTGAAAGAGGAGCACCCGCTACACATTTTTATCTTTTAAAATCTGGTCAGGTAAAGCTTTATTGTTTATCTGAAGAAGGTGATGAAAAAGTAATTGAAATTATTCATCCATCACAGACGTTTGCAGAGGCAATCATGTTTATGCCTAAACATATGTACCCGGTCAGCGCCGAAGCGATAAAGGCCAGTGAATTATGTAGCTTTGATATGAAACATTTCCGTGAGATTCTTGAAAATTCACAAGAGACCTGTTTCCGTTTATTGGGCACGATGGGGCGGCAACTGCATTCAAAAATTAATGATATCAATAACCTGACGCTTCATAATGCAACTTATCGTTTAGTGGTTTATTTATTAGAACAATTGCCGCAAGGCGCAATGGCATTATCTTCTATTCATTTAGGCGCGACTAAAGTTGTTATTGCATCTCGTTTGTCGATTCAACCTGAAACTTTTTCTCGTATCTTGCTGCGTATGAGTAAACAAGGATTAATCGAAGTACACGGTAACGATATTACACTTCTGGATGTTGAAGGATTGCGTGCTTTATTAAAATAAAGTTTTAATTGCTTTTCGCACAGTTCTAATTTCTGTATATAATAACACTTCTTGTTCAAACTATTATTTAACATAGTTTAACTCCTTAGTATTTAGAGTATTTGAAAATTAAACCGTAGGACTATCATTATGGAATTAATTGAATGGAGTGATAAATTTGCTACCGGTATTCCTGATATCGATAGTGAACATGAAGGATTGATTGCCTCAATTAATGCTTTTTATTTAAAACAGAATGAAAATTCAAACAAGGATGAGTTAGTAAATATATTAAACAATATATATGGTTCTATACATTCCCATTTCATGCTTGAAGAAAGATTAATGCAAAAAAATGGTTATGCTGAATATGAAGACCATAAGGATGATCATGCACGATTGTTAGATGATCTTCGTGATATCACTACAGATCTCGAACATACTTCGCAGCTGGATGAGGAACTGTTAAAGGCCAAGTTAAACGATTGGTTTTTAATTCATTTTAAAACATTCGATTCTCGACTACATAAATTAGAGCAGCTCATTGCAAGCAATAAAAAAAATCAAAAAGGTTTTTTCTCCAGAATAAAAAAATTATTTAGTAAATAGTTGATTGTTTATATCGGGAATTAAATTGCAGGCTAATGCACTATACATAGTTGGACTGAGTTTAAATCTATTTAAGCAAGTCGTTATATAGCTATCACTATGCAAACAATTTCCTGAATAAAGTCTATTTAGCTTGATATACATCAAGGTTTTGACCATATTAGTGTCTATATTATCTTCTTGGGTAGAAATGTAACTTATGAGAGTTAAGTTGCTGGTCTGCTTAACAGATTTATATGTGTATACATTTGAAAGAGTGTTGTGCACTTACAATAAAAATATAATCCACTAAGTCATAAGGATGCTTACTATGTCAGATCAAAAAAACAATGACGAAGAAGAACGTATATCAGGGTGGCAATCCCTTATTGATAACCCGTTTCTTTTACTTTTTATCGGTGTTGCAATGCCCACGGTTTTTTATATCGTCTGGGGAATCATGGAAATTGTTAACGTTCCAGTTGCACCATAACTATTCCATCAATTAATAATAAATAGGGAGAAGACATATGACTTCATTTATGCCCCCTGCTGATCGTAACTGGTGGAAAGTACCGGTAGGTCGACAGGAACTTATCTGGATTGCGATAGCATTAGTCTGGTGCATAATCATGTTCCTGATGATGCCGTTATGGCACGTCTATGGTAAGCAAAACCTTTCAACAGAAGCTTATCAAACTACACCTGCAAAATTTGGTGCTAAAGTCGAAGAAATGATCGGCAAGTACAAAGTGGGTGAAGAAGCAGGTTTGCCAATTGTTGCGCCACCTGTAGGTAGCGATGTCTACATGCTTGGTCGCTTATGGCAGTGGTATCCAATTTTAAAGCTCAAAAAGAATAAAGAATATCGTTTACATCTTTCTTCAATGGATTGGCAGCACGGTTGGTCCCTTCAGCCAGATAACATCAATTTACAGATTGTTCCGGGCTATGACATGGTACTGAAAATTACGCCTGATAAATCAGGTGAATACAGTGTTATTTGTAATGAATATTGCGGTATTGGCCATCATACAATGGTGGGCAAGATCTATGTGGAGGAATAATAGACATGGCTGAATTTCGCGTATGCCCGGATTCGGGATTTTATTTTCATAAGTCAGCTGAGAGCTTAATGAAAGTCAATGCTGTAGTTGGCATTGTTGCTTTATTAGTTGCTGGTCTACTTGCGCTTGGTGTTGTATTAACACGTTGGCAAGAAGTGCACTGGTTACCAGCTGATACTTTTTACATGGTTCTGACAGCTCACGGTATTAATGCCCTGATCTTCTGGATCATTTTCTTTGAAATGGCCGTACTGCATTTTGCTTCATCTACCTTACTACGTTGCCGAATAGCGACACCTAAATGGGCCTGGGCAGGTTTCTTCCTGATGCTGATTGGCGCAGTGATGAATAATGTTGCAGTATTTAGTGGTGCATCGAGTGTTATGATGACCTCGTATGTTCCGATGCAGGCTGAACCACATTTTTATCTTGGAATAATCCTCTTTGCTGTTGGTGCTCTTATACAGGTATTTGTTTTCTTCGGTACACTGGTAGTCGCTCAGCAAGAGAAAACCTATGACGGTTCAGTTCCATTGGTAACCTTTGGTGCAATTACAGCGGCAATTATTGCTGTGTTCACGATTGCTTCTGGTGCAATTATCCTTATCCCAACATTCCTATGGTCTATTGGATATGTAAGCCATATCGATGCTGAAATGTATCGTGTTATCTGGTGGGGGCTGGGACATTCATCGCAGCAAATTAATGTAGCGGCGCATATTTCTATCTGGTACCTGGTAGCGGGTGTATTGTTTGGTGCAAGACCGATGTCTGAAAAAGTCAGTCGTTTTGCTTTCTTACTTTATATCTTTTTCTTACAGTTAGCTTCTGCTCACCATATATTGGTAGATCCAGGTATTAGTACAGAGTGGAAAATCTTTAATACCTCTTATGCTATGTACTTAGCGGTACTAGCGAGTATGATTCATGGTTTAACCATTCCTGGCGCAATTGAAGTTGCACAGCGTGGTAAAGGCTATACTAAAGGTCTATTCGAATGGTTACGTAAGGCGCCTTGGGGTAACCCTGTATGGTCAGGTGTCGCTATCTCAGTTGTAACCTTTGGGTTTATCGGTGGTATTACTGGTGTTGTTATGGGAACAGAGCAAATTAATCTGATTATCCATAATACAATCTACGTACCCGCACATTTCCATGCAACGGTAGTAACAGGTACCACATTAACATTCATGGCGATTACATACTTGTTAATCCCTGTGTTGTTCCGTCGTCAACTGTTCCTGCCCTGGGTCGCTAAAATGCAGCCATATGTCTTCGGCGGTGGTATGACAATCCTTATCCTGTTCATGTTAGGCGCAGGTACTATGGGTGTATCACGTCGTCACTGGGATATGGACTTTGCTGGCGCAGCTATGGCCTTTGAATATCCTGCAATCGCTTACACCTTGATGGCTGTTGGAGCTATTGGTGGTGTGCTCGGTGTTGTGGGTGGTGGTATGTTCCTGGCTGTTGCAGTCGGTTCATTGCTATTTGGTAAAAAGCTCGAACCTTCAGCAGGTATTCTGGAAAGCTTCGCAGGCAAACCATTAGCGGCTTCCGTTTACAATATTGATAAACCAGAAGTACTCGCTATGGCACCTAAGCTGAAAGAAGAGCACCATAAAGGCTTTGAAGCCCCAGGTACCTTCATCTTGGCCATGTTGTTGTTAGTCACTTTCGTGGTGTACTACTTCATCAACTGGAAATATCTCGCTTCAGTCTGGCCATTAGGTTAGATTTAAGCAGGTTGTAATAACCTTAAAATGGGCAGGATTTTCCTGCCCATTTTTTTTGTTCTCAATATAAAGTATTCTTAACCTCGATATATTTTCAAAATTTGAAAATAGCCTACTAACCTTTAAAAAAGAAACTCCTTGATGCGTCAATTATCTGTATATTTTATGCTAATTATTAGCCTGCTATTCTCAGTCAGTCTTAAGGCTGAGTCATCACTAAAATTAGAAGCAAAATCAAACGGCGCTATTCAGAAATTTCAGAATAAATCAGCACTCGAAGCAAGCCAGGCTGCAATAGGCAATCAACTTTCGAATTTTCAATTTACCGATTCTTCAGGAAGAGGGTTGAAATTACATGAGCTTAAAGGGAAACCACTCGTTCTCAGTCTTATTTTTACCAGTTGTTATCAGACCTGTCCGATGACTACGCGTTACCTGTCATCTGTAGTTGAAAAGGCCAGAGAAGCTTTAGGGCATGATAAGTTTTCGGTAGCTGTGCTGGGGTTTGATAGCCAATTTGATAGTCCCCAGGCAATGAAACACTTTGCTAAAAAACAAGGTATTGAAAATGCGAATTGGTATTTATTAAGTGCAGATCCCAAAACAATTAAGGCCTTTACCAAAGAGTTAGGTTTTCTTTTTTTCACCTCGCCTAATGGTTTTGATCATATGGTGCAGGCAACAATTATTGATGCTGAAAGTGTAATTTACAGACAAGTGTACGGAGAGGTTTTTGATACACCATTATTAATTGAGCCTTTAAAGGAATTGATATTAGGGCGGCCACAACCTAATCAGACAATACTTGCTGATCTTATAAATAAAGTACGATTTTTTTGCACAAATTATGATCCCGCCAGTGACTCTTATCACTTTGATTATTCCCTTTTTATAGGAATGCTCATTGGCGCTCTAATTATTATTATAATAGTCGTCTTTTTAGTGCAGGAATATCGATATCTTAAACGTGTAAATCAAACTTGATATTGATCAAGTTAAAAATGATTTTTGCATCTATAATAATGGTGTTTTTAACCCTCCGTATAATATCTAGTTGGAAGTAGTCATTGAGTTTCATGAATCCTATTAAATACGCATATCTGAAAGCCGAAAGCTGGTTTAATGTTGCTTTCGGCTCTGAATTAAATCCGTTATACAACATGGGTCGGCTAGCCTTTTTCTTTTTCTGGGTCGTTTTAATCAGCGGCCTGTACCTGTTTATCTTTTTTGATACCAGTCTTTCTGGCGCTTATGCTTCGGTTGAAGCCATTACCTACGAGCAGAAGTATTTTGGTGGCGTGATGCGTAGCTTGCATCGTTATGCCTCAGATGCCGCTGTCATAACCATAGTCCTGCATATGTTTCGTGAGTATGCGTTAGGTCGATACAACGGGGTTCGATGGTTCTCCTGGATTAGTGGTGTGCCCACATTGTGGATTGTTATCACCTTAGGTATTACAGGTTACTGGTTAGTCTGGGATGAACTTGGTTTGTATGTTGCCATGCTTTCTTCAAAATTGATCGATGCCCTGCCTTTAATCCCGGGTTCGATGGAACGTAACTTTGTTGGTACCCAGGTATCAGATAGATTTTTTACCTTGATGGCATTTTTACATTTTATGGGGCAGCCTCTGTTTCTCGTTTTTGCACTCTGGATCCATATTAAACGATTATCATTTGTTAAGGTCTATGCACCTAAAGGCCTGGCAATAGGCAGTTTAGTGGCCATGCTGGCGCTGTCATTAGCTGCACCCGCAGTCAGCCATAAAGCTGCAGATGCTTCACAAGTCACCGCGGTTTTAAATATTGATTGGTTTTATCTGAATGTATATCCATTAATGGATTACTTTACTGCTGGCCAGACATGGGTCATCACTTTGAGTCTTACATTCTTCCTGATGATTATGCCCTGGTTGCCTCCGAAGAAAAGAGGGCCCGCTGCTGAAGTTCATTTAGATCATTGTAATGGTTGTGAACAATGTGCTGAAGATTGTCCTTTTGACGCCATTACTGTTCAAGCACGTACTGATGGAGCCAAGTTTGAAAATGAAGTGAAGGTTAATCCTGATCTCTGCGCATCATGTGGCATTTGTGTGGGCTCCTGCCCGTCTTCAAATCCATTCAGACAAAAGAAAGAGTTATTGGTAACGGGCATTGATATGCCGAACAGACCAATAAATGATATTCGCGATCAGGTAGATGATGCGATAGCAAAACTCAAAGGTGATAATAAAATTATTGTTATGGGTTGTGAAAATGCTTTAGATTTTACCAGCCTGGAAGCACCTAACTTACATGTTGTGAGTCTTTTTTGTATTGGCATGATGCCAGCTACACTGGTGGAATATGCATTAGCGCATGGGGCAGACGGTGTATTTATAACAGGTTGTAGAACCGGTGACTGTTTCTTCCGCTATGGTAATGTGTGGATGGACGAACGTTTTGATGGCAGGCGCCAGCCGATTCTTCGTAAACGTGCTGACCGTTCACGTATTAAAGTATTCCGTGCTGCAGAAACAGATGGAAAGCAATTACATAAAGAACTTGGTGAGTTTGAAAATCATATTAATAGTTTGAAAACAAAAGATACGGCGGATCAGCAGGAGCCGGCCAATGCATAAACTATTACGATATGGATTACAGGTATTTTACTACACACTTTTTATGGCGGTAGTATGGTATTTTTCAATTAAACCTCCTTATCATCAGCTTGAAGCAGATCAGGCAGTCGTTACTTTGTCATTTACGCATGCGACAAAATTACGTGAACCTTGTCGAAGGCTCTCGCAAGAGGAGTTAATGAAGCTGCCACCTAATATGCGCTTGTCGATGGATTGTAAACGCGAACGTTCACCACTGAATCTTGAACTATATTTAGATGATAAATTGCTTACAAAAGTAGTGCTGCAACCCTCAGGCTTCCATAAAGATCAGGGCGTGAGTATGTTTAAAAGTATTAAAGTAAAAGCCGGTAATCATAAATTACGCATATGGTTAAATGATGATGTAAAAGTTGAAGGCGCCACCTACAAGCATGAGCAGACCGTTAATATTAAACCTGAACAATTGGTGTTGATTGATTTTAATGCAGGCTCAGGCGGCTTTTTTATCAATTAAGTAGAAATATATTTATTAGATACAAGGTCTGTTTATTGTATGAAAAGTACTCGTAGTAATTATAATGCCCTGATAGATAGTTTTGTTCTTGAATTACCGGATACGCAGTCACGTCGATTAACGATAGGCTGGATATTATTATCACTTGGTGCATTAGTTATTGGTGGACTTTTTACCATACTCATCGTGTTATCACGCACACCCTATTTCCAGGAAATTATTCCCTGGGCAGATTTTTTTCATACCGCAATCGTTGTTCATGTTGACCTGACAGTCCTTGTTTGGTTTTTGGGTTTTGCAGGTGTTCTTTGGAGTCTTAATCAAAAATCAACCTGTCTGAAATGTAGCTGGTTAGCACTTGGACTAGCGGTTTTGGGAACGGTTGTTATTACCGCGGCCCCTTTTTTTGGTGCCGGTGAACCATTAATGAATAATTACGTTCCGGTGTTACAACATCCCTTATTCTTAACCGGACTTGGCATATTTGGGCTTGGTTTTACACTCCAGGTCTTAAATGGATTATTTTTGTCCAACCGTGTTGGTTCTACGATAAGTGGTGATGGCGCACTACGTTTTGGTTTATATACTGCAATGCTGGCCGCCGTGGTTTCGATCGCGATGTTAGTTTTGTCTTATTTCGACATGCCAGAGTTTGCTGAAACAACATATTATTATGAATTGTTATTCTGGGATGCAGGGCATACTCTTCAGTTCATGCATGTACAGTTAATGTTAGTTAGCTGGTTATGGCTATCCTCAGTTTCAGGAATTAATTTAAAAATTTCTCCGCGCGTTGTTTTATTTATTTTTGTAATTGGGCTAGTACCGGTCATTTTAACGCCTTTCATCTATTCAATGTATGACCTGGGTGAAGCTATGCACAAACAGGCTGTATCTTACCTAATGATGTATGGTGGTGGCCTAGCCGCTTTGCCTATCGGATTAATTGTTGTGCTGGGTATTTTACAAAAGAAGCAGCGTGAAATAGTCGCACGCCCTGAATTTAATGCGCTTGTCTCTTCAGTACTTTTGTTTGGTGTTGGCGGTGCAATCGGATTTATGATTAATGGTAGTAATGTAACAGTACCTGCCCATTATCATGGTTCAATTGTGGCTATTACATTAATCTACATGGGTGTGACATATCACATCTTACCGCGTCTGGGCTTCCGCCCAATTGCAGGAAAGGCGGTACGATGGCAGCCAGTACTCTATGCGAGTGGCCAGTTAATGCATATATTTGGCCTGGTGTGGTCAGGTGGTTACGGAGTACAACGTAAAACAGCAGGCATCGAACAAGGTGCTGATCACCTTGAGCGTGTCATTGGTATGGGAGTGATGGGCCTGGGTGGCTTGATTGCCATTATCGGTGGAATCATGTTCTTAGTGATCGCTTTCAAATCCATGTGGCCACAAAAATAAAGAAACTATATTTAGTTTATTTATTTTTTAGTTTCTTTCTCTACAGGTAATACCTTTGTTACTGCAGGTTTTTTATCCGTTTGTATAACTTGACTCGTTGCAGGTTGCTGCGCTGTTGGCAAAGGACCGAATATTGCCCTGATGAAACTGAATGAGACAAACGCCAAGATTGAAATTATGATAAAAAATACCAACGATCGGCTCGGTAACCTTTTTCCCACCTTCACTTCGATAGCATTCAGAATATAGTCAGAAACCAAATAAAGTACGACTGCGGCAATAGTGTAATAAATCATTTCCATAGAAAAATTCCTGCTTAAACGGTTAGTTAGTATAAATGTGAAAAGACATCACGTAGATGATGACGCCACTGACTGAAACATAAAGCCACATTGGTAATGTCCAGCGCGCGATTCGTTTATGTGTTTTAAATTTACTACGTATGGCTAAACCTGCGGTAATAAGTACCATTGGAAATATAATTGCTGCAAGTATGACATGTGAGGCGAGTAGTGAGAAATAGAGATAGCGAATATCACCTTGCCCGGCAAATGGAATGTATCCTACTTTGGCATGATAATAGAGATAAAAAATCATGAATACTGTTGAAACTATCAGCGCCGAAATCATACAGGTTTTATGTGCAGCTTTATTTTGCTTTCTAATATTAATATAGCCAATAATTACCAGTGTTGCAGATAGTGTATTAAGTACTGCCAGTATATGTGGTATGTCTGAAAGAATGTCCATATGTATTATGTTTATTATTAATTAATTGTTACTTAAATAGAGTTGAATGAATATTAAACCCCGCTTGTTGTTTTATATCAAGCGTAATTCACGTTTCTAAGGCAAGGATAATTTGTATTATTGATTCATATTATAAATTTTCAAATATTGTTCTGTAATTGTTTCTACTGAATGAGGTGGTGAAAAAGAAGCGACTAACTCAGTTTTTGGATTTACTAAAAAAATTGAACTGGTATGACTCATTAAATAATCCCCTGGCATTTCACTCGCTTCTTTAATGTAGGCAGCAGAAAATTGTTTAGCAAAATCTTTTAATTTTTCAGCAAGGCCAGTAACCGCAATAAAATCCCTGTTGAAAAAAGCAATATAGCTTGCCAGGTTTTTAGGAGAGTCTCGTTCTGGATCGACGGAGACAAATACAACCTGAAAATCAGATTTAGCTTGAGGGTATTTTTCTAAAGCTTTATTTATATGCTTTAAGGTTACTAATGTTGTTGGGCATATATCAGGGCAATGGGTATAACCAAAAAAAACAAAACTCCATTTCTGTTTAAAATTCTTCCCGGTGAAAGCCTGCTCATTAGTATCAATGAGTGAAAATGGTTTTAAAGGTATAGCTACAGGTCGTAATACGGCAATGAGATCTTTAGGGATCATTTTTGTAGTTGGCGATTGAATGATAAAGACAAAGGCAAGCAAGAAAATAAATAAAGCAAGGAGTAAAATAATCCCTTTAGAAAATGTTTTTTTTGCAGTCGCCATTTATATATCCGTCTAACTTCTTCTGCGCCATTCTTTAGAAAACCACCAGCCGAAAACCAGAACCATAACCACGTTGATTGCAATACCTAATTTGAAGAAAGGCGACATTTCTCTGGAGTCCTCAATTAATATTTTTTTTGAGTTTTTCTCAATTAATGTCGGAGTCTCGCTACTTGCGCCGGGTGATTTATGTTTGTTAACAATGTTGCTAGTTTTATCTATTGACTCGGAACTTGTATCAGATTCAGCACGCACTGACATAGACGATGCTAGTGTAAACAGTATTATAAAAATTAAGGCAAGAAGTGTTATGTTTGTTTTCATAAGGCGAAAGGTAACATTTTATGTATCTCTTTTCTGTAAATATTTATGCTTAATTCTGCTGCATTGTATTGCTTGTGTCTTATTCAACGATGATGCTATTCTGAAGAGCTGAGTTTATCATGTTATAGAGGTTATTTTTATGAGCAAAAAGTTTTTTATGGTGCTTCTTTTTATCCTGGGAGCAGGTGTTGTTGCCTTGATAGCAAGTAATACGGATGACGTTAAGCTAGCTAATGTTGCAGCGCCTGAAACAGGTAACACAAAACAAGCTCAATTAAGTAATGTCACCCCGCCTGCTGATGCAGAGAAAATATACATGGGTTTTTATTCTCGAGAAGGCAATAATGAAAAAATGGCTGAAACGACTGGAAATAATACTTATGTAAAATTCTATCCTAAGAACAGGGTTATCAGATTATATATTCCCTACCCTTATGCTAAAAGCGTAAAGCCTGAATCGATTCACATGGCATTTGAGAATGCGGCCAAAAAAACAAGTGGAATTGCCTATATCAGGGATAAATTTGGTGCGATGGAAGAGCCTGTTGTAGCGAGTCTTGATACATTTCGCTGGGTTGATGGCCAGGTCATGTATGATTGCGGTAAAACAGAACCCTGCAAAGTTACCTTTGATGACAAGTCTATGACTGTTCTTAAACCTGGAATGGTAGTCGCACATAAAATTAACTATACGTTAATTAAATAAGTACATCAGTTAATTAAATTATTCTTATAAACTCCCTTCCCGGTTACTGCTGTCATATGACTATCGATGTATATCGTATGATCTGGATCAATGTGCCAAATTTTGTGCTATATAAGATAGTCGTATGGCATGCATAGAGTTAGCAAAAGTTTGTGCTTCCCATATCTGTAAAGTGTAAAAAAGATAAAGGTTATATACCCTACCTTTTTACTACGGAATAATTTGACTGCTTTTATAAATATTTTATATGTTTATGGCTTGTTAATTTAATGAAATATAAGTAAAGACGGTTCACTTGATCAAAATCAAGGTTTCACATTCGATAGCATGCATAAAATCACACACATGTATTAGTAGGGCTGAAGTGCATTAAATACTTGTGATGTGACCAGTAAATAATTCCATCTTCTTTAACAGGGGATGTAATCGCTGAAAGCCATGCTTAATTTAAAGATTTTTTTAAAAGTTGAAGTAATTGTTTGAAAAAGGGTTACTGAAGTCGTGAATAGTTTTATCGCCGATACGGAAATAAACTATGAATTAGCGGAGTCAGGTACAAATTTTTTGGTAAACACAAAAAGCAGGAGTATTTAGAATGAACACAAAGCATTCGACGAAAATAAAAACAGCGATGTTAGCTGTTGTTATAGGCATGGCGGCATCTACAAACGTCGCGTTTGCCAAAAAGGCATTTAAGCCACTTAATGAAGCAGAGTTTGAAAAAGCTAATAGCATGTACTTCCAGCGTTGTGCAGGCTGCCATGGCGTTTTACGTAAAGGTGCAACAGGTAAAAACCTGGAACCGAAAGCAGATAAAGCGAAAAAGACAAAAGGTACACTTAAGCTAGGTACTAAACGTTTAGAAAAAATCATCGCTGTTGGTACCGAAGGTGGTATGAATAACTTTGATGATATTTTCACTAAAAAAGAAATTAATCTTTTAGCGCGTTATATCCAGATGGATCCACCTGTTCCACCAGAAATGTCCCTGGCATTGATGAAAGAACGCACTAAAATTCATGTGGCAGAAAAAGATTATCCGACTAAACCATTACATGGTCGTAATGTAGATAATTTCTTCGTGGTTATTGAACGTGACGCAGGTAAAGTTGCGATTATCGATGGTGACAAAAAAGAAGTGGTTGCGCATATCCCAACGGGTTATGCAGTACATGTAATCAAAGGTGGCGAACATTCAAAAGTTCTTAAAAATGAAACTGCAGGTCGTTTCTGGTACACCATGGGTCGTGACGGCAAGATGACCAAGATTGACTTATGGCAAGACCCTAAGAACATGTTAGTTGCTGAAACCCAGGTTGCTTATGATGCACGTGACGTTGCAGTATCGGGTGACGGAAAATACATTATCGGCGGTGGTTACTGGCCTCCGCATTTTGTAATTGTTGATGCGAAAACAATGCAACCGCTTAAAGTTGTCTCTTCACGTGGTGTTAATGTTGATGGTGAATATGTTAACGAATCACGTGTAGCAGCAATTTATGATACGCCTAATGAAACTTCATGGATGGTAGCTATGAAAGAGTTAGGTCAAATGTGGCAGGTTGATTATTCTGATATCGATAACCTACGTATTGATAAAATGGATACAGCTAAATTCCTACATGATGGTTTCTTCGACACAACTGGTCGTTACTTCCAGATTGCAGCGAATGCATCTAACAAGATGGTGGTAGTTGATACTAAAGATCGTAAGCTAGAAGCCATGATTGATGTTGATAAACTTCCACATCCAGGTCCAGGTGCTAACTGGAACGATGACAAGTGTGGTCCTGTAGGCGGTACAACTCACTTAGGTGTTGGTAAAGTATCTGTTTGGGGTAATGATCCAGAGGGTCATAAAGACCAGGCATGGAAACTTTGCTATACAGTAGATACTGATGGTGCAGGTGTATTTATTCGTACACATCCAAACAGTGATTTTGTTTGGGCAGATCAAACTAAACACCCAGAACCAGCAATTCAACAGTCTATAAAAGTATTTGACAAAAAATCTCGTAAAGTTGTTAAAACTATTAGATTGACTGAGAAAAAAGGTTATGCCGCGGTACACATGGAATTCAATAAAGGTGGTACTGAAGTTTGGGTTTCTATCTGGAATCGTGCGGATAGCTTAAAACCAAACGGTGAAATCGTAATCTTTGATGCTAAAACGCTTGAAGAAAAAGCACGTGTGAAAGGACTTTACGCTCCAACAGGTAAGTTCAATGTATACAACCGTGTTAACCACGTAACTTAATATATAAGTTACAGCGTAATGAAATTGGGCGGATGTACATCCAGTATGTCCGCCCATCTTCTAAATTATCAATACATATTACATAAGCAACTTTATAAAAAGGTTGTTTCTGTAATATTAACTAGAAAAAGGTGAATCATGCCTCCTTCATCAAAAAAGTTCGGTTTAATGTCTCGCAAAGTAATGTTGGGTACCACAGTGGGTGCTGCATTATTTTTTATGATCGTTGGTGTCATTTTTTGGGGTGGTTTTAACACCTCGATGGAAGTCACCAATACAATGGATTTTTGTATTTCCTGTCATGAAATGGAAGAAAATGTTTACAAGGAATATCAAAAAACTATTCACTACACTAATCGAAGCGGTGTACGTGCCACGTGTTCAGACTGTCACGTGCCGCGACCATGGATACATAAAGTGGTACGCAAAATTCAGGCAAGTAATGAGGTATTACATAAAGTACTTGGCTCAATTGATACACCAGAAAAATTTGATGCCAAGCGCTTAACGTTGGCAAAAAATGTATGGCACGCGATGAAGGATACGGATTCTCGTGAATGCAGAAACTGCCATAACTTTGATTCAATGAAACCCGAAGATCAGAAAAAGCGTTCACGTAAACAACATGCAGCTGGTATGGCAGATGGTAGTACCTGTATCGATTGTCATAAAGGCATTGCTCATAAGAAAGTACACGATAAGCTTAGTGAAAAAGAATTAGAGGAAATCTCTAAACCCGATCCAGATAATAAACGCCCCATCGCACCACAGTGGCAGGCCTATATTGATAATGGTAATAAACTTGTTGGTAATGCTGACGATGAAAAAGAAGAGGCACCTGCCACTACAACTGAAGCAGCAGAAGAAGCACCCGCAGTAACAGCTGCAGCTGCTCCTGTAACTGCAGCGAAACCTGTTCAATCATCTTTATCACCTTCATCTTCAAAAATTAGCTGGACGGGTGTTGAAGCAAAAGAAGTTGCCCTGTTCTTTCCTGGTCAGGCATCAATGGAATGGGTGCTCAAAGGCAGTGATCACGGCGGTAAACGTGCATTCATGACAGGTGATCGTTGTTTTGATTGCCATGAAGAAGAAGAAGTGAGTATCGGTGAAAAAATTGCTTCAGGTAAGAAAGTTGAGCCTACACCTATTCCAGGTAAACGCGGCAGCATAATGATGAAAGTACAGGCTGCACATGATGCTAACAATCTTTATATGCGCTTCCAATGGGATGACGATAAGCATAACCCTGCGCCATTTGTTTCTGGTGGCAAGATGGATCCTAAGAACCCAATGAAACTTGCTGTCATGTTAACAACCGATAGTGAAGATAACCCTGCGGTTGAATTTGCTGAACGGGCAGGCTGCTGGCAGTCATGTCACCATGACGCAAACAATATGCCTGATCAGCCTGATAAATCAGTTCTGAAATCAAGTCCATTAGCAAAACAACTCGATTTGAGTGCTGGATTTACCAAGTACTTGAAAGAAAGCCGCACCGCGATTGAAATTGAAGGCAAAGATAATAAAAAACGCGGTGGCTGGGATAAACTGAAAAGCAAAGCCGAAATTGATGCACTATTGAAGAAAGGCGCATTTATGGACTTGTTACGTTACAAGTCGGGCACAGGTGAATCTGAAGATGGTTATATACTGGCTGAGCGAGTTATGACCGGTGGCCAGGGCGTAAGTTTCACCGGTAGTTTGAAAGGTGGTGTCTGGACAGTTGAAATGACGCGCAAACTGACGTCGGACAAGCTCGGTGATATCAGCATGGCAACCGATCAAATGTATAACATTGGTTTTGCTGTTCATGATGATTATTCTAATAGTCGTTTCCACCATGTTTCACTTGGCCTCAAGCTTGGCTTCAATAATGCGGATGCTGAAATAAATGCTGTGAAAAAGTAACGCTAACTGACTCACAGTAAGAACCATTCAAAAGCCACAGGGCTAATGCCCTGTGGCTTTTTTTGTGTATACTCAATAATGATTTTTGGTTCTGTTCAGATTGAATGAGGATAAAAAATGAAGTTAAGATTGAAGTTCTTACTGGTGTTTATAAGCTTTACTGTTTTTAATTTTAGTACTGTTGCGGCAGGTAATAGCACTAATGATGCTCAGCCGTTGGTAATCATTCAAGATTATAAGTTTATACCTCAAGAAATCACGATTAAACGCGGACAAAAAATACGTTGGGAAAATCGTGAAAAGCGTCAATACCATAGTGTTTGGTTTGAAGCCCTGGGCGAGGAAGAGCCGGCAGATTATATGTTTCCTGATGATGAGAGTTTTGCATATACCAGGGAATTTAAAGAGGCCGGTACTTTCCCTTATCGCTGCGGTCCCCATCCAAAAATGACGGGCACAGTACACGTTGTTGACTAGATATATGAAGTTACATGAAGAACAAACTCATCAAACCAGGTAGTTATATTTTTTTTAAGTTTATTTTTACTTCTCTGATGCTTATTGGCGTAATAACCAGCAAGGGGCTGTTTGCTCAAACGGCCCCTATACATAACGTGACAAAATTATTTAAAGTCCACTGTGCCCAGTGCCATAGCGAGCACAGACTAGGCGGAATAGGGCCAGCCCTGCTGCCTGAAAACCTCAAATATCTATCCAAGCCAGAAGCTATTAATGTCGTCCGAAATGGGCGCTCAGCTACACCGATGCCTGCTTTTAAAGACAAGTTAGGCGATAAAGACATTCAATCACTGGTTGATTTTATCTACACCCCGTTAGCAAAAATACCCGATTGGAACATGGCGAATATCACTGCCAGCCATGTGCTCTACCACAAGGAAAATAGCTTACCGAATAAGCCAATATTAGATGTAAAAGATCAGCTTAATTTGATCGTAGTGGTGGAGCGAGGCGATCATCATATTTCCCTGCTTGATGGGGACACGTTTAACGTGGTGCATCGTTTTAAATCACGATTTTCATTATATGGAGAACCAAAATTCTCAGCTTCCGGGCGTTTTGTGTATTTTTCTTCACGTGATGGCTGGATCAGTAAATACGATATTTATAATCTGAAGCTGGTTGCAGAAATTCGTGTAGGCATTAATACGCGTAACATGGCAATGTCGGCAGATGGTCGATACCTGATGGTAGCAAATGCTTTGCCACATACCCTGGTTTTACTTAACACCCGGGATCTCAGCCCGATCAAACATTATCAGGTGAAAGACCTTCAAGGTAAGTCTTCACGAGTGAGTGCGGTATATACCTCTCCTCCAGGTAACAGCTTTTTTGCGGCATTAAAAGATATTCCCGAGGTATGGGAAATTTCCTATGCCGATGAACCTCCTCACGGGTTTGGTATGTGGATGCATGATTATCGTGTTGACTCTGGAGAGAATACAAAAAATAAACCTTTTCCGTTAAGACGTGTTCAGGTGAGTGAGTATCTGGAGGACTTCTTTTTTGCTGAAGATTACATTTCTTTTGTTGGTGTGACTCATGCAGCAAAGGGACAAGTTATCGACATGGATGTAAAAAAAGCGATTGTGCCTAAAATAGATTTGCCAGGTAAACCTCATTTTGGTTCTGCAGTGAGTTTGAATTATAAAGGCCGTAAGGTATTGGCCGTACCTAATTTCAGAAAAGGCATTATTAGTATTCTGGATATGGAAAGCTGGAAACAAGTTAAAGAAATTAAAACGCTAGGTCCAGGTTTTTATATGCAGACACATAAAAATTCACCTTATATTTGGACCGATGTATTCTTTGGTCCCGATAAAGATGCGATGCATGTTATTGATAAGGCTACTTTGGAAATTGTAAAAACATTACGACCCGCCCCGGGGAAAAAATCTGCCCATGTTGAATTTACTCGTAATGGCAAAAATGCGTTAGTCAGCATCTGGGATAAACAGGGTGAAGTAATTATTTACGATTCGGTAACATTAAAAGAAGTTAAACGCATGCCAATGAACAGCCCATCCGCTAAATATAATGTGTTTAATCAGACAAGATATCTTAAGAGCAAAAATTATCACAAGAATTAAGAACTAATATTTATTTAGCAGGCATCAAGGTATTTCTTAAGTCAGAAACAATACGATGCGTATTATGGCAACGCGCGCAAACAGTAACGGCCAGTTTACCCATCAGCTCCTGGCTTTCTTTAATACGGCCATGGCTAATAGTTGTTTCGAGAGTCTTAAGCTTATCAATCGTTAATTTACCCAGTATACGTTCACGTGGATAAGCGTCTTCTTTATGGCAGCTTGTGCAACTATTGCCAAGATTATCTAATTGTTTTTGCAGGTTACTGCGAGAGAGTAGAGCAGCTTGTTTATTTTTATCATCCAGTGCAATAAGTATGCGATTGACTGATTTTGATAACTCATCCATGTTGTCTTTAAAGCTATGAGGTGTTCCTTCTAAATTTTTAATTTTAATATCATCATAACTGGGTGAACGGTAGAGAGCTGTGACAACAGGTTGATAACTTTTATGACAATCGTTACAGGTGCGAGAAATCATCTTAAGTGTTTTTGCAACACGTATACTGTCACCTTTTTCAGCAAACATTTCGAGTTCAGGTATAAGTCGGAGTTTAATTTCCTTTTCCCATTCTGGAATCATATCCGCAATCTTGTTGTAGTCTTTATCAAGGCGGGTGATCCATTTCTTTAATGCGTCTTTATTATTTTCTTGTGCATATTCTTCAATGGCCTGCATTTCACGACGTAGTCGAAACATGGTATGCAACCACACCTGCCTTTTATTTGCAGGTTTGTACCAATTCTCGAGTTCAGCAGGCGGTGTTTTAAGCTTAATGGATTGCTCTGCAAATGCAGAGCTAAAATTAAAAGAAATAAGAGTAAGGAAAATTACAGGAACAAATTTCATGTTGTAAGTAACCAGCAATATGGCAGAGTGTAATTCAGATATAGCGAAATTATTTCACACCTTTGCCAATAAGGTATTCACTGTATTTTTTATCAGTGCCATTGATGTGATTAATTAACCAGTCCCTGAGAAAAGTAACGGCATTTGTCATCGCAGTTTCCTGATCTTTTTGGTATTCAGACAGGACTTTTTCTACTTCTTTCACCATTGCTTCATGCTGTTTTTTATGAGGCTCATAATCTGGATACCCGTTTTGTTCCATCAGGCCTTCTTCATAAGTGAAATGAGTCCGGGTGTAATCAACCAGTGCATCAAGCGCTTCGCGTTCAAATTCTTCACCGGTTGAATGAGTTATCGCTGTTTGTAACTGGTTAATCAGGTTAAGCAGTTTTTTATGTTGCTGGTCAATGGAGTTGATACCTACGCTGTATTCATCCTTCCATTCAACATACTGTTTATTCTCAATCTTTTTGTAAATAAACGGGATACCTATCAGTGCCGCGAGTAATAGCCATGTAATCGGGTTTGATGGCGCAGCGGCAAAACCTAAAATAACTGCCACAATCAAGGTTAGAATAGCGAAAGCCAGGAGGAACATACGTGTATTTTGATTCATGGAAAAATCTCTTAATTTATACGTTAATAATCAATAATTAATATTCTAATATGGCTATTGTTTCTTTAAATCATAACCATGATATCCCTCTTAAGGGAGTTTGTCACAGTACACAATTTTTCACATTATAAATACATTTTACAGATGCTACTTTCTATTTGGTTGACCTATATCAAGGTCTCCATTGGATATAAGTAATAATTTTATATTATTGAAAAAGGAGCCCTTTTTTCATTTTTCTGGATTCAATACATATAATACTTTCATGATAATTGTGAAAACTGGACTAGACTAAGTTGTTTATTAACATAGTTTTATTGTCGGAAACCGTCTAACCGGCAATGAAGATAACATTAAAATTGCAGTCTTGAGGTAATGCCATGAATCAGTCAAGAAAAGTATACCTGGTCGGTACTGGTCCTGGTGATCCTGAATTACTCACAGTGAAGGCATTGCGCTTAATACAAAGTGCTGATGTGGTGATATACGACAGGCTGGTCTCAGAGGCTATTCTTGAGCAAATTCCCTCCGGCGTAAGCCAGATTTATGTAGGCAAGAAGTCGGGCAATCATACTTTGCCCCAGGACGAGATAAATCAATTGTTATTAAACCTGGCTGAAAGTGAGCGCACAGTTGTTCGCTTAAAAGGGGGCGACCCGTTTATTTTTGGCCGTGGTAGCGAAGAAGCCGTATTACTCGCCAGGCACGGAATTAAGTTTGAAATTGTTCCGGGCATTACTGCGGCATCTGCCTGTACGACTTACGCGGGCATACCTTTGACTCATCGCGGTCTGGCTCAGGGTGTGCAAATTGTGACCGGGCATAGCCAATTAGATAAGCCACTCGAATTAGACTGGAAAGCCCTGGCTGACGCAAACAAGACGGTTGTGATTTACATGGGTTTTGCGAATCGTGAATTAATTAGTCGTAAACTCATTGAGGCTGGACTGGATAAAACTACACCAGCCGCCGCAATTCAAAATGGAACAACAGCACAACAAACTCGCGTCATAACAACACTTGCTAAGTTGACCGAAGATACTGTTATGTTACAGGCACCAGTAATTTTTGTTATTGGAAAAGTAGTTTCTCTTGCTGATCAGTTAGATTGGTTTGAAGTTGAAAATGCAATTGAAGGTGACTTTACTGATAATGAGAAGTCATTACATGGTTAACTGAATGCGGAATACATTAAAGACGCTATTTTTCACCTTTATATTTTCTTTATTATTTTATAGTCCTGTAAATGCTCAAGCTGAATCACTTACTCAGGAAAGAAAGGTTGAATTAAAAAATTTACTTGTTCAGGATTGTGGCTCGTGCCATGGCATGACAATGAAAGGGGGGTTAGGCCCCGCGTTAACACCTGATGTGTTAGCGAGTAAATCACGACAGATGATTGAAATAACAATAACCCATGGTCGTCCTGGTACCCCGATGCCTCCCTGGAATACAATTTTAACCAAGCAAGATATTAATTGGATAGTAGATACTTTATATGCCGGTATTAAGCATGAATAACATCAAATCAATCACTCTGTTGGCATTCACCATCGTGTTATTAAATGGCTGTACAACTGTACGGGGTACGGGTGACTTAGGCGTTGTTATTGAACGCGCAACAGGTAGTGTGCAAGTGGTTGACACCACGCAGCGCACTTCACTGAAGCAAGTGAATGGCCTGGGTGATTTATCTCATGCATCGATTGTTTATTCACGTGATGCGCGTTATGCCTATGTGTTCGGCCGCGATGGCGGTTTAACAAAAGTTGATATTCTGAAAGGTGAAATTAGTAAACGTGTTATTCAGGGTGGCAACAGTATTGGCGGTGCAATTTCACAAGACGGTAAGCTTGTTGCTGTTTCAAACTACACTCCAGGCGGTGTTAAAGTTTTTGATGCGAATACGCTTGAACTCGTTGATGATATCCCTGCCATTTATGGCAAGGATAATCAACAATCCAAAACAGTAGGCCTGGTTGATGCTCCAGGACAACGTTTTGTTTTTTCACTTTATGATGCAGGGGAAATTTGGTTAGTCGATTACAGTGGTGCTAAAGCACAGATTACAAAGTATAAAGATATCGGTTTACAACCCTATGATGGTTTAATTACACCTGATGGTCGTTATTATATCGCCGGCTTGTTTGGCGAAGATGGTCTTGCCTTACTCGACTTATGGCATCCTGAAAAAGGCGTTAAGCGCATTTTAAATGATTATGGCCGAGGCACTCAAAAAATGCCGGTCTACAAAATGCCGCATTTAGAAGGTTGGGCCATGACGGATGACTATGCTTTTTTCCCCGCCGTTGGACGTAATGAAGTATTAGTCATGGATCGTCGTAACTGGAAACAAGTTAAAAAGATTTCGGTACACGGACAACCTGTTTTTGTCATGGCTCGTCCCGATGGTCGACAAGTTTGGGTGAACTATGCCTTTCCTGACAATGATACGGTTCAGGTCATTGATACAGATAAATTAAAAATTGTAAAAACATTAAAACCAGGAAAAGCAGTATTGCATATGGAATTTACCCCCAGAGGTGAACATGTTTGGATCTCTGCGCGTGATGCCGGGAAAGTAACCATTTATGATACTGATTCATTTAATGCGCTTACCTCTTTGCCCATGGCAAAACCCAGCGGCATCTTTTTTACCAACCGTGCACATCAGATCGGCTTATAGCTCAGTAGGAAAAATAACATGCAATTGAATACTGAAAATAAATTAAATAAGCAGCAATTAAGTGCGCTTGAGAAACATTTACTCAATGATTTTCAGCATGACTTTCCTTTGCTTTCAAGACCGTATAAAAAAATTGCAGATAAATTAGGTACCACTGAAGAGCTTGTTATTGAAACATTAAAGCAGCTTCAGGAGCGTGGTTATGTTAGCCGGGTTGGTGCGGTATTTCGTGCTAATAGCATTGGTGCCAGTACACTTGCTGCTATGTCGATACCTGAAGAAGAGCTCGATGCTGTAGCTGAGATGATTAATGAGTACAGCGAAGTTAATCATAATTATCAGCGTGAACATCATTACAATTTATGGTTTGTGTTAACCGCAAGTGATGAACACACATTAAATGCCATACTTGATGATATAGAGCATCGTAGTGGCCATTGTGTAATGTATTTACCGATGCTTGAAGATTTCCACATTGATCTGGGATTTGATCTGGGATTTGATTTAGAGCACGATTCAGGGTATTAATTATGGATATGAAAGTAAAATATCGTCTTCCGTCATTACCACAGCAAGCTGTGCTAGATGATACCGATCAAGCCTTAATTACCTTGATCCAAACCGGTTTGCCTCTTAGCCCTACACCTTATGCGGACATTGCGAAAGAACTTCAGCTCAACGAAGAAGATGTGATTCAACGTATTCAAAAACTCAATGATGACAATGTTATAAAACGTTTTGGTGTGGTTGTTCGGCATCATGAACTTGGCTATAAAGCCAATGCGATGACTGTTTGGAATATTCCCGATGACGCCGTGAGTGAACTGGGTGCCTGCATGGGTCAGTTTGATTTTGTTACTTTATGTTATCGACGTCCCCGTCGTTTACCTGACTGGCCATATAATTTATTTACCATGATTCACGGAAAAGACCGTGATGATGTTTTAGCCAATATTGAATTACTCGCTAAGCGTTGTAACTTGGATGAAAATGAACATAAAGTATTATTCAGTACACGTCGTTTTAAACAGCGTGGTGCAATTTACCGCTAACCGATGTTGGCCGGAAAGTAATTCATGGATGCACTAGATCGAAAAATTATTAATCTTTTACAAACAGGTTTTCCTTTAACTGAAGCACCTTTTTTGGACGTTGCAGTGCAATTAGGTGTTGAAGAAAAAGAATTGTTAAAACGATTATCTGATTTACTTGAAAACAAAACCCTGTCTCGTTTTGGCCCCATGTATGATGCGCAAAAATTAGGCGGTGCATTTAGTTTAGTCGCTGTCCGCGTTCCTGAAGACAAATACGAAATAGTCACCGCTATCGTAAACAGTTTCCCTGAGGTTGCTCACAATTATAAACGCGATCATGATCTAAACATGTGGTATGTATTGGCAACGGATAGTCCCGAAAAAATTGATGAAGTGAACGCTAAGATTGAAAAGAAGAGCGGCTTGAAAGTTTATAATATGCCAAAGCTTGAGGAATATTATATTGGTCTTAACTTACCAGTTTAATCATGATGGATAAGGCTGTGGCAGATAAAGTAATAATAGAACCAGAAACAGAAGAAAAAGTTATTCTCGATGATATAGACAGAAAAATAGTTGATATAACGCAGTCAGGTTTGCCTTTGGTTTCTCGTCCATATAATGATATTGCTTTACGTTTAGGAATTGAGGTAAGTGATGTTATTGCCAGAATGAAAAGCATGCAAGATAGCGGTGTGATTCGCCGTATCGCTGCTGTACCAAACCATTATGCACTAGGTTATAAAGCTAACGGCATGACAGTTTGGGATGTACCCGATGATCGTATTCATGAACTGGGGGAAAAAGTTGGGCAGCTTGATTTTGTCAGTCACTGTTATCAGCGCCCACGTTTTTTGCCTGAATGGCCATATAACTTATTTGCGATGGTACACGCCCATGATCGTGCTGAGGCCAGTTTACTCGTTAAAAAAATTGCCGAGCTGATTGGCGAGGATGACCGAGGGCATGACATCTTATTTAGTACGCAAATTTTAAAGAAAACGGGTCTACGTTTTAACCAGTGATAAAACGTTAAGCCAAAAATATATTAGTTGTGAAGGATAAAAAAAATGGATTTTAGTCGCTTGTACCGTGTGGATATTCGAGCCTGGTTTGTCGTGTTATTGATGACACTGGCATTAGTTGTTGAAGATGTTCAGGCTGAGGTAATTAAAACTTATTCATCGGCAATAAATAAGGCTGGGCGACAACGTATGCTGTCACAGCGAATTGTTAAAGCCTACAGTATGATAGGTTTAGACGTACAGGTAGATAGTGCAAATGAGCAGTTATTAACTTCAATAGAATTATTTGAGCAACAATTATCAGAGCTAAAAAGATTTAGCAAAACGAAAAAAAATAAAGTGGCAGAAAAAAGCCTGGCAAATGTTGAATTACTTTGGGAACCGTTTAAAACGATTGCACTTAATGAAGTATCAAAGAACGGTGTTCAGGAATTAGTTAAAAGAGATGAAGCTTTGCTTAAAGCTGCTCATCAGGTGGTATTGGATTTACAAAAGAGCGCTAATTCAAAGCTGGGAAGAATCGTCAATATATCGGGCCGACAACGAATGTTGTCTCAGCGGATTGCAAAATTCTATATGCTGTTAGCCTGGAGAGTAAATACTGAGACATCGCGTAAGTTGATGCAGATATCAAGTGAAGAGTTTAGTGCAGCATTAGACGAATTATTAATATCGGATATTAATACTAAAGCGATAAATGAAAGCCTGGATGATGTGAAAGTGCAATGGAATATTTTTGAACGTAGTTTCCAGATGAGAGAGGGAAAATATATTCCGCTGTTGATTGCTATGTCGAGTGAAAAAATGCTGGATAAGATGAATAAAGTAACAGGATTATATGATCAGCTGGGAAAATAGAAGCAAGCGACTATAATTTGTATCTTATAACCGAATAAACACTAGTGAGTGAATAAATATGTTTCGTATCAGCCAATATATGCGCGAGTTAAAGTCACCCACTGCCCTGGGTGAAAAACGCAAACCGCCTGGCCCGGTTGTTATCTGGAATTTAATCCGTCGTTGTAATTTAACCTGTAAGCATTGTTATTCCATTTCGGCAGATAAAAATTTTCCTGGTGAGCTCACTACCGAGGAAGTTTTTAAGACAATGGATGATTTAAAAGCTTTTCATGTGCCTGTCTTGATCTTGTCGGGTGGTGAACCTTTGATGCGGCCAGATATTTTTGAGATATCCAAACGTGCAAAAGATATGGGCTTTTATGTTGGCCTCTCAACCAATGGCACCATGATTGATGAATCCAATATTGATGCTATCGCAGCAATTGGCTATGACTACGTCGGTATTAGTATTGATGGCATTAAAGAAACGCATGATAAATTTCGTCGCCTGCAAGGTGCCTTTGATCTGTCTATGAAAGGTATTCGGCTTTGCCGTGAAGCCGGCATTAAGGTCGGGATGCGTTTTACCTTAACCATGGATAATGCGCATGAGTTACCTGAATTGTTAAACATCATGGAAGAAGAACAGATTGATAAGTTTTATCTCTCCCATCTGAATTACGCCGGTCGCGGCAATAAAAATCGTAAAGATGATGTCGTCCACCAAACTACCCGTAATGCGATGGATCTGCTTTTTGATACCTGTTGGAAGCATGTAGAAGAAGGACGGGAGCGTGAGTTTGTCACCGGTAATAATGATGCCGATGGTGTTTACCTTTTATACTGGATTGAAAAACATTTTCCCGAAAAGCTGGAACATATGCGCGCCAGGTTAGCACAATGGGGTGGCAATTCATCAGGGGTGAATATTTCGAATATAGATAACCTGGGTAATGTTCATCCCGATACCTTCTGGTGGGATTATAATCTGGGTAATGTTAAAGAGCGTAAGTTCTCTGAAATCTGGCAGGATCGAAGTGACCCGTTGATGGATGGATTAAAGTCTATACCCAGGCCATTAAAAGGCCGCTGTGGTGCCTGCAGTTATAAAGATGTCTGCGGTGGAAATACCCGGGTACGTGCTTACCAGTTAACCAAAGATTTTTGGGCAGAAGATCCGGCGTGTTATTTAACTGACGATGAAATTGGTGTTGAAGAAATGCCTGAGCGTCTGGAAGTTACCCCCTGGTCACGTGAAACCGCACCGAAAAAAAAGAAAGCGTGATAAATCTAAAAAATGATTAAAAGAATTATTGTCGGTACAGTACTCCTGACGAGTACACTTAGCTATGCTGCATCAACAAGTGTTGATACTTTGTATCAGAAAAATTGTGCCAGCTGTCATGGTGCCAACCGTTTAGGTGGGATGGGACCGGCATTATTACCCGAGAATTTAAAACGGTTACGTAAAAATAACGCGACTGAAGTTATTGCAAATGGTCGCGCGGCAACTCAAATGCCGGCTTTTGCAAAAACGTTAACAGATAACGATATTCAATCATTAGTGAACTACGTTTACACACCATTAGAAAACATTCCTCAATGGGGGATGGATGATATACAAAAATCTCATCTCACACATTTCACCTCCGCTAGCCTTGCTGATAAACCTGTCTTTAAAGCCGACATGATGAATTTATTTATTGTTGTTGAGTTAGGAGACCATCATGCCACTCTTTTGGACGGTGATAAGTTTGAAGCGATTCAGCGTTTTAAAACACGCTTTGCCTTACACGGTGGTCCAAAATACTCGCCTGACGGACGCTATGTTTACTTTGCTTCCCGCGATGGCTGGATCAGTAAATATGATATTTATAATTTAAAAAC
>JAPHTF010000020.1 GCA_026197095.1 Gammaproteobacteria bacterium
TGGTTGCACTGGTTGATAACCAGCCACGTTTACTTAACTTAAAACAAATTCTTGATGCCTTTATTCGTCATCGTCGTGAAATTGTTACACGTCGCACCGTTTACGAATTACGTAAGGCGCGTGAAAAAGCCCATATTCGTGAAGGCTTAGCGGTCGCATTAGAAAACATTGATCCAATTATTGCCCTTATTAAAGCGGCAAAAAATCCTGCAGAAGCAAAAGAAAAATTGATTTCGACGCTATGGCAGCCAGGTATTGTAATTAAAATGCTGGAGCGCACGGGTGCGGAATCTTCTCGTCCTGATGGTTTAGCGATTACTTGTGGTTTGGTTGAGGGCTCATATCGTTTATCAGAAACACAAGCTCAAGCGATTTTAGATATGCGCTTACACCGCTTAACCGGGCTTGAGCAAGATAAGATCATTACAGAGTTTGAAGAGCTATTAAAGATTATTGCCGAGTTGTTAGAAATCTTAGGCAGTGCTGATCGCTTAATGGAAGTGATTATAGAAGAACTCAATGAAATTAAAGATCAATATGGTGACGAACGTCGTACTGAAATTATTTCAAACCAGGAAGATCTTACGATAGAAGATTTAATCACTGAAGAAGATGTGGTGGTAACCCTTTCGCATGAAGGTTATGCCAAGTCACAGCCGATTACTGTTTACTCTGCACAACGTCGTGGTGGTAAAGGTAAAGCGGCAACGTCAGTGAAAGATGAAGACTTTGTTGATAAGTTATTTGTAGCGAGTACACATGACACGATTCTTTGCTTCTCAAGTAAAGGTAAAGTGTACTGGTTAAAAGTCTTTGAAGTACCACAAGCAGGACGCACTGCACGTGGCCGACCCATTATTAATTTATTGCCACTTGAAACCGGTGAGCGCATAAATGCAATTCTGCCTATTCGCGAATATGAAGAAGATAAGTTTATCTTCTTTGCGACAGCAAATGGTACGGTTAAGAAAACACCGCTAAAAGAATTCTCACGTCCACGTGCTTCCGGCATTATTGCGGTTGACTTACGTGATGGTGATAAATTGATTGGAGTTGAATTGACTGATGGTAAACAAGATGTCTTGTTAAGCAGTAGTAGCGGCAAAGCAATTTGCTTTAATGAAGATGATGTTCGTGCCATGGGTCGAAGTGCAGTAGGTGTGCGTGGTATTAAGTTAAAAGATGATCAGCATGTTATTTCATTAATTATTGCCAAAGGCGGCTATGTATTAACAGCAACCGAAAATGGTTACGGTAAACGTACTGCAATGGATGATTACCCCCGTCATGGTCGTGGTGGTCAGGGTGTTATCTCTGTTCAAACCAGCGATCGTAATGGTGATGTAACCGGAGCTAAATTAGTTCAGGACGATGATGAAATGATGTTAATCACCAGTGGCGGTACACTTGTTCGTACACGCGTTGATGAAGTTTCAGTAATGGGTCGTAATACACAAGGTGTGCGTTTAATTCGCTTAGGCGAAGATGAACAACTAACCGGTATTGAATGTATTGCGAATATTCAGACTGATACTGAATTAGTATTAGATGATTCAGGAACAGAAGAAACTGTACAACATTCAGATGCAAAATCACCTGAATCAGAAGAATAATAGTAAGTTTAAAATTTTGGAGTAATGTAAATGTCTCGAGTATTTAATTTTAGTGCTGGCCCTGCAATGTTGCCACAAACTGTATTAGAACAAGCACAATCTGAAATGTTAGATTGGCAGGGTACAGGTATGTCTGTGATGGAAATGAGCCATCGTGGTAAAGACTATATGTCGATTGCTGAAAAAGCGATGGCAGATCTTCGTGAAGTAATGGCCATACCTGATACACATGAGATTTTATTCTTGCAAGGTGGTGCGAGTAGCCAATTTGCCATGGTGCCAATGAATTTGTTGCGAGGTAAAAAATCAGCTGACTATATCAATACCGGCGCATGGTCGAAAAAAGCCATTGCCGAAGCAAAACTTTATTGTGATGTTAATGTTGTAGCAACAACTGAAGGCAATAATTTTTCAAGCGCGCCTAATCAAAGTGAGCTTAAGCTCAATCCGGATGCAGCTTATGTGCATTACACACCTAATGAAACAATCGGTGGAGTAGAGTTTGATTACATCCCTGAAACAAATGGTGTGCCACTTGTTGCGGATATGTCTTCAACAATTTTATCGCGCCCAATTGATGTATCAAAATTTGCCGTTATTTATGCTGGCGCACAAAAAAATATCGGTCCAGCAGGGTTAACCGTTGTTATCGTGCGTAAAGATTTAATAGGTGAAACTATTACAGGTACGCCAAGCATGTTTGATTATAAAACACATGCTGATAATGAATCGATGTCAAACACACCACCGACTTATGCCTGGTACCTGGCCGGTTTAGTTTTTGAATGGATTAAACAGCAAGGTGGTTTAACTAAGATGGCCGAAATTAACGAACGTAAAGCTGGAAAGTTATATGCTGCTATTGATGGTTCAGATTTTTATGCTAGCCCGGTTGCGATAAATAATCGTTCATGGATGAATGTTCCGTTCACCTTAAAAGATGCTGAGCTCGATAAAGTGTTTCTTGAAGAAGCAGCCAAAGTAAACCTGGTTACGCTTAAAGGTCATCGTTCTGTAGGTGGTATGCGTGCAAGCATTTATAACGCCATGCCTGAAGAAGGAATTGATACCCTGGTTAAATTTATGGCTGAGTTTGAGAAAAAGCACGGGTAATAACTATTTCACCACAGAGGACGCAGAGGTACACAGAGGTTTATTATAATTATATATCTCTGTGTTCCTCTGTGACCTCTGTGGTTCAAAAAACAAAGAGTTTAAAACAATGAATAAGATATTAACGTTAAACAATATTTCTGTTGCGGGTCTGGAAAAGTTACCGCGTGATAATTATGAGATAGCCTCTGAAATCCAACATCCTGATGCAATCTTATTACGCTCTTTTAAAATGCATGACATGGAAATCCCTGAGACTCTAAAAGCCGTTGGCCGTGCAGGTGCAGGTGTTAATAATATTCCAGTTGATAAAATGTCAGCAAAGGGTGTTGTTGTTTTTAATGCTCCGGGTGCCAATGCCAATGCCGTAAAAGAACTCGTTCTTGCAGGTATGTTAATGGGTTGTCGTAACCTTGGACAGGCATGGGATTTTGCCCGTAAGCTTGAAGGTACAGATGAGGTTATCAGCAAAGATGTTGAAGCCGGTAAGAAAAATTTTGGTGGCTTTGAGTTACCTGGGCGTACATTAGGTGTAGTTGGTTTAGGTGCCATTGGTCGTTATGTTGCAAATGCGGCGCTTGATCTGGGCATGAAGGTTATCGGATTTGATCCTGGTATTACTGTTGAAGGTGCATGGCAGTTATCGTCTGAAGTTGAAAAAGCCAGTAGTATTGATGAGATGATTGGTAAAGTTGATTTTATTACTTTCCATGTTCCATTAATTGAAGCAACAGCTAACATGATTAATGCTGAACGCTTAAAGTTAATGAAGGACAATGTGATTATTCTTAATTTTGCACGAAATGGCATTATCGATGATGAAGCTGTATCAGCAGCAATTAAATCAGGAAAAGTGTATGCATATGTTTGTGACTTCCCAAGTAACTTATTAAAAAATCATGAACGTGTCATTACCTTACCGCATCTTGGTGCTTCCACGGGTGAAGCGGAAGATAATTGCGCCATTATGGTTGCTGAACAGGTTAGGGATTATCTTGAAAACGGCAATATAAAAAACTCGGTTAATTTTCCTGAAGTAAAACTCCCGCGCTCAGAGGGTCACCGTGTAACTATCGTTAATAGCAATGTTCCAGATATGATTGGTCAGATTTCATCTGCTTTAGCGAAAAAAGGCATGAATATTATTGATATGTTAAATAAATCAAAAGGTGATATTGCCTATACGATTATTGATATTGATAAAAAAGCCGATGACGAATTAATTGCTGAATTGAAAAAAATTAATGGTGTTTTAAACGTACGGGCTATCTAAATCATTATGTCAGATAAACTTTTACAATTACGTGACAAAATTGATTCGCTGGATGAGCAAATCCAGTCTTTAATTTCTGAGCGCGCGAAAGTTGCTGAAGAAGTTGCGATTGCAAAACAGGCATCGGGTAATACTGTTTTTTATCGTGCTGAACGTGAGGCGCAGGTATTACGTAAAGTGATGGAGCGCAATAATGGTCCATTATCGAATGAAGAAATGGCACGCTTGTTCCGTGAAATTATGTCTGCTTGCCTTGCTTTAGAACGTGTAATGAAAATAGCCTTTCTTGGTCCTGAAGGAACATTTACTCAATCAGCGGCATTAAAACATTTTGGACATTCTGTACAAACGTTACCCATGCCCACGATTGGAGATGTTTTTCGTGAAGTTGAGTCAGGCGCTTCGTCTTATGGCGTGGTGCCGGTAGAAAATTCAACAGAAGGTGTGATTAGTCATACTCTTGATGAATTTATGCGCTCGTCACTTAATATTTGCGGAGAAGTTGAATTAAGAATTCATCATAATTTACTCAGTAAAGTTGAAGATATAAAGGATGTGAAAAAAGTATATTCACATCGTCAATCTTTAGCGCAATGTCGTAAGTGGTTAGACTCAAATTTAATTAATGTTGAGCAAATTGATGTTAGTAGTAATGCTGAAGCAGCAAGATTGGCCGCGGAAGAAAAGGGCGCTGCCGCTATTGCGGGTGAAACTGCTGCAGAAATCTATGGATTAAATACCATTGCTGGCAGCATAGAAGATGAGCCGGATAATACGACACGTTTTCTGATTATCGGAGAGCGACAAGTTCCTGCAAGTGGTGTTGATAAAACATCAATGCTCGTTTCGGCAACAAATAAATCCGGTTCATTACATGCGATGTTAGAACCATTAGCAAAAAATAGTATCTCGATGACACGTATCGAATCACGCCCTTCACGTCAGGGTATGTGGAATTATGTTTTTTTTATTGATATTGAGGGTCATGCTGACAATGCCAATGTCGCTAAGGCTATTGCTGAATTAAAAGAAGCAGCAAGCGTGGTGAAAGTTCTCGGCTCATATCCAAAAGCTGTCTTATAATTATTTCTAACAAATTAACCTATTTGAGATTATCTGATGTCAGATTGTGATTTATTCGCCTTAGCAACAAAAGGTGTACAAGCTTTATCTCCTTATCAGCCCGGTAAACCCATTGATGAACTTGAACGTGAGTACGGTGTATCTGATGTAATAAAACTTGCATCAAATGAAAATCCGTTAGGACCCAGTGCTAAAGTCATAACGGCTATTCAACATGAATTAACAGAACTTTCGCGTTATCCTGATGGTAATGGCTTTTCCTTAAAAAATACCCTGGCAAATATGCATTCGGTTGCCATCGAACAAATTACCCTGGGTAATGGTTCAAATGATATTCTTGAAATCCTGACCCGAGCTTTTGTTACACCGGAACATGAAGTTGTTTTCTCGCAACATGCTTTTGCTGTTTATCCTATCGTCACCCAGGCTGTTGGTGCAAAGGCGGTTGTTGTCCCGGCTAAAAACTGGGGACATGATCTCGAAGCAATGCAAAAAGCCATTACAGACATAACGCGTGTTGTCTTTATTGCAAACCCCAATAATCCAACAGGAACCTGGTTAGATAAACAGGTATTATCTGATTTTTTACAAGCTGTACCTGATAATGTATTAGTTGTGTTAGACGAAGCCTATTTTGAATTTGCGCATAGTGATCCACTAGCAAAAAACTATCCAAATGGTATTGAGTTATTAAGTCAGTATTCCAATTTAATCGTGACCCGAACTTTTTCTAAAGCATACGGTTTAGCCGGTTTGCGTGTGGGTTATTCAGTTTCAGATACTCAAGTTGCCGATGCTTTGAATCGTGTGCGTCAGCCTTTCAACGTTAATAGCCTGGCTTTAAAGGCTGCTGAAGTTGCCTTAAAGGATAGTGGTTATCTTGAAGCAGGTATAAAGTTGAATGCGCAAGGTATGAGTCAATTGATTACTGCTTTTGGTACTTTGAATTTAAATTATATTCCTTCGGTCGCTAATTTTATTTGTGTAGAAGTCGGTGAAAATGCCATGAAGGTGTATGATGATTTGCTCTATGAAGGTGTCATTGTACGTCCTGTTGCTAACTATGAAATGCCACGGTATTTGCGAATCACTATAGGCACAGAAAAAGAAAATGAGCGTTTTATTAACGCTTTGAGAAAAGTATTAAATCAATAATGACTCAATATATTATTCAGCGTCTTTGTATTATTGGTGTCGGCTTAATCGGTGGGTCGTTAGCGCGTGCTTTAAAAAAAACAGGCGCAGTGGCTGAAGTGATTGGCGTTAGTCGTGATGTATCACACCTTGAAAGAGCAAAAAGTCTTGGTGTTATAGATAATTACGAGACCGAAATATCAAAAGCCGTTAAAGGTTGTGACATGGTTGTGCTTGCCGTGCCCTTAGGTGCAATGCAGTCAGTTTTTGAACAAATCGCCCCGGTAATATCTGATGATATGGTCATTACTGATGTTGGCAGTGCAAAAGCCAGTGTTGTTAAATCAGCTCAACATGCCTTTAAATCAATTCCTGCTAACTTAGTGCCAGGTCATCCAATAGCGGGAACGGAAAAAAGTGGTGTTGAAGCCTCTTTTCCAGAATTGTATGAAAACCGTCGCGTTATTATCACGCCATTGGAAACAAGCTCACCATTGGCTATTTCAAAAGTACGCAACATGTGGCAAGCATGTGGCGCTGAAGTTGTTGAAACCAGTATTGAACATCATGATGAAGTATTAGCGGCAACCAGCCATTTACCACATATGCTGGCTTATTCGTTAGTTGATACCCTGGCTAAAATGGATGCGAAGAATGAAATTTTTGATTTTGCCGCGGGTGGTTTTCGTGATTTTACGCGTATCGCGTCAAGTGATCCTGATATGTGGCATGACATCTGTATCTCAAATAAAGATGCATTAGTAAAAATGATTAAAATATTTAGTGATGATTTACAGCTATTAGCTAATGCTATTGAATGTAATGACAGTGTTTATTTAAAAGAAACTTTTTCCCGGGCTAAAAAAGCGCGTGATGAGTTTTGTGAAGATAAAAATATTAATGATAGTCCAGAATAAGTTAAGGTAATTAAATTGAAATTTGAAGTTAAAGCGGGTGGGAAATTAAACGGGATTTTCCGGGTACCTGGAGATAAATCCATTTCTCATCGAAGCATTATGTTGGGTTCGCTTGCTGAAGGAATAACTGAAGTAACGGGTTTTCTTGAAGGTGAAGATAGTTTAGCAACCTTAAATGCCTTTCGTGCCATGGGTGTAGAAATTGAAGGCCCAACAAACGGTAAAGTAACAATTCAAGGTGTGGGCTTGCATGGATTAACTAAACCGGAAAAAGAACTGGATGTGGGTAATTCGGGTACTTCAATACGTTTACTTGCCGGTATCTTATCGGCACAAGATTTTGATTCTACCATGGTAGGGGATGCATCTTTAAGTAAACGGCCAATGCGTCGGGTAACTGTTCCGCTTGCGCAAATGAATACTGTTGTTGAAACAAATGAAGATGGCACGCCACCATTAACAATTAAAGGTGGAAATAAATTAACGGGTTTTCATTATGATATGCCTGTTGCCAGTGCCCAGGTTAAGTCCTGTATTTTATTAGCAGGCTTATATGCGACCGGTGAAACTTGTGTAACTGAACCTGCACCAACACGTGATCATACTGAACGGATGTTGCGTGGTTTAGGCTACGAGGTTATTACCGATGGTAATAAAATTTGTTTAAAAGGTGGCGGTAAACTAACGGCAACCAAGATTGATGTTCCAGCTGATATTTCTTCAGCAACATTTTTTATGGTGGGCGCTACTATTGCTAAGGGTTCAGATATTACACTTGAACATGTGGGTATAAATCCAACACGCATAGGTGTAATAAATATTTTACGTTTAATGGGGGCTGATATATCTATAGCTAATGAGCGTGAAGTGGGTGGAGAACCTGTTGCAGATATTCGTGTGCGTTATGCCAGGTTAAAAGGAATTAAAATACCCGAAGACCAGGTGCCATTAGCCATTGATGAATTCCCAGCCATCTTTATCGCGGCAGCATGTGCAGAAGGTGAAACAGTATTAACGGGCGCTAAAGAATTACGAGTTAAAGAAAGTGATCGTATTCAGGTTATGGCGGATGGTTTAACTACTCTGGGTATTGATGCAAAGCCAACTGATGATGGTATTGTTATTCAACCGGGCCAAATAACAGGTGGCGAAGTCGATAGTCATGGTGACCATCGTATCGCAATGTCATTTTCAATGGCCGCTTTAGTTGCGAATGGTACTATTACTATTAATGACTGTGCGAATGTAAATACTTCTTTCCCCGGTTTTATTGAATTGGCAAAACAAGCGGGCTTGAATATAAGCTAACTCATCATTGCGAGAAATGTAATGACGAAGCAATCTTCAGTTAATAGGTCTATGTTACAGGATTACTTCGGTCGTTTTACTCCCTCGCAATAACATGGTATTTGAATTGAAATGGAATTAAGTTAATTATGAATATTACTGTTAAGCCTGTTATTCTTTCCGGTGGTTCCGGAACACGCCTTTGGCCGTTATCTCGTCAATTATATCCTAAACAGTTATTGCCTTTAGTAAGTGATAAAACATTATTGCAAGACACGATTACACGGCTTGAAAATTTCCCAAATATTTCTGATACGGTTACTGTTATCTGTAATGATGCTCATCGTTTTTTAGTAGCGGAACAATTACGCGAAATTAATGTTAAAGCAGATGCCTTATTACTCGAACCCGTTGGTCGGAATACCGCGCCTGCATTAACGTTAGCGGCTATTGCTAATCGCGAATTAGGAAACGATGATGTCTTACTTGTGATGCCGGCGGATCATATTATTCGAGATAATGAATCATTTCATAAAGCCTTAAATGAAGGGGCACTTTTAGCCGAGCAGGGTTACCTGGTTACGTTTGGTATTATTCCAGACAGACCTGAGACAGGTTATGGTTATATTGAACAAGGTGAAGAGATTGATGAAGGAATAAGTTTTGCTATTAATAAATTTGTAGAAAAGCCCGATTTGGAAACCGCGCAAACATACCTGGATTCTAAAAAGTTTTTATGGAACAGCGGAAAATTCATGGTTAAAACCTCTGTATGGTTATCTCAAATTGGTCACTATGCGCCTGAAATCTTAAAAGTTTGTGAACAGGCATACAAAAAAGGTCAAGCTGAACTGGATTTTTATCGAATTGATCAAGAGATATTCGAAACATGTCCATCGGATTCGATTGATTATGCGGTAGCTGAAAAAATTGTTAGTTCTAACACTGAGAATAAAATAAAAGCGGCTGTCATTCCGTTAGATGCAGGTTGGTCAGATATTGGAGCCTGGGCTGAACTATGGCAAATTGGTAATAAAGACAAATCAGGCAATGTCATACAAGGTGATGTTGTTGCACTTGATACTGAAAACTCAATGTTGTTTAGTCAGAAACGGTTAATTGCCGCAGTAGGTTTAAAGGACACGGTGGTGGTAGAGACTGCTGATGCGATTCTTGTTGCGAATCGGGATCAGGTTCAGAATGTGAAGCAAATAGTTGAATGGATAAGGTCTGAAGGTAGAGAAGAACACCTTAATCACCGTTGCGTTTTTCGTCCATGGGGCAATTATGACAGTATTGATATGGGTGAACGGTACCATGTAAAACGTATCACGGTCGATCCAGGTGGTGTTTTATCATTACAAATGCATCACCATCGTGCAGAACACTGGATTGTAGTGAGTGGTACAGCCAAAGTCACTCGAGATGATGAAACCTTTATGGTTACAGAAAATCAATCTACCTATATTCCTGTAGGAGCTAAACATCGATTGGAAAATACAGGTTCACTACCATTAGAAATGATCGAGGTACAATCCGGTGGTTATTTTGGTGAAGATGATATCGTACGTTATGAAGATATTTATGGCCGGTAATTTTAAATTTACGTTAGATTTCAGCAAAAGAGCACACAATGCAAGATATTCCCGTTTTAACAATTGATGGTCCCAGTGGTTCAGGCAAAGGCACTATCGTTAAGCATGTTGCTCAGAAACTCGGTTGGCATATGCTCGATAGTGGCGCGCTGTATCGTTTAGTCGCATATGGCTCACAAAATAATGCGCTTTCTTTTGATAATGAAGATTCTATTGCAGATTATGCCGCAAATTTAGATGTTGAATTTAAGCTTGTTGATGCCGGTTCCAGCTCTGAAACGGGCCAAAACGGACAGGAATTACAAATTATCCTTGATGGAAAGGTCGTGGGGCCTGAATTGCGGACAGAAACAACGGGTAATGCTGCTTCAAAAGTGGCTGCGATGCCAAAAGTGCGTGAAGCACTATTGCAGCGCCAACGCGATTTTCGCCGGAGTCCGGGTTTAGTGGCGGATGGTCGGGACATGGGCACCACGGTTTTCCCCGACGCCCAGACCAAAATATTCCTTACTGCCAGTGCCGAAGAACGGGCGCAAAGACGCTATAAACAGTTGAAAGAGAAGGGTATTAGTGGTAACCTTGCCGCCCTTTTACAGGACATCCGAAAGGATATAAACGAGCGAGATGAGCGAGATAGTCAACGTTCAGCATCACCGCTTAAGCCTGCTGAAGATGCAATTTTAATTGATACTTCAGAATCAAGTATTGAGCAAGTTGTCGATCAAGTGATGGCAATTTGTGAAAAGAACTTTGATGTTGTGTAGAAGATAAGTAGTTTTAACTGACTTGATAACGCAAGTGTATCCGGTCGTTTTATTAACAGTTCGTAGTGTTTGACTCGCCAGAGGCCAGCTATGACATAACCCAGATCAATTTGATCTAAGGCATATCTATAATGAGCGAAAGTTTTGCAGATTTATTTGAAGAAAGTTTAGGTAAGACGCAAATGCGTCCAGGTTCTATTATTCCCGGTACAGTAGTTCAAATCGACAGTGACTTTGTTATTGTTAACGCGGGTCTTAAATCTGAAGGTGTAATCCCTTTATCCCAGTTTTTTAATGAGAGTGGCGTATTAGAAGTTGCTGTAGGTGACACCGTTGATGTCGCTATGGACATGATGGATGATGGTTTTGGTGAGACACGTCTATCACGTGAAAAAGCAAAACGTGCTGAAGCATGGACGACTCTTGAGAAAGCTCATGAAGCAAATGAAACAGTTGTTGGTACTATTGCTGATAAAGTCAAAGGTGGCTTTACGGTTGATCTTGGTAACATCCGCGCGTTCTTGCCAGGTTCATTAGTTGATGTACGCCCGGTACGTGACACCAGCTACTTAGAAAATAAAGAACTAGAATTTAAAGTTATTAAACTTGACCAGAAACGTAACAACGTTGTTGTTTCACGTCGTGCTGTTGTTGAGTTAGAAGGCGGCGCAGATCGCGACGCGATGCTAGAAAGCATGCAAGAAGGCGCTATCGTTAAGGGTGTTGTTAAAAACTTAACTGAATACGGTGCATTCGTTGATTTAGGTGGTGTAGATGGTTTATTACACATCACAGATATGGCGTGGAAACGTGTTAAACACCCAAGTGAGATCGTTGAAGTAGGTACTGAGATAGACGTTAAAGTGCTTAAGTTTGATAAAGAACGCATGCGTGTAAGCCTTGGTTTAAAACAAATGGGTGAAGATCCATGGGTAGATATTGCACGTCGTTATCCAGAGCACACGCGTTTATTCGGAAAAGTGAGCAATATTGCCGATTACGGTTGTTTCATTGAACTCGAAGAAGGTGTTGAAGGTCTTGTTCACGTATCTGAAATGGACTGGACTAACAAAAACATTCACCCAAGCAAAGTTGTTTCTTTAGGTGATGAAGTTGAA
>JAPHTF010000045.1 GCA_026197095.1 Gammaproteobacteria bacterium
AAAAAAGGCAGTCGGATTCGGAATGGGACTTTCAATAAAAAGTTCTTTCTCTATATCTTCAGGTGAACATAAGAGATTTAACCATTTTTCATAAAGGATAAAGCCTTCTTCAATACCGGCATCACTGATTATTTTTACCTGGCCACCGGCTATACCAATGTCAGGATACTGCTGTAAATAATCATACTGCCTTAATAATCTATCAGGCAATGCAATGTCATCTGCATCCATTCTGGCGATGTATTGCCCTCGTGCATGCGCAAAGCCAGCCCGCATTGCAGCCACCACGCCATGATAATTAGAAGATATTAATTTAAACCGGCTATCTTGAGTGAGTTCTATAGGCAGGTTATTAATTGCAGCATCAGTGGAATGATCATCGACAACAATAAGCTCAAGCAGAACATCTTCTTGATTAAGTATACTTGCAATCGCATCAGCAAGATAAAGACCGGCATTATGTACAGGCATAATGACAGAAATAAGAGGATTCATAATAATTCAGAATTTTATGATTAACGTTTTACAAGACTACTATCAAAGCCTGTAAACAATTTTGCCTTGGCTTTTTCATAAGCCTTTTTACTAATCACACCGTCATCACTTAATCGGCGCAACATTTTCATTTCACCTGTTAATTGTTTTTCGTCATCAATATCCATGTGATTGCGGAATTTCTTAATACGTTTTTCTATAGAATCAATGAATAATGAAAATGCCTTTTTAGAGGGTTTACCTGCATATAATATAATAATGGGTACATGTGCTTTACGAGAATAAAAAACTTGTTTTTGTGATGTATTTTTCCAGAACTGAATGAAACTATAAATACTACCTAAAAGCCCCACAAGAAGAATAACACCAAGGTACAGGTTTTTATGCTCAGTTAAATATGTCGGTAAAAATTTGAATAGCAACAACATAACTAAGAGGAAACTCATGCTGGCAGCTAACCATTTCCAGGCAATAGAAAATATTTTTTTACTTTTATCCTGAAGAGAGAGAATATCCACAGAATACGTTTGATTGGTTTTTTTCCCTATATTTGAAACCTGCAATTCCCGGCCATCGATTAATTTAACCAGAATATCCAAACCAAGCGCATTTCGCTGCTTAAATACGATTTCCTTTCCCGCCATAACATCCTCTTCATACACGGCTTAACAACAGTACATCCACATCAGCTACTATTTATAGCATGAAATAATCGCAAATTCTCGCTAATAGGCCCTGAAAATATTGTATTTGAGGGGCAAATAGCGAAGTTTCTTATTGATAAAACAAAAATGTATTCTCTATCAGGCTAATTGTCTGTTACCCCATATTAATAGATAATCCTATTTCAAAAATACTCAGGAGCATTTCAGGTGAATAAAAGCGTTATCACAAATGGTTTGGCCATTTTAGTCGTAATAACTGGTCTAATTATTAAAAATGAACTTGTTTTAACCATTGGCTTATTCGCATTATCGGGCGCAATTACAAACTGGCTAGCCATTCACATGTTATTTGAGAAAGTCCCCGGCCTGTATGGTTCTGGCGTTATCCCTGCCCGTTTTGAAGATTTTAAACTCGCTATTCGCAGCCTCATGATGGAGCAATTTTTTACTGAAGAGAATATTGACCGTTTCCTTCGCGTCTCCGATGGAATCAAACCTGACTTGCACTTAACTCCAGTCATTGAGAAAGTTGATTTAAGCCCCTCATTTGATTCTCTAGTTAAAGTCATTATGGAGTCTTCTTTTGGCGGCATGCTTGGTATGTTTGGTGGTCAGGAAGCATTAACGCCACTAAAGGAACCTTTTATTAAAAACATGAAACAATCCCTTATTGAAATGACTCAAGCAGAATCCTTTCTTGAATTATTAAGAAATGAAATAGAACAACCCGATGTTATGAAAGACATTCGTGAAAAAGTTGAAGATATTATTGAAAAACGTCTTGAAGAACTGACACCTCAATTAGTTAAAGAAATTGTTCAGGCAATGATTAAAAAACATCTTGGCTGGCTGGTGGTATGGGGTGGTGTGTTTGGTGGTCTGATTGGTTTAGCTGCGGCTCTGATCACTGTTTAAGTTTAATTACTTATCCATAGTCCACTTTTTTAAACTTCTTTGATGGATTTTAACTTTATTGAGTTTAGCTTCATTGAGTTTAGCTTTATTGAGTTTAGCTTTATTGAGTTTACAACAACAGAACTCGGTCTGATTGCGCTCATCTTTGTATGGACAGGTTTTGTTCGCAGTGGTTTAGGCTTTGGTGGTGCCGCATTGGGCTTGCCCTTGATGCTGTTTATTTATGATAAACCGGTATATTGGTTACCCATTATTGGTTTACATTTACTCTTCTTTACCTCGCTTACCTTGCGTTCGCGAATGAACAATGTTGACTGGTCTTATTTAAAAAAATCCAGCATTTACATTATTCCACCTGCCCTTGTCGGTGTATTTGGTTTAATCACTTTGCCGAATAACTGGTTAATCATCTTTATTTATTCAGTGACCTTATTTTATGCCGTGATCTGGTTTTTAAATTTGAACATACGAAGTAACAATGAATGGCTTGATCGGTTTTTATTAGCTATAGGCGGTTACGTGGCGGGCACTTCACTGACAGGTGCACCTTTAATGGTTGCAGTTTATATGCGTAATGTTGCTGCTGAGCAACTACGTAATACCTTATTCGTTTTATGGTTTATTCTGGTCTCTATCAAGATGACGACATTCATACTACTCGGTGTTGATATCCATTTTCTCACAGCACTGTATCTCTTACCTGTTGCAGCAATAGGTCATGTGATTGGAATAAAAACACACGAGTTAATATTGAAAAATGATCAACTATTTAAACAAATTATTGGTGGTGTACTGATGATTATAAGTTTATTAGGACTTAGTCAGATATATTATTAAGTTTCGGCTGAAGCTCATCACTTAATGTATATATTTTATCAGTACCATCAATTGGACTGGGAAATGACAGTTTAAATGCCGTCAGTTGTAAATCTTTATCACCATCATCACTCCCATACAACCGATCCCCAACAATAGGGAAACCTGCGCCTGATAAATGAATGCGAATTTGATGTTTACGCCCCGTTTCAATATCAACCTGTACTAATGAAGTATTAGTAACTTCTTCATATTGCAATAAAGAAACATGTGAAACAGCAGGTTTATTATCAACTTCATTGCTCAGCGTTACCGCATCACGAGGAAATAAACCATGAACAATCGCTTTATATTGTTTTGTAATGTTTTTCTTTTTAAATAAATCAGCTAACAACGTTGCTGTCTTTTTCTTATGTGCTATCAAGATTAGTCCTGAAGCAAAGCGATCGAGTCTGTGTACAATAAAAGCTTGCCGCTGTGGTTCTGAATGTTGATTTACTCCGTGTTGCTCTACCCAACGATTAATTGCACAGTGATCACTCCACTTGCTCCCTTGAGATAACATGCCACGAGGTTTATACCATACGCTGTAATCGCCCTCATCAGCAATAAGAATGGCATCATCTACTGTTTCATCAAGCACTTCAGGATCATAATAAAAATGAAGTTTGCTGCCTGATTTGAGCTTTTTACTTTGCCGACGTAACCGATGAGTACCTTTATCATCAGTTAGCCAAACTGCGCCTTTTTGCATAGCCTGCTTGATTTTTTGCTTTGATAGCCCGGATTCTGCAGCAAGTAAATCTACTGGGCTTGCACCGTCGTCAGTGACTTCAATATGGTATTCCGTTCTTAATTCAGACAAGGTGTTTTCTCGACATGATGGTTTATATGATAATTATACTAAATTTATAGTCATTATTCAGCGGGTTTCGTAGGTCGGCCTGAAGGCCGACCTACAAAACAAGAATAAAAAAGGCGACATAATTACTTATGCCGCCAAATGGAGAAGTTTTTCTACTTAAATATAATTACTTTTTAAAATTATAATTTTTTGCTTCCCCTTGTTTTTGAATCGCTTTAGTCACTGCTTGTTCCATGGTAGCCACACTTGGCGCACCTGCTTCCATTTTCTTTTTCGCGACATATTTACTACGTTCAGTACTTAACTTGGCGATTTCTTTTTTCAATTCCTGACGCTCCTCTACCTTCTTTTTAAGGAAATCTTTTCGTTTATCTTTAGCCATTTGGCGTAATGGCTCTGGCAATTCTTTCTCTTCAATATTATCCAGTTCCACTTTCCCGGTTTCGAGCGCATCAACCAGATCCCAGCTGGAATTGTCATACATCGATGACGCTTTAGCAGCAGCTCGTTTAGATAACAAGGCAGAAGAAATGGCATTACTTTTATCATCCTGCACTTTTTGACGATTGGCTTTTTCCTCACCTTCAACACCATATGGAATATATGTTTTATTTAACTTTTCATTTAATACTGCAATATTTTTATCTTGTGGTGCATTGATATGAGCAATCTTATGATTATGGTCAATACTCATATATTCTCCCCCCGCCAGTAAAGCCCCATCCTTCCAGCCAGAGTTAGCACCTTGTTCTACATTACCTGCATGAATAGTATTAATAGTAATGCCCTTTTGTTTTGCTAAAGCGATGGCCTCTCGATAAGAAACGGGGCCCTGCGTAAATGGTTCATTACCTGCAATAAAAATGGCTTTAATATCTCCTTCTGACTGACTCCAGGGCAATTCATTAACGGCTGTTCTGATTGCATAACCACAATATTCACTTCCCCCATTTGTTGTTAAAGAAAACAAAGCCTCAGAGACTTGATCGAGTTCGCCTGTTAAAGCCGAAACTTGTCGAATAAAACCGCTGTTCGCAGACAAACCACTATTACCATATTCATACACTGCAACTTCTAATGATGGTTTTAGGCCGTTCTGTTCCGCTTTTGAAAATTCATTAACCACTTGCCATAGCTGGTTTCGTGTTTGATCAATCAGCCCATTCATACTGCTGCTCGTGTCTAACAAAATAGCGAGTTGTATTTTTGGTTTTTTATTTAAAGAGATATTTACATTGGCATCGGCTGATTTCTGTATAAACGGATAAAACCCAATAACCACTGCGGTAATAATAAAAATACTGATTGTGAAAAGTTTGTTTTTCATTTTTACATCCTCCATTTGGATTTAATACTTAACTAATTTGTTTTAAATAATTTTGCCACTGCAATTTCAGCGGCATGATGTGCATATTCAAATTTGTCATCGTCTATTTGACTTTCTGTTTCAGATTTTTTCCCGGCAATAAAATTTTTTGGGATATAGACAAACAAGGCCTGTACAAGAAAAAAACTCCAGAAAGTCAAAAACAAACTCCCTGATACAGTTAGTGCCCAGATGGCAATAGCCAGGCTCATCACGGTCATTGTCAGGTCAATTAATGCTGAAAAAATACTGTTATAAAAATACAGTGAGCGCATCAACCAAACCATCATTAACTGGATCGCCACATATAGGATTAAAGATGAAATAAACACCAATGAAATGAGTGTGACCAAAGACCAGATTACAATAACGGTAATACGGCCTGTTCTTTCTTTGCTGCGTAACAACAAATAGGAAATATATAAAAAGGAGAGCCCCGCTACGAGCAGCATAAATACGTTAGACCCAATAAACATTGATGACATAACAGTGAATAAAACAGCAACTGCGATACTTGCTATCAAAGCGATACCAACTCCCTCCATAAACGTAGCTTTTTTCATGACACACCTCGCGCTTGTTTTTCACGCAGAAAGGCCATTTCAATATCGTCATCCTTAACTGTCATTGTGATATTTGAATAAAGCTCTTCTCCATTTAGCTCAGCTTCAGTTTCTGAAAGCAGCTCCAGTTTTTGCTGCATTACAGAAAACCGCATTTTGTTTTCATCAATACGCGTTTTTAATTCACTGGTTTTCCTAAGCAGTGATTCTGACTTTGAAATGCAGTGTTTATGATAACGTTGAATTTCAAGTTTCTTTTTCACCTGGCTACGCGCAAGTTTTGTCTCTCCTGACTCAAAGCAGATATCAAGCTCCTGATCGACCTGCTCTATACTTTTACTTAACTCATCCATTTTCACTGCAAGCAAGGAATATTCTTTTTCATACAATTTCAATTGTTGTGCATCACGGTGTAAATCTTCTTCCATCTCGCGTAATGCTTGCTTTAGCAATACATCAGGTTCTTCAATACGATCCAGGACCGCGTTGAAATCTGCGCTAAAAAGTCGTCCAATTCGTGTGATTAGTGCCATAATAATTTCCTCATCTCATCTAGCCGTTTCTGTTCATGTCCCTGCTAAATAATCAGGTCATGTTTAACTTCTGAAACAAAGTCTAGGTAAAGTGAGTCAATTGCTGTAGGCCGTTTTATGTAAAACTATTTGCAGGAAATTTACATAAAATTTACATAAAAGCAGCATCACATAAGAAGCCAAAGCTGGTAATCTAATAACACTATGTCACGCAAAGAAAACATATTAATTATTGAAGATGAAGAAGCCATTCGCACCGGCCTGGTCGATGTACTGGTCTATCATGGCTACGATACAGATTTCGCTGCAGATGGTAATACGGGGTTAGAAAAAGCCCTTACTGGAAAACATGACTTAATTCTTCTTGATATTATGTTGCCCGGAATGGATGGCTATGCCGTTTGCGAACAAATTCGTAAAGCAGATCGGGAACAACCTATTATTATGCTGACGGCAAAATCCAGTGATGAAGATATTATTCAGGGATTACAACTTGGTGCGGATGATTATGTCGCTAAACCCTTCTCGGTTGCCCAACTTATATTACGTATTCAGGCTGTATTAAGACGCTCAGGTTTATCAAATGAACCGGAACATATGATTGAACTAGGTGACAGTGGTCAGGCGACTCATATTAAAATAGATAGTCGCAACTTATCTGCAACAAAAGGCAAAGAAGAGATCCATTTCACTCGGCGAGAGATGGATATTTTACTTTATCTGGCTAATCATACAGAACGCCCGGTTCCAAGGGATGAGCTGCTTAATAAAATATGGGGTTATGCAAAAAATCTTGAACTGGAAACACGCACAGTCGATATTCATGTTGCCAAGTTACGCCGTAAGATTGAACAAGATGCAGCAAACCCCTGTCACCTCATAACTGTTCGTGGCGCAGGTTACAGGTTAATGGTGGATTAGCATGCTTAAGAATACGCTATCTACCTGGAATAAAAATCGCTTACGCTTTATTTTAATTCTATTCTTCCTTGCGCTTGCTATACCTACAGCTATTTTAATAAAACAGGCTTATAGTCAGTTAAAATGGGAATCCTTTCATCATTATCGTTTGCAGGCAGAAGAGCTTTCAACCCGGATAGATCAAAAATATAGAGAGCTGATCGAAACAGAAAGTGCCCGGACTTTTACAGATTATTCCTTTCTTAATATTGCGGCTAATACTCAGCAAAAATTTTTACAACGTTCACCTTTATCCGCTTTTCCGGTTAATGAAAAATTTCCTGGAATAATTGGCTATTTCCAGATCGATAATTTTGGCGAGTTTTCCACTCCCTTACTGCCCACTGTTGCTTTAAGCAAGTTTTCACAGGAGCAGGACTACAGTATTCCTCGCGAAGAAAAAGCAAAACGAGAAAACGCTCATAACCAGATATTTCAAATACTCAGTCAAAATAAATTAATTAATAAACCGGTTATTCAAATTACTGAAAAAGAAGCCGCTTCAGCAGCCACTGAAGATAAAAGTGAAATATACCAATTTGAAGCAGGAAAATGGGCAGCAAGTAGTGAGGTTATGACTGATCAAATCATGGCTCCAGAGCCTTCAGCTGCAAGTATTTCAGCACCAGTTATTTCAGCACCCGGCATCTCAAAAAAAGAGACTGCACCGATTACCCCGCAGGCTGCATTCGATCAATTACAAACACAAAAAAGCTATAGTCCTTCAGCAAGCTCAAACTTATATTCAAAGAGTAAAGGACGCGTAGAAGATCTCAAACTGGAGAAACAATACCAGGAAAGATCACTGGCACAAAAGAAAGAAAATGATATTTCAAAATTGAAAAGTAAAAAACAGGTTGTCTCGCGACGCAAGGAAAGTAATGTTTTACCTGAATTAACAACCGCTCTCAGCGCAAGTAATGATCAGCCTGTGAAAAAAGATAGCTCACTACGTATCAATATGTTCGAGAGTGAAATAGATGCATTTGAGTTCAGTTTGCTTGAAAGTGGACATTTTGTTTTATATCGGAAAGTTTGGCGAAATGGTGCACGTTATATTCAGGGCTTGCTAATAAATCCTGACTATTTTATTAAAAAAATTATTGCAAAATCGTTTTATGAAACAAACGTATCGAACGCAAGTAATTTAACGATTGCTTACCAGGGAAATATTTTATCGACATTAAATCGAAGAACTTCTCGTGATTCATATTCGAGCAGCCTTAACGCATTAGACAGCAATGTACTTCAAGGTACATTACTGCTACAGAACAGGTTATCTGCAACACTTGATCAGATAGAGTTAATCTTTAGCGTTAATAATTTACCTGCAGGGCCAGGTGGTTCAGTCATAACCTGGCTATCTATTATTTTATTGTTAATATTATGTGGTGGTTTTTTTAGTCTGTATATATTGGGGATTAAACAAATTGTATTAGCACGACAACAACAGGATTTTGTCTCGGCAGTTAGCCATGAGCTTAAAACACCTTTAACTTCTATTCGTATGTATGGTGAAATGTTACGCGAAGGCTGGGCACCAGAAGAAAAAAGAAAACAATATTATGATTACATTTATGATGAGAGTGAACGCCTCTCCCGCTTAATCAATAATGTTTTACAGCTTGCCAGAATGACGCGAAATGAATTACAGGTAGATTTAAAATCCTATCGTGTTGCAGAGCTTCTTGATAACACCCATTCAAAAATCAGTTCTCAAATTGAACTGGCAGCATTCAGCCTCAATATGTCATGTGATGATACGATTAAAGAAAAACATATCCTCGCTGATGCGGATTACTTTCTTCAGGTTATTATCAACCTTGTCGATAATGCCATTAAATTTTCAGCAAAAGCAGATAGACATCAAATTGATATCTTCTGTAAAACACTTCGTAATAATAAAGTTCAATTTACGATTCGTGATTATGGCCCGGGGATTAATAAAGATCAGTTACGAAAAATATTCCGGTTGTTTTACCGATCCGAAAATGAATTAACCCGTGAAACAGTAGGAACAGGTATTGGACTGTCCCTGGTTAAACAACTCGTTAACGCTATGCATGGTCAAATTGATGTTATTAATAAGGAACCCGGTATTGAGTTCCAGATTACATTTAACACACTCTAATCTAGACTTTGTTGGCGACTATCAATACGACCTTCAGCCACATAAGAATTAATATAAAACCCGATATAGCAAACGCGGCTAAGCGATGCAATATATGGTTATACGTTATATGTATATAAGAATGGATCACTCTTGAGATGACAAACGCCCAGGCACAATATATAAAATAGTCTGCGCTTTTATTTAAAATAATGGCAATGATGCAAACGCTATAAAATAATACGGGAAATTCAAGCAAATTACCGTAGTTTTGCGCGATGGCCTCAACCTGCTCGGGTAACTCGCCACCTTTATTTAATTTAAAATACCTTGGTGAAACCTGGCGTGAACGCACCGCCTTTACCCTGACGAACAACATTAAATACATAATAAAAAAAGTTAATGTAAATAATGCCGCCATTGGATAAATTAATTCTAAGATTTGCATTTGTTACTCCCTGTAATCTATTTCCATAATAATCAAAAAAAGACATTAACCGGTAATACGGATTTAATCAATTCAGCAATATTATTAAATGTGTCTTCACGGTAGTTGTTTTTACGATACAGCATTCCAATTCTGCGGTTAGGTTTTGGATCACTAAACTCTATGTAACGTACATCATCGGCCTTGCTGGTTTTCTTTGGTACAGCCAGTTCTGGCATTAACGTCATGCCCATACCTTCCCCAACCATATGGCGTAAAGTTTCAAGACTTGTTGCCTGAAACTCTGTTTGTTCCTGCACTCCTGCTAATAAACAAACATCAAGTATATGCCCGCGTAAACAATGTCCTTCTTCGAGTAACAATAATTTTTGATTCGTAATGTCACCCAGGTTAAGGTGCTTTTTCTTTGCCAATAACTGCTCCCGGTTAACAGCTAAACGAAACGGCTCACGGAACAAGTCGAGCTCGGTGAAGTCATGTTTCTCGATTGGCAAGGCAAGAATCAAAAAATCAAGTTCAGCTTTATTTAATTTTTCCAGACAGGCCTGAGTTTGATACTCATATAACCAGAGCTTTAAATTTTTAAAATGGTTATGTAAATGCGGCATGATAATGGGCAATAGGTATGGCGCAATGGTTGGAATAATGCCAACGCGGATATCGCCTGTCATCGGATCCTTATAATTATTAGCCACATCCTTGATTATCGCGGTTTCGGCCAGCGCTTTTCGTGCATGCTCAACAACGGCGATTCCCGCTTCGGTCATGGAAACCTGTCGATTGGTCCGCTCGATCAGTAACACACCCAGCTCCTGCTCCAGTTTTTTTAACTGGCCACTCAACGTCGGCTGACTGACAAAGCAGCGCGCCGCAGCACGGTGAAAATGACGTTCTTCATCAACCGCTACCAGGTACTCAAGATCACGTAAATTCATACCCACTCCAAATAATAGGTTTTACCTATCATAATAGTAGAAATAAACGATTTTATCAATCATCTAGTAATCAGCATAATACTCCCGTGTTCGAGGCAAAGCGTAGATAGATTGCCTCACAAACTAATTAAACAAAATACCGCAATAGCGAAACAGGAGATAGAAAATGGAAAATCGTGAAGGTCAAAATGTACCACAAGTTACATTCCGTACTCGTCAGAATCACCAGTGGGTTGATGTGACAACGGATGAAATTTTTAAAGATAAAACAGTCGTTGTATTCTCGTTACCGGGTGCATTCACCCCAACGTGTTCATCAACTCACGTACCACGTTATAACCAGCTAACGCCAACACTTAAAGAACATGGTGTTGATGAAGTTATCTGTATGTCTGTAAACGATGCCTTCGTAATGAACGAATGGAAAAAAGGTCAGAATGCTGACAATGTAACATTCATTCCAGACGGTAACGGTGACTTCAGTGAAGGCATGGGCATGTTAGTTGACAAGGATGACCTTGGCTTTGGTAAACGTTCATGGCGTTATTCTATGCTGGTTAAAAACGGCGTAGTAGAAAAAATGTTCATTGAACCAAACGTACCAGGCGACCCGTTTGAAGTATCTGATGCAGATACCATGCTGGAATACATCGCACCGAATGCGAAGAAGCCACATGATGTGACAATCTTCACTCGTCCAGATTGTGAATTCTGTATTCGTGCAAAAGGTATGCTGACTGATGCAGGTCTCAAGTATGAGGAACTGGTATTAAACCGTGATTACACTGAAGCCACATTACGTGCAGTTGCAGGTATCTCAAGTGTCCCCCAGATTTTCATCGATGGTGATTACATTGGTGGTTCTGAAAGCCTTGCTGAATACTTAAACACTGATGCTGCTGCATAAAAAAGCTAAGTAATATCACTATAATCAAGGGACATACATAAATGTATGTCCCTTTTTTATTTGTATCATCTGAAAACTGAGTGTGCCTAACACAGTTATGAATATATGCACCGCAACCCAGCATGACCTGAATGGAATTAACCAGGTAATAGAAGCCGCAATTATGCGCTGGAATTTACCTGAACGAGTCAAACGTTTATCACTACCCAGTTATTTTTATAATGAACTGGATCTGCATCACTTTGAAATCATTGTGGCAAAGCAAGACGATAACATTATAGGGATAGCCAGTTGGGAACGTGCTGATAATAAGGATACACCCGGCAATCAAAGTGGCCTGTTATTACATGGTTTGTATGTTCATCCTGATAATCAAAACCAGGGTATAGGAAAAGAACTGCTTAAAGCAGCAGAAAATGCTGCACGTGAAAAAGGTCTGGCCGGCATACTGGTAAAAGCACAGGCAGATGCCGTGAATTATTTTTTAAAGCAAGACATGGCAGAAGTTGAAATAAAGAATACAGCGAGAGATTATGCTCACCGCCTGTGGAAAGTGGTTGGAAAGCGGTTGTAGAATAATCTTAAACTACTTCACTACTAGCCATATTAACTTATATTAACAGCCCTGAGATCTAACTTGTCACCCTTCATCGGCGGACACCAGAAATAGGCACCTGTCATTGGCCTGGTAAACTGAAATAGTCCATCCTGGATACCATCTTCTTTACCTAGCATGCGGTTTAAAATAGCCTCAAAGGCAGCAAATGATTTTCCAAAGGCAACAAATACTAAGCCGGCATTCATACCCTCTGCCCAGGGCATTGAGCGACGCAGAACAAAGGCTTCAGGATCAAAACTTTCCTGCGCAGCACGCTTAACATGAGCAGATTCAGGTGCTTCATCAAACTCTTCATTATCACTAATGTGTCGTCCAATAATATCATCCTGTTCTTTTTCTTCCATGGCACTAAAATTATCAATATCATGTAACCATTGCTGCACAGCAACAAAACTACTTCCATCAAGACCTTCGCCTTCATTACTCACGATGGCTGCACTAATGGCTTCATCACCTTCAGGATTTTCTGTGCCATCTTCATAACCACTTAAATCACGATTCGTATCAAACTGAAAACTATCAACAACATCTTCGAGTTCAAAACTCGTCGCCAGGATATCTACAAGCATACGGGAACGATGGTATAAATCCCCCCGATCATCGCCACGAAGCCACAGCCACAAGGCACTTTGTGTCGAGGGAATATCAATTCCTGGTACTGCATCAGCAGGCATCACATGTAAGCCTTTAATATTCGCTTTCATTGCTTTCACAAGCGATAAGCCAAAGCCAACGACAACGGACTCACCATCAACAATGTCTTTTAAATCTGCCAGGCACTCTTTAAGCAACCGGGCATCAGAAATATTAAATGACATATAGCGTGCCAATTGTGTTTCTGCTGACAAAATACCTTTTTGAATTTGACTCATTTACATCCCCTGCTTCACTTATGCACTGAAAATATTCTATGTTAAGTGTAACTGATACTTCATCATCCTGAAATTTATAACACGCGCTTTACTTTGGTAATGATAATCATTACCATTTCCATCAAGTTAAACCATAATATATTTTGTAGCTCCTAACAATCTAGATTGAGAACTTTTCAGATGAAAAACAATGACTTATATTTATTCCTGCTGTTAGCTTTCACTATAGCCAGTGCAAATTTTGCAATCGCGGAAGAAGAAAATGAAGCGGATCCCGCTGAAATCAGTATTGGCGAGCGTCTATTTTTAGAAACACGTTTTGCTCAAGCCTATTACGCTAATCCAAATAAAGCCGATCCTGTAATGAATAAAACCATTACCACAAATCAAGCGCTCGATAATCCATTTCGCGGCAAAACCATGAATTGTCGCAGTTGCCACATGGTTGATGAACATCAGGATGACCCAGCAGCAGGAATGCGCAGTTATTCTGATTACGCCATGCGCCCTCCCGTGCCCGAACGCAAAGATGGAGCAAAAACCTCTGAGCGAAATTCTATGTCGATGGTGAATATTTCTCTTCCACACCAAACACAAGAACATGCCGTTTTTCATTTTGATGGTGAATTTAACTCTATGGAAGATCTTGTGCGTGCCACATTCACTGGACGAAATTTTGGCTGGTTAGCTGGTGAAGATAAACTGGCAATACAACATATCGCTAACATTATTCGTCAAGATAAGGGTAAAGATGAACTCGCTCAAGAATTTGGCGGAGCGTATTCAACTGTATTAAAAGGAACGGATAAAAATATCGCCGCAAAATTTAGATTACCTGAAGATTACCGTATAGATGTTGCCTCTGCTTCAGACCAGAAAATTTTTGATGCAGTCGCCAAACTGGTTTCTGCTTATGTGACTGACCTTACTTTTCAACTAGATGATGAAGGGCATTATATCGGCAGCCCGTATGACATGTTTTTAAAAATAAACAATCTACCCCGTAAGCCTGACGAAAATGAAACAGACAACGCATATAGCGTACGCTTATTAGAAGCCATAAATCAATTAGATAACCCACGCTTTGTTACGGCGGGAAAAAATAAGTTTATGACTCATCAACAAGACTTTGTTTTCTCAAAGGAGGAATTAAATGGCATGAAAATATTTTTTAGTAAAGGAAATAAAAATGCCCCGGGTGGTAACTGTGTAAGCTGTCATACAGCGCCGCATTTTTCAGACTTTGGCTTTCACAACACAGGGCTGGCTCAACACAATTATGATGCACTCCATGGGACAGGAGAATTTAATAAAATAATGATTCCGGATTTAATAACGCGTAATAACAATCATAATGATTTTTTACCTGCAACTTCCAAACACCCCGCAGCAATCTCACGCTTTAGAACTATTGCGGCAAAAAATAAACCGGGTTATACCGATCTTGGTTTGTGGAACATTTTTGCAAATCCTGACATGCCGGCACCACAAGAAAAGATAAAGACCATTATGTGTGCTCAAACAGCCTCAATAAAACAAGATGAATGTAGTAGCAGCAATTTGCTAAACAAAACAATCGCAGCCTTTAAAACACCTGTTTTACGTAATTTAGGCCACTCTAATCCTTACATGCACACAGGTCAGTTTTTAGACTTGCAGCAAACCGTTCGCTTTTACATCACAAGCAGTATACAGGCCAGAAATCAGCAACTACGAAATGCTGAGCAGAATGTAAAGGACATCAATATTAATGAAAAAAATGTTGCGCCTTTAGTCGCGTTTCTTAAATCACTTAATGAAGATTATGATTAAGATTTTCGATTATCTTAAAAGGTAAACATGTATAAAAATGTAACCAAAGGTACTGATTAAACCTGAAAAAATAACTATACTTTCTGTTCAAGTATAGTTTTTAGGTGCAGGATACTATGAGCAGTGTGAATACCCGTTTAGTTGATACTAATTTAGCCGAAACCGACTTATCACCCATTTTTGTCGATGCCTATCGAGGAAGTTTTACCTCAATGCTGCGCTGGCCACAGCTGGATGATTTTTGGGCTTTACTCAATCAGCAGGCAGATAATAGCTGGTATATCTATGCTGTGGGTGAGCAACCTCCGGAAGAAACTGTAACTAAAGATGTTCTCTTAAACTTTATCAAAGAAATTGATATTCTACTTCGCAATGAACACGATGAAGATTATTGTGGCATCGTATATGCCGATGACAAGAAAAACCCATCGTTCATTAAAATTTTTGACCCAAATAATCTTGGTGTTTCATGTGGCTTTAGTGACAATCCCCCTATGCCAGGTTGGATCCTGTCAAGGTTACAACCTGTAGAACTCGAGTCTGCTTTAAACCCGCCCAATAATCGCCGCCGGTGGTGGAATAAATTATTTAAATAAATCCTCAATTCGTTCATTTTTCGCTGCCTTTATTAGGAGAAATCAATTTTCTCTATTATCAGAATTATCTATACGTCATTCTTAATTAACCTGCTAAACTCGAATGAAATTAACTATTTAATGCTGCAACAATAATAATAGAAACAGAAGTGTGATCCAGTTCACGCTTAATACAGATAGCGTTTTCTTTCTGAAACAGAAGCACCTTTATTGACGAATATAAACTATAAATACGTCATAATTAACGCACTTTAGATTTAGTCATTTTTAATTAAAATATAAGAAAACAGTCTATATACTGTCATCATAATTTGATGATGCTTCATTAGATATTTTCCATTGATTAATACAAATTCTCTATGATGTATTTTGGCGCGAGGCTGGCATATGGCCATTTTTGAGAAAGGTCAATTAACCGTTATTTCAGAAGACAACGGCATTGACTTAACAAAAGCAGTTGTAAATAAAAACCTCTCAGCGGTTGCCTTTGATAGTGATGGAAAATTTTTCTACATGACGGTAGATAAAATTCTGTTTTCTGATCCTGCCAGTGCAATACGCACAGTTCTTGAAGCCCACGGCTACGTCCCTAACCTTGAAAATATTTTATCGTGCTTAGATAGCTTCAAATTTTCTGCTTATATCAAGACAGCAAATAAATCTGATTCAGAAACAGCTCCATTAAAAGTTCAGGAATACTTTCCCTGTATTCGGTTTGAGTTGCCACAGAAAAATAAAATTGGAAAAATCCTGCAAAGTTTTTATGATGAACTTTCTAAATATGAAACCAAAACATCTGAACATGACCAGACACCCTGGTCTCAAGCACCTGAAACAAAAAACTTAAAAGAAGAACTTCGCGAATTAAAAGAAGAAAACAGGGAACTACGTGAACAGATTAGTGAACTTACTTTCCAGTTAAGCCAGGAGCAGCGTTCACTCAGCCGGGCATCCAAAGCTTTAGACTCACAACGTGTATTACCTGACAACGCTAAAATATGTAGGATTGAAGATGTTGATCTTAAAAGACGGAAAGTGAAAGTTAAATGTCATCGCAAAGTTATTGATATTCCTACACACATGCTCGACAGAGTTCCTGATTATCAGGCACGTTGCCTGGTAACATTTGACGAAGGCAGTGATATTCCTCTGGGAATTATATTTTTCAATAATGAAGAATTAGGTGACCTTGAAAAAAGAACAGCTGACCTGCTCTATGTTAAAGGCGATACTTTCAAAGCGCGTGATTCTTTGCGTAACGAATTCCAGATTAAAGCCGTCAATCCACTAGAAGCAGATACTATAAAAAAACTAAGCCGTGGTATGAAAGTCGTTATCTCCATATCAGACGGGTACATTGTACGTTTTTCAGTGCTTGGTGATACTGATTCACAGCAATTCAAATGCCAGGTACAAGAACAATTTATTGTTTATGATATTGCTCGTAATCAATTAGTTACCGTCCATTCAGACAACAAACAAGATTAAATACAGAGAATACCTATGCAGGAATTAAAAGATAAAAAATATTTAGCTACCTCAAAAAAGAGATTTGATCCGTTCACACTTGTGTTCAGTGTAACTTTACTTGCGGCAGTCTTAATATCAGCACTGGGTATTGATACCGGTCTTGGGGTAGGTTCAGGTAATACCTTTTTATTTAAAGACTTCCGAAGTTTCTTTTTTGTCGTTGGTGGTACGCTTGGCATTCTCCTCTTTCAGTTTGATCTGGAAACATTTGTCAGCACATTTATGCTGGTAATCCGTTCTTTTATCGCAAGCCCAACGAAACAAATCACTAAAGTCATGGACGAACTTGATGAAACCATTATCAAAGGCACTAGTATCAGGGACCTGCGTGAGGCTAATGAGATTACGGGTGATTTACTCAATGATATTGTTTATATGATTAAAGAAAAATTATTCTATGAGGAAATTGAAGATTTTGTTAGTAATCGCATTGCATCAGCCTTTTTAATTAGAAAAGTTGCCGTTTCTTTGCTCAATAAAGGCGCAAAAGTTGCTCCAGCTCTTGGCTTATTAGGAACTGTAATAGGTTTAATTGAAGTCCTTCAGTCATTAGAAGACCCTTCAAAAATTGGCCCTGCTATGTCTCTCGCATTAATGACAACAGCATTTGGCTCTGTATTAGGTTCACTTGTTTTTACACCACTTGCTGGTCGCCTGGAACATCATAATAGTATGTACGTAGAAACTCATAAACTGCTCATGAATAGAGTAAGTGTACTAATCCGACGTGAAGACAGACAAATGGATTCACTTAAAATGAATAAAAAACTGGATATGAGCTAATGAAGTTAGATCAGCTCACAATTGATAATGATGAAGAAGGCCTGGATGTCTTTTATATAAGTTTTGGCGACTTAATGGTTATCCTGTGTGTTTTCTTTGTCATGTTATTAACCATGAGTAAAATTGATATTGGGTCATTTGAAAAAGTTAAAAGCGTCATGACCGGCAGCACAGAAAACACACTCGTTGAACTTGCTGGCTCTCTTAAAGAAATAATTGAAGGTACCCCTGGCATACCAGGCGCAACAGTCGAACTGGCTAAAGATGGTGTCCGTGTTGATCTTGATACCGGAATTTTATTTGCTCCCGGAAGTGCCATTATAAAAAAAGAAGCTTTAAAAACATTCGATCCACTTTTAGTTAAAATCTCTAAAACAGATTACCTTATTGATATTGAAGGCCATAGTGATGATGAGAATTTTTACCGTTATAACGAAGGCGAAATTGAAACAAACTGGAGCCTGAGTGGAAAACGCGCAAGCAGTGTGATTTTACATTTGCGAAATATCGGATTTTCTTCACGAAGACTTCGAGCTGTGGGATATGCCCATACACGACCTTTAATAGACATAAAGGGTAAAAGTGGCATTGAGCTTGAGAAAGCACGGGCACGAAACAGACGGGTTTCCCTGTTAATCAGATAAAATAATATAAGGTATAAAGTGGCTAATTCTTTTTCCAGAAAAAAAACAGCAGAAACGGGGCTTTCCAAAAGGGGCGCACGTGGCAACAGCTTTCGTATTCGCAGATTTAAGAATGACCATGGCTTTCAGGTTTACTCACTTGAAAATACTTCTGAGAATAAAACGATTTTTATTCCACGCTTTATTTTTGGACGTTTTAGGGCCTGCATCAGAACGATACTGACAAACGAGTTAAATAAAAAGCATCCCGAAACTTTTGAGATGACTGCAGATTTTCTTAATCGCGATTATTTTTATTTTAAATCTTCAAGTTCAGATATTGATAATCTGATAATTCAGGATATTGAAGAGCGAGACGGCTCTTCAGGCTATATAACTGTCAATCGTAAAAGTTTAGCCAGCCTCGACCAGCTTCTCTATGACGATAAACTACAGCATCCAAATGATGTATTACAGGAAATTATTTCATATCATAAATTATTCCAGTTTAGTTTTGTTAAAGGCAGCAAAAGCATAACTAGTGGCCTGGCTTTGCGAAAAGATATTCTGCAGATCACGAAACGCTACACTCCCAGTCTGACACAAAAAATATTTTTAGATGACGGGGCAAAGGAAATAAAGACAGATATCCAGGAAAAACCTGCGGCTGACAGGCGTAAGAAAAAAAATCAGTCGAATTTATATCAGCCAAAGTTAGGCGAACGTTTTAATGAAAAAGATATCAGAATAGATTATGAAGAAGTTTTTGGAGATAAAAAAATATCCTTCGCGCCCTCATCTACTGATAAAGATGAGAATACAGAAACTAAAGCCGAAAAAAGCAAATCTGTTCTTTCCCAATTTCAAATCCCACTATTAGCCTCTGATGTTAAAGATTTTGACTCTGGAAAACTTTATTTTGAATTAAGCACAACTGAAGCAAGTGAATTTCGAGATCGATTCATAAAGGATCGCTCTTGTGATTTTTACCTGGGCTTTGAGATAACTGATGCCCTCTTCTCATTTAATCGCTCAATCCGAACATTTCAATTTCCACTTTACTATACAAAGGTTCGCATCAGAGAATCTGGTCGCGGAGTTCATTTAGAATTACTACAAGATGGGCTCTTTTATTTAAACCATCTTGCGCTTGCCCACTTAGTTGACAAATTTAGTGAAAAAATTAATGGCGTTGACCAACTTGATAAATTCTTCAAGACATTGCTGGCACAAGATATTAGTGTCGATAGATTAAATGATCGCATTCATTTAACACGTCACCTTCCTATTAAAGAATCAATTTTTGATCGAACCCGCGAAATACTGCTTGGTTACCAGGATGAAAATGGTAAAGGCGGCATTCTAGGTGACCTTAATGTCAAAGGGATTGAGTGTGATTTACAAAGTGTCTATTTGTATCGTGCTCCTAAATTACTTAACCCTATCGACCAGGCATTAGAACTTGACTTAAACCAGCTTACTACTGTTGCACATCAATCCAGTAAACGATTCTACCAGTCATTGCTTGGGAAATTTCTTACTCCTGAACAAGATAATGATACTCAGAAAAAGAAAGATAACTTTGCAGATATCACCTGGATGCCGGGCGCCTTACCGCAGAGCACGCGCAACCTGATTAATCAGCTAAAAGAGCATGATCTGGTATTACTTGAAGGACCACCTGGCACAGGTAAAACCTATGCCATTATGAATTTATTAATTCATTGTATTTGTAACAAACAGCGAATACTGATTGTGAGTGATCAACAAGGTGCAATTGAAGCACTGATTGAAAAGTTGCAAGATTACTTAATTGCTGATGACCGGGGCACACCTGCCGAACGAAAATGGAAAGATTTATTATTCAGCGCCATAAAAGTTGTAGACCAAGTTGAAACTGGTGAACAAAGTTTGCACGATTTAGTAAGCAATCTCAGTAAGTCATTTGATGTTCAGGATCTAGGGCCGGGCCTGGGAGCAAAAGGTGAAAACCTTGAGAAAAAAATCAGAATTATTGGTGAACAGATTGAAAAACTAAAAAACCAAATCAACAAAAATATGTTGGGCCAAATGGGAGAAGAAGTTCCATTTGATCATCGTACTTTAAAAAAAGACGAAGGAGAAATTGATAATCCAAGCTTGCTTGAATTCCTTAACCTTGTACAAGGTAAAAATGAAAAACAACGTCAACTGATTGATGATTTTATATTAAATCGATTTGAACTCATCAAAGGCAATATGGCTGATTGTTATAACTTCTTCAAAATCCCAAGTAAAAATTTTGATAATGAAGTTCAGGTATTAAAAGAAGATGAAAAAATACTCTCACTCATTCTGGATAAAAAACCCAAAACAATTGAAGCCTTTCAGAATATAACACGTGAATATCCCCGGCATGAGATTATTCGTTACTTAGAGTCAACCATACAGGCTTACCTTGCTCCGGAAATTAATAGCCTGACAAGGCTAATCAGAAAAGTTCGCTCTGCCTTTAGCCCTCCATTGCATTCACATACCAGAAATTTACTACGTATCGTTCAGGCACAAAGTGAGTTGCTAAAAATATCGACTAAATGGTCTGCAGGCTTATGGCAGCTACTAAGAGAATTACATGAAACGATTCGAATTGGCGATGTGCCGCATCGTGCTCTCAATTTGTATAGCAGTATTAGTAAGCGCTCTGGAAGGACTTCCATAATAGATCATGATAAAGGGTCATCTATTCAGGGTGAACTGGAACAGATTGATGATCTCTTTAAACAACAAGATCGTTTAGTGCGAGAGAGACTTGTCGAAAACTTGCGTGATATCGTCAATAGTGCAACTTCGTCAAAGAAAAGTTCCGGAACCAACAATATTACCAGTATCATGTCGCTTGCCAACAGCATGAAACAATTTAACTCAATCGCGGAAAGTGGCGCTGTTTTTGATGAGCTACGTCAGAAATTATTTGAAACCTTTCCTATTTGGGTTGCAAGAAAACAAACGGTACCTTTTTTATTACCTTGTGAAGAACAAAGCTTTGATCTTGTCATTGTTGATGAAGCAACTCAGTGCCGGGTTGATGATGCTATGTCGCTCATGTTTCGAGGCAAAAAAGTATTGGTAGTGGGTGACGACAAGCAGACAGTTTTGCAGAAAAATTCCGTCATTGATGATTACTTATTTAAAGATCATGAACTTGATGAACATTTGCGTTCTACACAGGCTCATGGCTTTAAAGGTGGTGGCTCACATATTTTTGCTTTAGTTAAATCAATTAAGCAAGCATCCGTTATGCTTGATGAACATTACCGCTGCCCTGCAGATATAATCGAGTTTTCGAATAAATATGTTTATGAAAACGGCCTTAATATTATGCAATGGAGTTTACCTGAACGCCCTTCCGCCGTTGTTGTTGACTATAGTGAACAAAGCATAGAAAAATCCAAAAAAGCTAGTAGTGGAAAATTCAAAGGAATTGAAACTGAAATGGTTGATCGCTTTATGGACTATTTAGTCAAAACCATTAAAGCAATAGAAAAATCAACGGGCAAAAAAATAAATACCGAAACAGATGTTGCAATTTGTTATTTCCTGCTAAAAAACGAACCCTACGTAAAAGCTATTAAAGAAAAATACTTACGAAAACTCGGCAATGGTGAGGACATACTTGATGGTGCAGGTGCTGCACTACAAGGTAAAGAACGTGATTATATATTTTACTTGTGGGATGTTACACGTTACAACATGGGCGCATTCAAACAAGGTGATGATGCAGACAAACGTAAAGGTGAACTAAATGTTTTGATGAGCCGGCCAAAGAAAAAAGCTTATCATTACCTGCACCGCAACTTTGAACAGCTCGAGCATAACCGCACTAACATCACAAACTATCTATGGAATGCCTATCATGACCAGGATGGGAAAATTCAGTCTCAAAATAGTGAGCAAAATACATTAACTGAATCCTTACTCGGTGCCTTGCTAAAATTCACCCTGGAAAAAGCCAGCCAACGTAGTAATAAAGAAGTGCGGCAAAATATTCAGGGTAACCAAATCGATTTCCGTCAAGATATTGTTGTGGGTGATGCAGGCCGTGTCGTTGATGTGATAGCTTTTCCACATGGTAAAACTGACAACGTTGTTGGCCTGGTGGATCTTTCCGGTTTTGGTAGTGAACAAAACGTTGGGCAAATGGTTGTTGATTATTATTTCCAGCTAAAACGCGTTTCACCAAGCATAGAGCCTGTATTTATTTTCCCGCATGAATTGGTTGATGAGAACGGACAAACATTTAGATCGTTAATTCACAAACTTGAACATATGAATGTTTAAATTCACTAGTTCTAGCGATTCATACAAGTAACAACAGTATAGCTAGAGCTAGTGAATGATTCCGCCAACTACTGCAACATTTCACCACTAATCATTACTGTTTTTCAGGAAGTATTTAATCAAACTATTTGTTGAGCTGTCATAGTTACCTGTTGATTTATGATGCTTTAAATCAGCATAAATACTTGCAGCTACTTTTTTACCCAGCTCTACAGCAGGTTGATCGTATGAATTTATTTGCCAGATAATACCCTGGACAAAAATTTTGTGTTCATACATTGCGATTAACGAGCCCAGTGTTTTAGGTGTTAATGCTTTAAACAAAATTGTATTTGAAGGCTTGTTACCCGGCATCAGGCGTGATGGATACAAATGTTCAACCTCTTCATCAGAATAACCTTCAGCAACAAGTTCAGCACGTGCTTCTTTTTCATTTTTACCTGTCATTAATGTGCGCGTTTGTGCAAAAAAATTCGCCAATAAAACAATGTGATGATCGCCAACGGGATTCAAGCTATCAATAGGAACGATAAAATCTGCCGGGACAAAATGTGTGCCTTGATGTAAATTTTGATAAAAGGCATGTTGACCTGTAATGCCTAATTCACCCCAGATAATAGGTCCTGTTGCATAGTCCACAAGTTGCCCATCACGTGTGACGCTTTTACCATTGCTTTCCATGTCACCCTGTTGAAAATAAGCAGGAAAACGATGCAGATGTTGATCATAAGGTAAAAGCACATGTGACTCAGCATCATAAAAGTTGGTGTACCAGATCCCCAGTAAAGCCAGAACAACGGGTAAATTTTCTTCCAGCGGTGACTGCCGGAAATGTTGATCCATTTCATAAGCGCCTTGCAATAAAGACTCAAAACGATCCATGCCTATATAAATAGCAACGGATAAACCGATGGAAGACCATACTGAATAGCGCCCGCCTACCCAGTCCCACATTTTAAAAATGTTTTCTTTTTCGATACCAAATGATGTCGCAGCTTCAATATTAGCCGCAACCGCAATAAAATGTTTTGCTACTGCGGCTTCGTTTCGTGAATTTTCAATTAACCAGTCGCGCGCAGTACGTGCATTCATTATCGTGTCTTGCGTGGTAAAACTCTTTGAAGAGACAATGAATAAGGTTCTTTCCGGATCAAGATCGCGCAATGTATTACAAATATGGCTGGGATCTACATTTGAGACAAAATGAACATGTAAGCCAGTTTTGCCATAGGGATGCAGCGCTTCACTCACCATAACAGGTCCAAGATCCGAGCCACCTACCCCTATATTAACGATATCAATAATGGGCTTACCGCTATACCCTAACCATCGTCCTGATCGAATCGCTTCAGAATACTCACGCATTTTCTTCAGCTCAGAGCGCACTTCAGGCATCACATCCTGCCCATTTACATAAACGGGTTCATCACTGCGATTACGTAACGCGGTATGTAAAACGGCTCTATTTTCTGTGTGGTTTATTTTTTCGCCACTAAACATTTTTTCAGTCCATTCCCTGAGACCACTTTGCCTGGCTAAATCTATTAACAAGGACATGGTTTCTTTGTTAATCCGATTTTTAGAGTAGTCCAGTAAAAGGTCATTAAAACATAAATGAAAATCCTCAAAACGGGTATTATCCTGCGCAAATACGTCGCGCATGTGAATATTTTCATTCTTTGTTTTATGTTCTAATAATGCTTGCCAGGCAGGTAAATTGGTTAGTTTTTCCATATCAGCTTCATTTTATTTTTTATTTTTAAAGTCAAAGTATGCAGTATTTCACAGAGAAAGTGACTAGAAACGGACGATTTATATTCATGCAACGACAAAATTGAGCAAATTTTCGCCAGTTCATCATTTTTAGGGCGTTTTCAGCCTTGTTTTACTATGTCAAGAGGGGTCTTTATATCAAAGTGACGGTATAATATTCGCCCTTTTGGATACCTAAGTTTATATAATGACAACCAACACTAAAAATACCGATTCTCCTGTAACTCAAATTATGTCAACTAGCCATGATAAGCATCTTCGCTCTCGGGTTAAGCTTTTTGGGAATATATTGGGGAAAGTGTTACTCGAACACGCAGGTAAAGATGTGTTTTCTGCTGTTGAAAAATTACGCAAAGGCCATCTTAGCCTGCGTGATAAGAGTGATTCTGCAAAACGTCGCCAGCTCGATAAACTCGTTGCTTCACTTGATCCGATAACAACTGAGCACGTAGTACGGGCCTTTAGTATTTACTTTAGCCTGGTCAATATTGCTGAAGAAGAATTTCAACACAAACAACGTCGCCGTGAAGTGGGACCTAAAGGTTACACCTGGAAGGGTTCATTTTTTAATGCATTAAATGACTTACAAAAAAGTGACATTAGTACGGATCAACTTCAGGAACTGTTGAACCAAACAGTCTATATTCCTGTTTTTACCGCACACCCTACTGAGTCAAAACGTCGAACAGTGATGGAAGCGATTCGCCGCATTTATATTATTAGCGATCAACTCAATGAAGCCTATTTAAGTAAAATTCAAAAAGAAAATATCATTGAAGATTTAGAACAACATATTCAAATTCTGTATAAAACGAATGAAGTGCGTGTTCAAAAACCTGAAGTTATTGATGAAGTTAAAAACGGTTTATATTACTACCGTGAAAGTTTGTTTAAATCAGTACCACAAATCTACCGTAACCTGGAAAAAGCCATTGGCCGAACTTACGGTAAGGACTCTGGCATAAATGTACCAAGTGTCATTCAATTTGGCTCATGGATTGGCGGTGACCGTGATGGTAATCCTTTCGTAAAACCGGAAACGACTATTCTTGCGTTACGCATGCAATCACAGGAAGTCCTGAACGAATACCTGAAGCAAATAAAATTACTTAATAAGATACTCACTCAATCAAGCCTGTTTTGCCAGCCAACCGAAGCTTTTTTAAACCAACTGGCAATTGATGAAAAAGAAGTGACAGAGCCCTTTATTGAAAATCCAAAACGATTCAAGCAAGAGCCTTACCGTCGCAAGTTGTTCATTATGGAACACCGCATTAGCTGTACCCTGGCTCAAATTGAAGCACGCCTGGATGATATTGAACCCGAAACATCGATATGTGGTTATATTAATGAACAAGGTATGCTGAATGACCTTTATCTCATCCGTGATTCTTTAATAAGCCATGGCGATGCCAGCAGTGCGCGAGGTGAGTTACAAGATCTCATTCGACAGGTAGAAACATTTGGATTTTATCTTGCTAAATTAGACATTCGACAAGAATCAACTATCCATAGTCAAGCCGTAGCGGAATTATTGAAGCAAATTGATGGTACTGATTATGATAAGCTCGATGAAGCAGCTCGATTAGAAAAACTGGCAGAGTGCATAAATGGCTCTTCCGCCAGTTTCGATAAAACTCAACTCAGTGATATGTCTGCAGAAACGGTTACCGTTTTTGAGGTTATGTCAAAAATGAGAGAAGAAATTAGTCCTGAAGCATTTGGTACTTACGTTATATCAATGACGCATGCTGCAAGCCACGTAATGGAAGTGATGTTCCTTGCATGGTTAACAGGATTGGCAGGAAAAAGTAATAACCAGTGGTATTGCCATGTTTGTGTTTCTCCTTTATTTGAAACAGTAGATGATTTGACTCACATTCAACCGGTAATGAGCCAGTTATTTGATAACGATACCTATACTGAACTTTTAAAATCTTCAGGTAACTTGCAGGAAGTCATGCTTGGTTACTCAGACTCATGTAAAGATGGCGGTATCCTTGCTTCAGTCTGGAATCTTTATCAAGCACAACAACAAATTACTGAGCTCACTCGTTCACGAGGTGTTCGTTTAAGAATGTTCCATGGTCGTGGTGGTACTGTTGGTCGTGGTGGTGGGCCAACACATGATGCTATTTTATCCCAGCCTACCGGAACAGTTCATGGTGAAATTAAATTTACTGAACAAGGTGAAGTGCTTTCATACAAATACAGTAATCAACAAACCGCGGTATATGAACTCACAATGGGTGTCACAGGTTTGTTAATAGCCAGTCGCAACTTAATTGAAGAACCTGAACCAGATAAACCTGAATATCTTGAAATTATGGCTGAGTTGGCTAAAGAAGGTGAAAACAAATATCGTAAATTGACGGATCATACCGAAGGATTCCTGGATTATTTCTATGAGGCAACACCCGTCTATGAAATCGGCCAGATGAATATTGGTTCGCGTCCATCACATCGTAAAAAAACCGATCGCTCTAAAAGTTCTGTCCGTGCTATTGCCTGGGTATTTGGTTGGGCGCAGTCACGTCATACTATGCCAGCCTGGTTTGGTATTGGTACTGCATTAGATAAATGGTTACAAGGCGATGAGCATCGCCTGGAAACATTACAACAGATGTATAAAGACTGGCCATTCTTCCGTTCATTATTAAGTAATTCACAAATGGCTTTATTTAAAGGTGAAATGCAAATTGCCAAATCTTATATATCATTATGTGAAAATCAGGATACGGCTAAAAAAGTATATAAAATTATCTCTAATGAATATACAAGAACTACTGATAATGTATTAAATATTGCAGATATCAATGAGTTGCTGGAAGAAACACCTCACCTGGCTTTATCATTAACCCGACGTAATCCTTATCTTGATCCATTGAATCAAATTCAGTTGTCGCTGATTAAAAAATATCGTGATGAATCATTAACTGATGAAGAACGTACAAAGTGGTTACATCCATTACTTAGAACGATAAGTGCTATCGCAGCAGGCATGCGTAATACCGGTTAAAACTTTTATAATATTACAATCATAAAAAAATCCAGCCTGAGCTGGATTTTTTTATGCTAAACCTTACAGGAGAATAGCATCAAGTGGTCGAGGTTTTTCAATTCCATAACCTTGTGCATAATCGACACCAAGATCCTGTAATAACTGGATAGTTTCATCATCCTGAACATATTCAGCAATAATTTTCTTACCCATGAAATGCCCAATCTCACTAATTGATTTAACCACTGCATAATCATTTGGATTCGTTGCCATGTCTTTAACAAATACACCATCAATTTTAAGATAATCAACAGGTAAACTTTTAAGGTAACCATAAGAAGACATTCCACTTCCAAAATCATCCAATGAGAAAGAGCAGCCTGTCGTTTTGAAGCGTTTAATGAAATCAGCCGCATCAGAAAGATTTGCTATACCCAACGTCTCTGTAATTTCAAAACAAATTTTACCAATCGGTACATTGGTAGTACGCATTTGTTTCATAACAAATTCCATTAAACCCAGATCATTTAATGAATGTCCTGAAAGATTAATTGAGAAGCTACTCACATGATCAAGTGATTTCCTGTTATCTGAAATCCACTTGAATGCAGTTTTAATAACCCAGCGGTCTATATCTGCCATGCGTTTATAGTTTTCTGCTGCGCGGATAAATTCTTGCAGAGAACTTTGTTCACCAAGATCATCCGTCATACCTAATAAAATTTCATAGTGGTCGTGATAACTATCATCCGTTGCTAATGGCATTATACGTTGGCAACGTAAGTGTAATGAATCATCATCTAATGCTTTATCAATTTTAGAAGCCCATTGTACTTCTGCATTATGCTTGTTTAGTCGTGCATGTCCTTCATGGTAAACCTGAACGCGATGACCACCAATTTCTTTTGCTACACCACAGCTTGCTTCTGCATCCTGAAGTAGTTTTGACACATTTTGATCGTGCCCCTTAATTAATAACATACCAATACTAACAGCGACTGATAATCGTTTATCGCCCCAAACAAAACGGTAGTTATTAAGTTCATCAAGTAATTTTTCTGCAACTTCTAAAGCATCATCTGTTCCATGACCACACAAGAGTAAACAGAACTCATCTCCGCTAAAACGAGATAATGCACTGTTCTTCGTTAAGTGTTTTTTCAGGAGCTCAGAAATTTCTTTTAGTAATGCGTCACCACCTTCATAACCACAACTATTATTGATAACATTAAATTTATCTAAATCTAGATATAAAAGTGCATGCTTGCCATTTGAAATTTTTGCGTCATCAATCGCTTTTTCTACACAATATTCAAATTCACGACGGTTCATTAAGCCGGTAAGTTGATCATGAGATGATTGAAATAATAATTGTTTGTGTAGTTTCTGTAGCATTGAGTACTGAGCACGATCCATTGCGGGTTCATCAGCACCATCCAGAGCAAGCGTTTCCCCTTCTTTAAATAACGCAATAAGCTCTTCAGATTTTAATACCTTTTCTTTTTTGCCCAAGACATTAACAAATACAAACTTTCCTTTATGTCTTGCTACCCAGCCCACTTTTAAACGTATTGGCGTCTCAGAATAAGCATCAAATAGCACCCAGTCACCTTCAGATAAACGGCTGACCCGGCGAGCCCATTCATCATCAATATCAATGACAACTTCCGCATCTTCAGGAATAGCTTCATCTTCTTTCAAAAATTCATCGACAACTGATTTAAGATTATTACTAAAAGCCTGGTTTTGAATCTTAATCAGAACATCGAGTTGTTGTGCAATACGTTCAAAAACTTTTGGTGTACCATCAAAATCTTCATTTATTACTTTAACTAACCAGTCAAATGCCCGTTTAACAGCTTTTTGTTCTTCAGCATCGTCAGAATCAGCGAGTACTTCCAGTTCAGATATTTTATTAATAACTTTACGAACAACATGTGATGTATCAGTAAAAACATCCGTATCCGTAATGGCCATTTTAAGAACCGGAATTTCAAGTTGCCTGATCCAGGGGCGAATACTTTCTGCCACCTGAAAATCGCTCATTAAAGAGCTAAAGACATTGCTGGCAACATCAATAACCTGACCTTCACGTGCACTAATAACTTTATTTTCAGAGCCACCTTTTGCCGCAAGGATTTGTTGAATTCTCTCTTTCAAATCAAGCTGTTTTGAATCGGACTGAGCGGAATAATCATAACCGGCCAGCTGCTGGCTTGATAAAGCTTCCAGTAAATCAGCGGGGCTAAAATGCTGAGCAACACCGCCACCTGGTAAAGTCGGTGTTATTGGAGTACCACTAATTTGATCACTCGGTACACCGTCATAAACCTGTTCCAGATTTTGCTGTAAACCACGAATGTCACTAAAGACATCCAATAGCCCAGACGCTCTATTTGTCCCCGCAGAAGCCGGTGTTTGCTGTTGGTGCATAGAATTAACGAACTCTCGACCTTGTGCCGCTGCACTGCCGCCAAAATTTGGTATAGAGCCATGACCTTGAGGGATTATCGTTTGAGCCGAGGTAGCATGACCACCATCAGGATTATTACCCATTAACGACGGGGCTTGCCTGCCTCGACCCATTAACGGAGCCTGACCAGCTCTACCCATGACCGGCGCCTGGACACCACCCATAGGGGCTATGGGTGTATCGCCATAGTTGTCCTCAGGAACATCTTCTTCAAACTCTTGTTCCATTTCCTCCTCAGAAGCTGAAGACGATGAAGAAGATGAACCAGGTCTGCGATCAACTTTGTATTTTAAGGTTGGTAAAACATCATTTTCGATAAAAAATTCATTTATTTGTTGGTAAAGTTTTGCCGCTATCGACATATAAACATCACGGAAAGCGGTGTAACACACCAGTTTAACGGCATGCTTAATTTCGATACTATCTAGTGAATCTTGAAATGCTTGAGCAAATAAAGCAGGACCAAAAGGATTATTTTTCTTGTTTATTTTTGCCTGATAAAGCGCACTTGCTCGACGTTCAATCTTACCTAATTCATCTCGATTATCGCTGTCAACATTAGTGATGATGCTGGAAATAGATAACCAGTTATCCAAATCATCGGCTTCAACCAAAGAGAGCGATTCAAGAGAAATCTCCCTTTTTTCTTCAGCCTCTTCTTCATGTAAAATTTTACCTGGAGAGTATTCTTTAATTTTTTTTACATATGAATCAGTAAATGCCTTAGTTATTTTATCTTTGTCATGCTCTAAAACACCTAATGACTCAAACAAGGCATTTTGTTTAGCCATATCAAATGTATCTTTCGCTGCCTTAAAAAAATGATCTGAGATACTGTTATGAAATTGCTCCATTAAGGGTAACAATTCATTCGCGACTAGCTGATGCGCTTCATTTAAAATTTGTGCTGATGACTTACCATTAAAAACAGTTTGAGTTGTGCCGAAATTTTCTTCAGCGTTTTCATTCTGTTGCTTATAGGTTGAGACAGCAAATTTATGTAAGTTTTGTACTGCGGACAAATCCGGGTTAACAAAAGAAACACCGATATAGCCAGACTCAACTCGCATGACTTTTGTATTAAAACTGAGTTGCTTGTCAACGCCTGCATTCTGGATAGTAGTAACAACATTAATGATATTACCGATATTTGGAACATATGAGGACGCTGACCCACCTAATAAGCCTGCATCCATCAGCTCAACATACATTCCGCCAATACAATAATCCTTAATAATGGCTGCGCGAGATCCGTGACTGCTATGAATAATCTGGCTTTTTAATGCGATGGGATAACGTGGATAGGCACGTCTTTCTTTGCCTTGTGGAGTTTTCAGTGAATGTTGTTGGCCCCGAGCCATAGTATCTCCCGTAATGAATCTTTTTATAAAATTCAGTTCTATCTATTATTTTAGACCGAATATCTCGAAGGTGTATCTATATATTTCGGCAAATAGTCAAATTTCTCCAGACTTTTAGCTTAATAAATACTTTTGTGTTCAATTTTTCTGTTTTGCTATTTTTCTGGGGGGAGAAAAAATCGATATACGCTATAACTATAAAACAAACCCTGCTATTTGCCTATAATAAAAAAGGGAAAAGAATTACTATCACGCTACCTGAACAGGAATAGTATGGCGTGTATGTGTGATGTGATTATTACCATCCACATATACCAGTTTTGGTTTATAACTAATAAGTTCTTGTTGATTCAGGCCGACATAAGCACAAATTATGATGATATCGCCAGGATTAGCTTTATGCGCCGCTGCGCCATTTACCGAGATAACACCTGAGTTTTCTTCAGCCAAAATAGCATAAGTGGTAAAACGCTCACCGTTTGTCACATTATAAATCTCAATTTGTTCATACTCTCGAATACCCGCTATTTCCAACAAATGAGCATCAATTGCACAGGAACCTTCATATTCCAGTTCAGAGTGTGTCACTGTGACACGGTGCAATTTTCCTTTGAGCATAATGGTATTCATAACAATAAATCAGACTCTTTAAATTTAAGAATTAATATCGACTACTATTTTAACACGTGAGGGCAACAGGATTCACCCCCCGTCACCCGTTAATAATGGTCTTTTCAGACACGAATATTATCAATTAAGCGTGTTTCACCCAGTTTTGCTGCAATCAGGATAACCTTGTCATCTGAATGGTTTACAGGGGGTAACAAGGTGCTTGTTTCTCGTATCACGACATATTCTGGCTCAAAACCCGCCTTAATTAAATTTTCGATAGCGAGTTGCTCCAACACCGCAAAATTATTGGCTCCCGCCAGAATTTCTTTTCGTAAAAGTGCTAACTGCTGGTAAATTTCAGCCGCTTTTTCCCTCTCCGCTTCAGTTAAACGAAGATTACGTGAACTCATCGCTAAGCCATCCTCTTCTCGGAATATCGGCATACCAACAATTTCAATATCAAGGGAAAACTCTTTAACCAGCTTTTGAATCACCATTAATTGCTGAAAATCTTTTTCGCCAAATATGGCAATGTTGGGCTGAATCAAACCAAAGAGCCGTTCGACTACCGTAGCAACCCCGGCAAAGTGTCCCGGTCGCTGCGCCCCTTCTAAAATGGCGGTGATCTGGCCAAGATCAGTTTGTTTTACAGCATGCTCACCTTCAGGATAGAACGCATCCACATCGGGAGCGAATAACAAATCTATGCCAAGTTCTTCTAACTTAAGGCGATCATCTTCTAACGTGTGGGGATATTTAGCCAGGTCATTAACATCATCGAATTGCAGTGGATTTACAAAAATACTCACCACCACGTGTTGTGCCAGCGACTTTGCTTTTTCAACCAGGCTTAAATGCCCTTCATGTAAACAGCCCATAGTCGGTACAAACGCAATGGATTCAACTTTGTCTCGCCATTTCTGACACAGATCTTGAGTTTCCTGAATACCGGTAAAAAAATGCAAAAGTGAACCCTTTTAATATCAATAAGCGGCCGCAATTCTAATCCATAACGCATGTAACGCTAAACAAATTTTGTCCTTTTAACTAAAAACTGACAAAATCCACGCACTTGAATCAATCCAATAATAAGATCAGCCTTTTGAAAACACTTAAAAAAGCCATGCAAGTCGGAATAGTCAAAACCATGCTCAATATTCTGGCTTTTTTCTCACTCAAAACCTGTCATCAGGTCGGAATGGTAATCGGCTGGCTAGCGATTATTATTCCTAACCGAAATCGAGCGGTCACAGAAAAAAACCTCCAGCTCTGTTTTCCAAAAATGAATCTACAACAACAAAAGCAATTACTCCGTAAAAGCTTAATTGAAACGGGTAAAACATTTACCGAAGCCGGTCCAATGTGGAAATGGGAAAAAGACAAGCTGTTTAAACTCATTAAACAGGTACAAGGCGAAGAGCTGTTAACAAAAGCTCTTGAAAATAAACACGGTGTAATACTCGCTCTCCCGCATCTTGGTAACTGGGAGCTACTCAGCTTATATGTTTCAAATAAATACCCAACGACGAGTATGTACCAACGTCCAAAGATGGCTCAACTCGAATCCATCATTAAACATGGGCGTGAACGTATGGGAGCTAATTTAGTTCCAGCCGATAACGTTGGAGTCCGCGCCATGTTAAAAGCCTTAAAAAATAATGAGCTTGTAGTTATCCTGCCTGACCAGGAACCCAATACCGGCACTGGACTGTTTGCCCCTTTCTTTGGGCTACAAGCCTATAGCATGACGTTAGTTTCTCGATTAGCTAAAAAAACACAGGCAAGTGTCATCATTGCCTACACTAAACGACTAACTTCTGGTGAAGGATATGAAATTACCTTCACCGACTTACCTGAAATGAATGAAATAATTAATACTAAAGATTTAGATGATTCGGTTGTTTACTTAAACAATGAATTAGAAAAGATGATTCGGTGTGTACCGGAGCAATATCAATGGAGTTATAAACGATTCAGAAATCAACCCATAACAAAAGAAAATCAAAGAGTTAACTTTTATAATTCTTAACCGTATCAATCATCATTCACTACGACTTTAACTTGCCATCGTTAATTATGAGTTTGCAGTCATTCGTCGTATCTTGCAGCAGAACATTTAGCTCACGCCACTTCAGGAATTGAGCGAACATGGGATACGGTTACTGTAGATAAAAACGCTAAAATTAATTTCATTACAGTAGGCAAAAAAAAAAGCCTACATAAAAATGTAAGCTTTTAATTTGTATGGCGCGCCCGGCACGATTCGAACGTGCGACCGCTCGGTTCGTAGCCGAGTACTCTATCCAGCTGAGCTACGGGCGCTTTTGAGCGTGTGCACTATACATGGAATCTATTTTAATTCCAATATCTAATGCTTTGATTGTAGTTAATGGCGGAGAAGGAGGGATTCGAACCCTCGATAGGGATTAACCTATACACCCTTAGCAGGGGCGCGCCTTCAGCCACTCGGCCACTTCTCCAAATATTCAACGTGCGCAAGGATACTGAAGGATAAAGCCGAGGTAAAGGCTTTATGACGCTAATCTATTAATTTTATTACTCATTACCTGGTTCATTGGTTTCATTTTGGATACGTTCATAAATTTCTTCTCGATGAACGGAAACATCACGCGGAGCGTTGACACCAATACGGACTTGGTTGCCTTTTACGCCAAGGACGGTCACAGTGACTTCATCACCGATCATGAGCGTTTCACCAACTCGTCTCGTTAAAATCAACATACTTATTCACTCCTCAAACAATATCTTTAATTACAGTTCCTTCTGTGTCCGGTGAGAATCTAATAAATTCCACTCATGTGACACGCTCAACCTATGTATCGACTCAATATAAGGAAACTTTAAAAATAATATTGAGTGGCAGAAGGTTATTTAAAGACCTAATCCTTAGGCGCATCCAGCCCAAATGCTGAATGTAGAGCGCGTACGCCCAGTTCCAAATATTTTTCATCAACCACAACAGAAATCTTGATTTCTGAGGTTGAAATCATGCGAATATTGATCCTTTCGTCAGCTAAAGCTTTAAACATCTGACTTGCTATACCTGCATGTGAGCGCATACCCACACCCACGAGGGAAATTTTTACAATCGCGTTATCACCAATTACTTCACGTGCGCCTAACTCTTTTGACGTTTTATTTAAGATCTCTAGCGCTTTGCCATAGTCATTGCGGTGTACCGTGAAGGTGAAGTCGGTCGTTCCATCACCACCGACATTCTGAATAATCATGTCAACTTCGATATTGGCATCACCAATTGAGCCCAGAATGTTGTATGCCACACCGGGCTGATCAGGCACACCTAAGATAGTGAGCTTGGCTTCATCACGATTAAAGGCGATTCCTGAAATGGCTGCCTGTTCCATATTTTCTTCCTCATAGGTAATCAGTGTACCTGGCCCATCTACAAACGAAGAGAGCACGCGTAATTTCACATTGTATTTACCTGCAAACTCCACTGAACGAATTTGCAGCACTTTTGAGCCCAGGCTGGCCATTTCCAGCATTTCTTCAAAAGTAATTTTGTCTAAACGACGTGCATCCGGCACCACTCTAGGGTCAGTGGTATAAACACCATCCACATCGGTATAAATCTGACATTCATCCGCTTTTAACGCTGCGGCCAGTGCAACCGCTGTGGTATCTGAACCACCACGACCTAATGTTGTGATATTTCCATGCTCATCTTTGCCCTGGAAGCCTGCCACAATAACCACTCGCCCTTCATTCAAGTCTGCACGGATTTTTGCTTCATCAATATCCAGGATACGTGCTTTGGTGTGAGCACTATCCGTTAAGATATGCACTTGTGAACCCGTATATGAACGCGCATCATAACCACGCTCTTTTAGCGCCATTGCGAGCAAAGCAATGGTGACTTGCTCACCTGTCGAAACTAAAACATCATATTCACGTGGATCAGGTTTAGCTGAAATTTGATTAGCCATTGCAACCAGACGATTGGTCTCACCACTCATTGCAGATACAGCAACCACCACATCATGCCCAGCTTTTTTAGCTGCGATCAGACGTTCAGCAACATTTTCGATTTTCTCAACCGAGCCGACTGAAGTACCACCATATTTTTGAACAATTAAAGCCATAGTTTACCCACGTAAAAAGGACGCAAATTAAACACTAATTCGTCACAAAATTAAAGAGAAAGGCTTGAAAAAGCGAGACTATTCAGGGCATCGTGCAAAAGGCACGTCCAGAAAAGTGCTTTATTTTAGTAATAAATAGCTAAATGAAAATCATTAGTATTTAAGTAAAGATTTTTTTGTTTGCGAAAGGTTATCTAAACAGAAAAAATACCTAAACAAATTAATAAACTTAAGCTGTTTGTCCTTTCACCCAATCCGCAACACCCTTTAAAGCTGCAGGTAAGTTTTCGGGCTGATCACCACCCGCTTGAGCCATATCTGGTCGACCACCGCCTTTACCACCAATTTGGATAGCAACAGAGTTAACCAGATCACCCGCCTTAATTTTACTGATCGCATCTTTACTGACACCTGCCACCAAACTCACTTTCTCACCATTAACAGCCGCAAGTACAATCGCAGAGGTACCCAGTTTATTTTTCAGTTGGTCCAATGTGTCACGTAAGGTTTTAACATCTGCACCGTCAAGGTTAGCGGCTAAAACTTTAATACCATTTACATCAACCGCTTGTGAGGATAAATCAGAACCCTGACTGCTGGCTAACTTGCCTTTAAGTTGTTCTAACTCTTTTTCTAATAAACGGGTTTTATCCATCAACTGGCTGACGCGATGAGATACATCATCACGTTTGCCTTTTAGCATTGCAGCAATATCCGCTAACTGTTTCTCACCTTGATCCATCCATTCTAAAGCATACTCAGCAGTCACCGCTTCAATACGACGAATACCAGCAGCAACGCCACCTTCACTTGTAATCTTAAATAAACCAATATCACCGGTATGCGTTACATGAGTACCACCACAAAGCTCAACAGAAAAATCACTCATACTCAAAACACGTACTTCATCACCATACTTCTCACCAAACAAAGCCATGGCACCACTGGCTTTCGCTTCATCAGGCGTCATTAACCTGGTATCAACAAGGTGGTTTAAACGAATCTGCTGATTAACCAGGTGTTCAATTTCTTTTATCTGTACATCAGGTATTGCTTCTGAATGAGAAAAATCAAAACGTAAACGTTCAGCCTGAACTTGTGATCCTTTTTGTGTAACATGATCACCTAATACTTTTCGTAATGCTGCATGAAGTAAATGAGTCGCTGAATGATTGGCCATAATGGCTTTACGCCGCTCACTATTCACATGTGTCGTAACCGTGTCACCCACTTTTAATGAACCTTGTAACACTTTACCGTAATGACCAAAAACAGCAGCACCTTGCTTTTGTGTATCGGCAACTTCAAATTGTGTTTTGCCGCAGCTTAATAAACCACTGTCTCCAATCTGACCACCTGACTCTGCATAAAAAGGGGTTTCTTCTAATACCAGCATGGCATTTTGATTTTGTTCGACTACATCAACTTCTTTACCTTCAACATAAATCGCTGCAACTTTTGTTTGGCCTTCTAAATACTCATAACCTGTGAAGGTCGTTTCACCCTCAATGTCTAATGCTTCATCATAGTGGCCGCCAAAGGTACTTGCCGCACGCGCACGTTCACGTTGCGCGTCCATTTCTTTTTCAAAGCCTGTCATGTCTAACGTTAAGTTACGTTCACGCGCTATATCATTCGTTAAATCGGCAGGAAAACCATAGGTATCATAAAGTTTAAAGACAACATCACCCGATATTTCGTTACCTTTCATTTCAGTAATAGCTTGCTCTAAAATTGCCATACCTTTTTCTAACGTTTCAGCAAAACGATCTTCTTCTTGATGTAACGCTTTCTCAACTTTAGCTTGGGCTTGCTTTAATTCAGGATAAGCATCACCCATTTCTTTTACTAATGCGTTGACCAGCTTATAAAAGAACGCGTCTTTTTGCCCAAGATTATGACCATGACGAATAGCACGACGAATAATACGACGTAATACATAACCACGACCTTCATTCGAAGGTAAGACGCCATCAACAATCAGGAAACTGCATGAACGAATATGATCAGCAATAACTTTTAAAGAATTATTTCCTTTATCTTTAGTATTTGTTTCTTTTGCAGCCGCTGAAATGAGATTTTGGAATAAATCAATATCGTAGTTGCTGTGCCCACCCTGCATAATCGCGGCAAGACGTTCGAGTCCCATGCCCGTATCAACAGAAGGTTTGGGTAGTGGATTTAATTGCCCATCCTTATTGCGATCATATTGCATGAACACAAGATTCCAGATTTCAATATAACGATCACCATCTTCTTCAGGTGTACCTGGAGGGCCACCGGCAATTTCTTCACCATGATCATAAAAAATTTCAGTACAAGGACCACAGGGGCCTGTGTCCCCCATTGACCAGAAATTATCACTTTCATATTTTTTGCCGCCCTTCTTATCGCCAATGCGAGTAAAAGCATTTTTATCTATACCAATTTCGTTTAACCATATATCAGCCGCTTCATCATCACTTTCATAAACCGTGACCCAAAGTTTTTCTTTAGGCAGCTGTAAGGTTTCAGTTAAAAACGTCCATGCATAATTAATTGCATCACGTTTAAAGTAATCACCGAAACTAAAGTTACCCAACATTTCAAAAAAAGTATGGTGACGTGCGGTATAGCCGACATTTTCTAAATCGTTATGCTTACCACCGGCACGAACACAACGTTGTGAAGAGGTTGCGCGTACATAATTACGGTTATCCTGACCAAGGAAAACATCTTTAAACTGAACCATGCCTGCATTGGTAAACAACAAAGTGGGATCGTTACCGGGAACTAATGAGCTTGAAGGGACAATCTCATGATCATGTTCTTTAAAAAAATCAAGGAAGGCTTGACGTAATTGGGCGCTGGTTTTGATACTGGTTTTCATTAGTTATTCTTACTTCTTTGTCTGGTTACATCGGGACTCTAATAGTCAACTAGATTTTATAGTTCATCGTTATCTTCACGCATTGCATAGCGTGTTTGTTCACTTGAGAATCCACGAGATTGTAAAAATCGAGTTTGTCGTGCTCTTTCTTTTAAATCAGAAGGTTCTTTTGAACCATACTTCTTTGCCCGGACTGCTAAGGCCGCTTCTTGCCATATCACATCGCGCTCATTTAAAAACGCCCCGATCATAGCATCACTTATGCCCTTTTGGCGCAATTCTGCACGAATTTTTAAGGGTCCGGAACCCCGATTAATCCGTTGATTAATAAAAGCTTCTGTAAAACGGCTGTCACTTAATAAATCTTGATCGGCTAAACGTTCCAATGCTGCTGAAACATCATCAGATTCATAACCTTTTGCCAGTAATTTTTGAAATAATTCATGGGTCGCGTGTTCTCGGCGGGATAAATAATCCATCGCGGCTTCACGGATTGAGCGGGGTTTCTTTGCCATATTTATGACTGTATTTTTTTCTAATGCAGATCGGCTCTTTAGGCCGACATTAATAATGTTAAGTGTGGCTGTCGGCCTGATACCCTCACATATAACTTACATATGAGGGGCACTATGAGGCCGACTTACACAAGTTACCCTATTACGCTTCAACAAGCTCTTCTTCTACATCTTTTTCAGCCTTAGTAGCCTTCTCTTTAACAGCTTTCTCTTTTGCTTTCTCTTCAGCTATTTCTTCTTCAGGCATATTCGTTGGTAACATAATGGCACGTACTCTTGCTTCAATCTCCTGTGCCATCTCAGGATGTTCTTTAAGGTAATTACGCACATTATCTTTACCCTGGCCAATACGATCACCATTGTAGCTGTACCAGGCACCGGCTTTATCAACGATGTCATGTTGTACACCCAGGTCAATGATTTCACCTTCACGTGAAATACCTTCACCATAAAGGAGATCAAACTGAACTTGTTTAAATGGAGGAGCGACCTTATTTTTCACCACCTTAACCCGGGTTTCATTGCCTAAAATTTCGTCACCTTTTTTGATGGCACCGATACGACGAATATCTAAACGGACTGACGCATAAAACTTCAACGCATTACCGCCTGTTGTTGTTTCAGGGCTACCAAACATGACACCAATTTTCATACGAATCTGGTTAATAAAAATAACCAGTGTATTTGAGCGTTTGATATTTGCGGTTAATTTACGTAAAGCCTGTGACATTAAGCGTGCCTGAAGCCCCATATGAGAATCACCCATATCGCCTTCAATTTCTGCTTTTGGCGTTAAGGCCGCAACTGAATCGATAACAATGACATCAACGGCTGCCGAGCGAACTAACATGTCAGTAATTTCTAATGCTTGTTCACCAGTATCAGGTTGCGATACCAGTAATTCATCTACATCCACACCCAATTTCGCAGCATAAGAAGGGTCAAGTGCATGCTCGGCATCGACAAAGGCTGCCGTGCCGCCTAATTTTTGCATTTCAGCTACAACATGTAATGTCAGTGTTGTTTTACCTGACGATTCAGGGCCATAAATTTCAACAACACGGCCACGTGGTAAGCCCCCTATTCCCAATGCAATATCCAAACCCAGTGAACCTGTTGAAACAGCATCAATATCACGAATCACACTGCCATCGCCCATTTTCATTACTGAGCCTTTACCAAATTGCTTTTCGATTTGCCCCAGTGCTGCTGCCAATGCTTTTTTCTTGTCGTCGCTCATATTCGCCATTATTGTTCTCCTGATTAGCCTAATTTAATACAGCCCAATTTTCGCTGTCTGTTCTTTTAATTGATTGCGAGACCCTTTTTAGCATTCATAAGAACCAGTAAGTACCGGGTTGTCGCGCTTTGTTCTACATCATGGGGTGTACTTTAGGTTATACTTTTCAAGGTGTCAATACTTTTTACCACCTAAATATAAATTACCATATAATAAATTATATGAGATCATCTTTTATAGTATGTATAATATTAGGGTCTTTAAATTGAGCATAATTTTTTAGTGATCAGGGAGTAATCAGTTGGCAGTCGATCAATCAGTAAACGGCATCAAACGCGCGACCCAGCAGCGTTTGCAATATATTGAACTCATGGCGTATTACACTGGCGTGGTAACGCGCAGTGATGTAGCAAAGGCTTTTGGCATTTCAGACGCCGCTGCCACTAAAGATCTCAAGTTCTATGGCCAAATCGCTCCCGACAATCTTATCTATAAGCACAATGTCTTTGGCTTTGTTCCCAGCAACCGGTTTGAAGAAATCTTTACTGATCTCGAGCCACAACAGGTGTTGCCCATGATTGCGGCTAACCTGCCTTTCATCGGTGAAACTGTCGAGCAAAATTTGTTGTATGGTGTACAGACAGAACAACTTCCCTTACCCCAACGTTTGCCAGGCAAAAATGTGGTTGCTCAGGTCATTCGGGCGATTAAACAAAAAACCAAACTGAGTCTGGTCTACAGCTCATTGTCTGATCGTGACAGTAGTAAAGACCGTATTATTGAACCTCATGCATTAGTGAACACGGGCTTACGCTGGCATGTTCGCGCCTATAGTGAAGACACCTATGATTTTCGTGATTTTGTTTTGTCACGCGTACAAGACGCACAACAACTCAGTGACAAGGCTGAATCAAATCCGGAATACGATGATGACTGGATGGAAGCCATTAACTTGCGGCTCACCCCTCACCCCAGGTTGAGTAAAGAAAAACGTCAAATTTTAATGACAGACTATGCTGCTGAAAATGATGTAATTGAACTTACCGTACGACGCGCATTACTGGCTTATGTGTTACAACGCCTTTCCGTTGATACCACGGCGGACTCCTCGCTTAACCCTAATGCATATCAACTCATCGTTATGAACCGGGATGAAATAGAACCTTTTGCTGGATGGGCGTTTTTATAAAAAATCCCAACTTTTTAAAACCTGGTAATGTGCACCTTGCGCTGAAGTGATTGATTCCACCAGGCAAAGCTTATCGACTAACCAAGGTATTGGTTGAATCTCGTTCACTGAAGGCATCTGTTTAGCTTTCCTGACTAATGTGACATGGGGCTGGTAATCACGTAATTCAGGTTTATAACCACAAGGAATAATACTCTGCTGAACATCATACGCGAGTTGTTTAAGTGCATCAGGAATTGAAGAAGGTGCTAGCCAGGCGACGGCCGGTTTTTTCCAGAATCCACACACTGATAAAGACAATTCAAAAGTCTGCGCTTTTATTTTTTCAGTATGTTGTTCTAAACACTTCAGAGTATCAACATCGGCTGCACCAAAGTAAGCCAGGGTAATATGCCAGTTGTTCTTATCAACAACGCGTCCCTGACATGCTGAATAATATTTAATAGCATGTTGATTTATTTTTCTTACCACCTGTTCGTCAGGCCATAGAGCAAAAAAGAGACGTTTTGATTGTTTCAATATTTATGAATTCACTTTGAGATTAAATTCAGTAATTCAGATAGCGCATACACAACGGCTTGTTGACGTATGGCATCGCGATCACCATTAAAATTTTTCTGCTCTGACGCGATAACTTGCTCATCTATTTCTGTTTTATGTGCCCAGGCAAACCAGACTAAGCCAACCGGTTTATCGGCTGAACCACCACCCGGTCCGGCTATACCACTAATTGATACACTAAAGTCTGCATGACTATTTTGTAATGCACCCAGTGCCATTTCCTCTACTGTTTCCTGACTAACGGCTCCATAAGTTTTCAATGTTGACTCAGCGACGCCTAACATTTCATGTTTAGATCTGTTTGAATAAGTGACAAAACCCCGTTCAAACCAAACTGAACTACCCGCCAGATCCGTTAAAACTTTTGCTACCCATCCACCAGTACATGATTCCGCAACTGTAAGTTGTTGTTTAGTTTGAGTGAACAACTCCGCCAGTTGTTCTACTACTGTGGTAAGGCTTTTAGTATGCATTTTTTCTTCAATATTTTAGATTAAGTGGAATTTTGTTTGTTTATGCTCTAAAAGATAATCAGGTAACGAAAAATAATACATTATTTAACAGCGGAGTCTGATATGGATGTTCGAATTACCCTTCTGTCAAATTCAGGCCCGCTATCTCAATCCAGTTCAAATACAAGTAGTTCTAAAAATAATAACCGCTTTATAACGCTTAATACTTCTAATCAAGAAATATCCAGACCAGAAACATACAGGCAAAACTCATTACAGCAAGATAGAACACACCTTAATAAATCACAAAATCTCATACCAGCAAAAAGCATTTCGTCAGACAACAATAATAGCCTGCTTCTGTTCGCTAATAAGCAGACTAATAAACCTTTGTATTCAATGAAGACAACCTCAAAGGTGATGCAACCGACCTATGATGTTTATACGCCCAAAGGTTTTAATACATCCAGCAGATTTAATACATCTAGCAGTTTTACTACATCAGGTGCGACTAATAAAAAGAATATTTTGCTATACCAGCAAGTAGAAAGGGAGAAATTATTTTCAAATAGAGCCGAGTTAGTAAACCGCTTTAATTATAAAGTTTAAACACTATTCTTCATCATCATAAATTTCCTTGATAACCGCACCAATTTCATAGCCATCAGCATGACGCTGCTTAATTACCCGTACGACTTTTACATTTGCATGTAAAGAGGGCGTCAAAATATTTTTTGGTTTTATATTTATTTCTAAAAGACTATTTTTATCTAATTCCACTTCACTAATGAACATCATGCCGCGTCCACTTAAATTAGCCACTTGCCCTGTCATCTCTTCTGCTGCTGGATCATCCGAATCCAATTTTTTAAAGGTAATATCACAGTCGATATCAATACGAATGAAATCACGCTTTTCATCATATTCCCGCGTCATCAACTTCTCCCAAAAATTAAATAACTCCCTTAACTTTATGGGATGATTCACTTTCCTGCAAGTTTTACCTTTGCCTTTCGATATCCTTATTAGTATTGAAATGACTATGTCAGGGCACTTATAGTGCGGGTATATGATGCGACGGCATGAATGAGTATACTTACCACAAATGACAAAATTAAAAGAACAACACTCTCACACACCCATGATGCAACAATACTTGCGCATCAAAGCAGAGCATCCCGATATCCTCCTGTTCTATAGAATGGGGGATTTTTATGAGTTATTTTTTGATGATGCCCGTGAAGCGGCAAAGCTGTTAGATATCACCCTCACTGCTCGTGGCCAGTCGAATGGCTCACCTATTCCTATGGCGGGTGTACCTTATCATGCTGTGGACACTTACTTGGCACGCTTAATTCGTAAAGGTATGTCGGTCGCTATTTGTGAGCAAATTGGCGACCCCGCCACATCTAAAGGCCCCGTCGAACGCAAAGTCATGCGCATAGTGACACCTGGTACAGTAACGGATGAAGCCCTCTTAAACGAAAGAGAAGAAAGTTTAGTTGTTGCCCTTTCTACAAATTCTGAAGACCGTTCAGAATTTGGTCTCGCAATACTGGATATGAGTAGCGGCCGTTTTTCAGTCTTACAGTCTGAAGGTGAAGAAGCTTTAATGAGTGAATTGCAGCGTTTACGCCCTGCTGAACTGCTCATTAGTGAAGATAGTGATGCGGCTCCCTACCAGAGATATGTCAGTAGTATTAAACAACGCGCACCCTGGCATTTTGATAGCAGCACGGCTGAACGTGAATTATGCGAACAGTTTGCGACTAAAGATTTAGCCGGCTTTGGCTGTGCAAATTTACCCCTGGCTATTTCAGCTGCAGGTTGCTTACTCAGCTACGTTAAAGAAACACAACGTTCCAGCTTACCTCATATTCAGGCACTGCATACCGAGTCACGTGAAGACTGTTTAATTCTTGATGCGGCCACACGCCATAATCTTGAATTAACACAAAGTATTTCAGGGCACCAACAAAATACCTTAAGTGCAATTTTAGATCACACGGCGACACCGATGGGGAGCCGGTTATTACATCGCTGGATTCACCGCCCCTTGCGTGACCACAAAGTACTTAATCAACGTCAAGATACGATTGCCTCAATACTAAAATTACAAAGTTACGCTGAGCTACATGACATCTTGCGTGGTATAGGTGATATCGAACGCATACTCACACGAATTGCACTCAAATCAGCCCGGCCTCGTGATTTGGCTCAATTAAGAAACGCTTTAGCACAGCTTCCAGCATTACAAAAATCGTTAGCTAATCATAAAAGCGTTTATATAAAACAACTTGGCCAGCAAATTGCTGAGCATCCAGACATTCATACATTATTAAACAACGCGATCATTGAAACACCTCCACTTTTAATTCGCGATGGCGGAGTTATCGCAACGGGTTATGATAAAGAGCTCGATGAACTTCGTAACTTGCAAGAAAATGCGGGTGAATTTCTTGCACAATTAGAAGCAAAAGAAAAACAACAAACGGGCATTAATACTCTCAAAGTTGGATATAACCGGGTACATGGATATTACATCGAAATCAGTCGTCTTCATTCTGATGTCGTACCTGAGCATTACCAACGCCGACAAACATTAAAAGCTGCAGAACGCTTTATTACCCCTGAGCTTAAGGCGCTTGAAGATAAGGTATTAAGTGCAAATGAACGTGCCCTGGCACGAGAAAAAAGTTTGTACAATGCCTTACTCGATGAACTCAATGTATCACTCATCACGTTACAAACGTGTTCACGCGCTTTAGCTGAGCTGGATGTCTTACATAACCTTGCCGAACGCGCTGACTTGTTAAACTATGTTCGTCCTAAATTAGTCTACGAAAGTGGAATCAATATTACTAATGGCCGCCATACGGTTATTGAACAAGTACAGGACAATCCCTTTACACCTAATGATATTTCGCTAACAACTCAGCAACATATGCATTTAATTACAGGTCCGAACATGGGGGGTAAGTCAACCTACATGCGACAAACGGCCTTAATTGTTTTAATGGCCCATATCGGTTGCTTTGTGCCTGCTGACAGCGCAGAGATTGGAATAGTAGATCGTATTTTCACGCGTATAGGTGCTTCTGATGATCTTGCCAGTGGGCGCTCAACCTTTATGGTTGAAATGACCGAAACAGCGAATATTCTGCATAACGCAACAGCAAACTCACTGGTACTCATGGATGAAATTGGCCGCGGCACCAGTACTTATGATGGTCTGTCTCTTGCCTGGGCCTGTGCTGAACATTTAGCCTTGAAAGTGAAAGCGCTGACATTATTCGCAACACATTATTTTGAATTAACCACATTAGCCAATGAGCTTACAGGCTGCATAAATGTCCATCTTGATGCTGTCGAACACAATGATACGCTGATTTTTTTGCACAAAGTAAAGCCAGGCACGGTAAATCGCAGTTATGGTTTGCAAGTGGCCACACTTGCCGGGGTGCCACGTGAAGTGGTCAGTCGGGCTAAAGAAAAACTGCAACAGCTCGAGCAAGAACAGCATAATCAAAATGCACACCCCGTGGCTAAAGCCACTAAAACAGCAAGTAAAAAAGAAAGTGAACTTGAAAAAATTGTATCAAACTTGCAACCCGATGAGCTTTCTCCTCGAGATGCATTGGATCTCATTTACCAGCTTAAAAAACTTTTGTGAGTCGAATTTGGATAGATTTTGCTTTATCATAGCGCACTATTAGCTAGCGGATTTCCATCTTTAGAAAGATTCCAGATGTAATATATTTACAGAGGGTATTTGATTGATGTTATTAGTTTTATTAGATTCAGGAGCCACCAAATGACTTATGTAGTAACCGACAATTGTATTAAATGTCTGTACACAGACTGTGTTGAAGTCTGTCCTGTCGACTGCTTTCATATTGGTCCTAACTTTATGGTTATTGATCCAGATGAATGTATCGATTGCACATTATGTGAACCAGAATGCCCTGCCGAGGCCATCTTCGCTGAAGATGAATTACCTGATGGTGCAGAAAATTTTATAGCGCTTAATGAAGAACTCTCCCGTGAATGGCCTGTGCTCACCGAACAAATAGATCCACTTCCTGATGCCGCTGAGTGGGATGGCAAGCCTGACAAGCTAAAATATCTTGAACGCTAAAAAACTAAAACTAAAATTAAGCACAGCCACATTTTATGGTGCGAGAAAACATCAACCTTATTCCCTATGGCGATGATCCTCTCGCACTGCTTGCACAACATTTAATCGCTGATTACGCTGAACAACTGCCAGATTTAACTTCGGAGACTATTGGCGCAGTTGTTCTTATACCTGAAGCACACGCAGCAAAACGGTTACGCTCCCATCTTTTACAACAAGCTGAGAAACTAGGTCAGCACGCCTTGTTATGTCCACACATATTGAGCTTGCGTGATTGGGCCAAAATTCAATTTAATAAACAGCATCAAGAACCCCATTCAATTTGCGGTCAACATCAACGTGAACTCATTTTATTTGATGCATTAACCCAGCACCGTGACATACTCGGTAGTGGTAGCCCCTGGCATTTAAGCGATGACTTACTAAAGCTTTTTGACCAACTCACATCAAATCAAAAAACATTACCTGATACATATGATAGCTTTGAAGAAGAAATTGCAAAGGCCTACGGCATTTCTGCTAAGGACTTTCCCGCGTTAAGTCACGAAGCCACTCTTGTTTATACATTGTGGAGTGCATGGCATACACAACTTAATGCTGAGACAGCTACTGACATGTTCGACAGTGAAGCGGCCTATTTATTAGGACTTAATGCAGACATAGCGAACAATACTAATACTTTATACATTGCAGGCTACCACCAGTTTTCAATCGCAGAACAAAACTGGTTACAGCAACTTATAAAGAAACAACGCTGCCAGTTATACCTTCATGGCCAAACAAGAGATACTCATTCAGATATAGAGGCCACTGACTATCATCCCGATACACCTATTTCAAAGATATTAGATTGTTTGAAGTTTAAAACAAACAGCAACTCCAGCGATCCCTATACACAATTTATAAACAGTTGTTATCAACATGATCAACTTCCCTTTATTGAGCGTGCAGTTGAATTATCAAAAAAACCTGCTGATAACATAAGTAACCGACTTAAACTTTTATTTTGCAAAGGCCATGAAGAACAGGCACATGCCGTCGAATTACAAGTAAGACGCTTGCTCTTAGACGGAAAAAACAATATTGGTATTGTGACTGAAAACAGACGTCTGGCGCGGCGCGTTCGTGCCTTACTCGAGCGAGCTGATGTACCTCTGCAAGATTTGGCTGGCTGGGCTTTATCGACTACCCGTGCAGGTGCGGTATTAGAAAGATGGCTTGAGTGTATTGAAGAAGATTTTTCTCACTTACCGTTACTTGATTTATTAAAGTCACCTTTTATATTTAGTACGTTAGACTCCTCCCGGCTCAAACATGCGACCTATCGTCTTGAACATGACATCATCCGTCACGAAAACGTTGCGCGTAACTTACAGCGTTACAAAAAAACAATCGAATTAAGAGCCCATAAATTACAATGGTCATCTGAAATCAGTGAATTACTCATCACTATTTTAGAATCCTTTGAAGCTGCGAATGACATACTCAAGCCATTATTAAAAGGTTCTCACGAGGCAGGCGAGTATATTGATGCCCTGTCTGCAAGCCTGGATATTCTGGGTATGCGTAGTTTACTTCAGGAAGATGCTGCCGGGGTGCGTGTTATTGAAATGTTAGACACGTTAAAACACAGTGCCAAGCAATACACATTAAAATTTAACTGGTCAGATTTTCGTACCTGGCTAGGCCGCAGTTTAGAACAGTTTGTCTTCACTCCCGAAAACGCTTCAAGCCCGGTTACTTTAATGGGGCTCGCTCAAAGTCGTTTACAACAGTTTGACGCATTAATTATCGCAAGTGCAGAACATGAGCATTTACCGGGAAAAACAAACTTAACACCCTTCTTTAATAATGCCGTTCGACTGCAGCTAAACTTAACAACAACACATGATTTGTTAACTGAGCGCTTTCATCATTTTCGCCGTTTACTTGAGTCTGCGCCTGAAGTTTTAATAACCGCAAACAGCGAAGAAAATGGTGAGGATGTTCCACTTAGCCCATGGTTAGAGATTATTCACCGTTTTTACCAGCAAGCCTATTCAACATCATTAGAAGACCATGAATTAAAAAATCTCATCACAAATCCGGATACCTTTGTTATTCGCTGCACCGAGACTTCATTACCAGATAAAACAACACAGGCAAAAACATCGTTACCTGAAAAATTAATTCCCAAACAGTATTCTCCCAGTAGCTATCAAAAACTGATGGATTGCCCTTACCAGTTTTTTGCCTCACACGGTTTAAATTTAGCTGTCAGTGAAGAAGTGCAAGAGGCTTTATCAAAGAGTGATTATGGTGAACGCGTTCATCGTTGTCTCGAAGCCTTTCATCAGGATGTTGAGTGGCTTCCCGGTCCATTTAAAGAGGCCGTAACTGAAAAAAATCGAGACTCCGCAATTAAGGTACTTGAAGACATATCACAACAGGTTTTTTCACGTGTTCTTGATGATAGTTTTGAACACAGCGGCTGGTTAACACAGTGGTTAAAACTTATCCCTGAATATATTAACTGGCAGATTAAAAATGCATCTGCATGGACATTTAGTGAGGCTGAACTTAAAAGCAAAATTAGCTGGCAAAATAATATTGAACTCAGTGGCAGACTCGACCGGCTTGATAAAAATGAAACCGGTTTGAGTGTTATTGATTATAAAACAGGTCAATCAGCTTCTTTAACCGATATTCAACAAGGCGAAGCCGTACAACTCCCTTTTTATGCCCTGTTAGCTGAAGCTGAGCTAAACAGTCCCGTTAACCAGGTAAGCTACCTCACACTGAGTAATAGCGTAAAATATGGTGCACAGCTTTCCGGCGATGCGCTGGATAACATTAGCCGCCAAATCGGTGAGCGTCTGGCACAAATCATCAATGATATGAGCAATGGAAAAGCACTGACCGCCTGGGGCGATGAAGACACATGCAGCTATTGCAATATTAACCGCCTGTGTCGCAAGCAAGCCTGGAATGCCGAATAAGTTGAGATATAAACAGATTTTAGACAAAAAAATAGGCGGCCAATAAATGGCCACCCTAGATAGGTCCTTTCAGGCTAATCCGGCCTGTAGCTATGACGGGCAGATCCGTTTTTATACCTAATTAAGCAATCCTTGCATCTGCTGACCACTCCCTTATATTGCTTCCTTTAGGCGCTCCTGCCTGAGTCACATGTCCCTGTGATATATCCTGTGTTTTACTTTTTTAACTTTGAACATCTATGTTCTGGGGGATGAATCTAGACTATCCAGCTTGAACAAGCTAAACAAGAAGTCATTCTCAAAATAAGACTTACTTCACATATTCATTTTAAGTAAGGTATAAATTGCAGCCAAAGGGTGCATATTTCACTATTCAAGCAGGGCAACTGAAATATGACATCTGTTTCGACAATCTGGCACAATATATCGATAAAATACCTTTAATTTGAAAGCATTAGGCCTTGAATGACATCAATTGAACTCCTTACCGGTCATACCACTGTTCAGGCATCTGCCGGTAGCGGTAAAACCCACCTCTTAATTAGCCGAATTGTTCGCCTGTTGTTAACCGGGGCTGAAGCAGGAAATATTCTTGCCATCACGTTCACACGCAAAGCGGCCAATGAAATGCAGACTCGCCTGCTCGAGCGGCTTTTTGAGTTAGCGACATATCATGAAAGTGATTTGATAAAGATCATTAACGATTTACAACTTGACGCTAATCCAACTGTTATTAGTCGTTGTCGTGGATTGTATGAAAAAATATTACGCAATGATGCGCCGGTAAAAACATCAACCTTCCATGCTTTTTGCCAGGAGTTACTACGTCGCTTTCCAATGGAAGCCAATATCTCACCTGGCTTTGATTTATTAGACACCACAAACCTTCTTTATGATGAAGCCTGGGATGCTCTAATGGCTGAGGCAAACCTTAATAGAGACAAGCCTCTAGCAGAATCGCTACAATTACTCTTTAAAGAGTTAGGGTTATATAATTCAAAGCAGGCGTTACGAAACTTTCTTGAGCACCGTAGTGATTGGTGGGCCTATACCTGGAATGAAGATAAACCAGTTTTATATGCACAGCAATGTTTAAAAAAACAACTCAATATTCTCAAGCAAACTGATCCAGTCGCTGATTTATTCTCTGATGAAAATACGTTAAACCTCTTAAATGAGTTCCATATTTTATTATGTAAACATAACACCGCAACAAATAAGAAACACAGTGACTTAATCTATAAAGTTATAAATAAAGATATTCATAGCACAGTGCGTTTTAACTTATTTAAAGAATGTTTTTTAGTGCAAACAGGAGCAGCACGACAACGCAAAGAGAGTAAAGCCCAGGATAAAAGCATGGGGCCTGAAGGACAAGAACGATTTATTGAACTCCATATATTTTTAAGCAATAAACTCATAGAGGTTAATGCACAACTTGCTGCAATACGAACAATGGAAACAAGTTCAGCATGGTACCTTGCCGGTCAACACTATTTAGCGCATTTCCAAAAACTAAAAAAAGAACAACGCTTGCTGGATTTCACTGATTTAGAATGGCAAACATATTTACTTTTAAATCAAAGTAATAATGCATTATGGGTTCAATATAAACTTGACCAACGTGTTGATCATCTTCTGGTTGATGAATTTCAGGATACAAACCCAACCCAATGGCGTTTAATATTGCCCTTGCTTGAAGAAATATCCGCCAGCACTGATGAGCGCAACCGAAGTGTATTCATCGTTGGTGATGAGAAACAATCAATTTACCGTTTTCGCCGCGCAGAGCCACGGTTGTTTTATGCCGCTAAAGAATGGTTAAGCAAAAACCTCGCAGCCACAACCTGCCCTTTAAGTCATTCATGGCGTTCGAGCCCTGCAGTTATTAAGTTTGTGAATAAAATTTTCACACAAAAAGAATTTCAAACATTATTGCCTGGATTTATTGAGCACCATACTTATAGAGACAAGCTAGCGGGAAAAGTCACCCTACTACCCTTATCACTTAAAGAACTTGTTGAAAAAGAAGACACAGAAGATACACCTGTCGTATTACGTAATCCATTAGATGAACCTCGCCCAGAGTCAATCAGTCAGCAGTATTTTAATGAAGGATTGATGATTGCGGAACAAATTAAATACTTAGTGGATTCTAATACCGCGATTGTACAAAAAAATGGCAATGCGGCCGTTAATTATAATGACATTATTATTTTGCTACGAAGTCGAACTCATGTAGCCGAATATGAACGAGCACTCAGAGAAAAAGGTATTCCATATATTGGCGCGAACAGGGGAACCTTATTAGAAAGCCTTGAAGTAATAGACATGTTAGACCTCTTGCAATGGCTGATACTTCCATTTGATAACCTGTCTCTCGCCGGAATATTACGTTCGCCTATATTTTCAATATCGAATGATGATCTCATTGCAATCAAACAGACTTCTAAAGGCAGCTGGTTCGAACGCTTAGCTAACATTGCACAACAGCAACCAGAACATAAGTCATTACCTCGCGCTTACCAATTGTTAACACAGTGGCAAGAGGATGCCAGCAAGCTTCCGGTACATGATCTTTTAGATAAAATATACAGCGAAGCAAATGTATTAGCCCGCTACGTTGCTGCTTTCCCCTCTCATTTAAGCCCGCGAGTAACAGCTAACTTAAATCGATTTCTTGAACTCGCACTCGAAATGGACAGTGGTCGTTATCCCAGCTTAACGCGCTTTTCTTCGTGGTTAAATGAATTACGCCAAATGGAAAATGAAGCGCCGGATGAACCCGTTACCTCATCATCTGATGAGTCCGAACAACGAGTAAAAATATTAAGTATACATGCGGCAAAAGGATTAGAAGCACCAGTAATATTCCTTGCTGATAGTGCAAGTAGCCCTGCAAATAAAAAAGCTTATTCCACATTAATTGACTGGCCAGCAGAAAAAGAAAAGCCCGAATATTTTTTATTAACCGCCACAAAAAATAGCCTGGATGATTTCAGTAAAAAGTGCATAGACGAACAGGATTTTTTTGAACGCCGGGAAGATGCCAATTTATTATATGTCGCGCTAACTCGCGCTAAACAAATGCTGTTTATCAGTGGCAGTGAACCCAAAAGTAAAGAACATGGCTGGTATGAAATGATCTGCTCTGCTTTTAATTTTTCGAGTAAAGACAATACTGACGCAGTAATACTCGAAAAAGATGGTAATGAAGAAAAAGCCACTCGAATCAAACAACAGAATACAAAGAATAATGCTGTTATTCCTAAGGAACTATCATCAATTATTAAAATACAAAATCAAAATATTGATATATCTCCAAGCCAACAAGTGTCCTCATTTTCCCAAAACACTGAGAGTAATGAAGGTAACACAACACGCGGTATTATTATGCATCAAATGCTTAACTTTTTATCCCGTTATCCTGATGGTCAATTGTCAAATTTTTACAGTATAGAAATAAAAGAGACAGAAAAAACTGAGATTGATAGCTGGTGGGACGAATGCAAAAGTATTATACAAAACGAAACTTTTTCAGATTACTTTAGTACTGATAAATATGACAAGTCTTATAATGAAGTTCCTATACAATTTAAAGACAAGGGTCGAAACGTCTATGGAATCATCGACCGTCTAATTATAAAAGATAACAATGTAACCATTATCGACTATAAAACGCATCCCTATGTCACCAAAGAAAATATCGAAACAATTGCCCAGACATACAGCAATCAAATGCAACTATATCAAAACGGTGTACAACTACTATGGCCAGATTATAATGTGAAGTCCACACTATTATTTACAGCTATAGCGCACCATTATTTTTTTTAATCTATACAGGTCTTTTTGCAAAACATGTCTTTTAGTATTGATGTCAATGAAACAAATTTTAATCCGGAAGTGGTTGAAGCTTCACATAAAACGCCCGTATTAATTGATTTCTGGGCGACATGGTGTGAACCATGCAAAAGCTTACTGCCGACTTTAGGCCGGCTCGCAGATGAGTATGCAGGTCAATTTCGTTTAGCAAAAATTGAAGTGGAGCAGGAACAGAACCTGGCAGCACAATTTGCAATTCGAAGTGTGCCCACAGTAAAAAT
>JAPHTF010000154.1 GCA_026197095.1 Gammaproteobacteria bacterium
ATCCTCACGTCATTAGTCGATCGTTTTTACCGCACAGTTGAAGAACAAGGAATTTCAATAGCACTTAATCGAATGGCCTGGACTATTTTTATTGCTTTATTGAGCTTGCCTGTAATTCAATTTCAAACACTTGGAAATTTAATTCTTGAGTATCCTGAAGCTCATTTTTCTACTCTTGCGCTTTTCTTATGGATTTCTGTCTATAAAGGTGCCAAATTAATAAACCTGCCCTTACTTAAGCTATTCGCAGAACCTAAACCACCTCGAAACCTAAAAATAAGTAAGGCTGAGCAAGATTAACTCTGCGCTATTGATTGTTACTCAAGGGTAATCATCAAACGTAAAATATTGAAATACTTGAATGGAATAGATGTGTTTTTATTTTAATTAATAAATCACATCCATTTTAGTTTTTTAAAAATAAATATTTGTATAAGTACTACAGTGGTTAAAATACCACTAAATACCAAAAATGCTTCTTTATATTCAGCCCCAGGTATTCCTCCCACATTAATCCCCAACAAGCCGGTTAAAAAACCTAGAGGTAAAAAAATCGCCGCGACCATGGAAAGTACATACATTCTTTTATCCATCTGCTCAGAAATACGACTCATTAATTCTTCTTGTATAACAATGACTCTTTCTCTTACCGAATCAAGGTCTTCGATATAACGCATCGTACGGTCTGCGATCTCACGTAACTGCATCCGCTGAGTCTCATCAAGCCACTGTACCTTCTCATTATATAGTCGTGTCATTGCATCACGTTGTGGTGCAAGATAGCGCCTTAAACTAATTGCTTCCCGTCTCAACTGGGAAATTTGAGGACGGAGTTGATGGCTTTGCAAAGTCAAAACTTTTTCTTCAAGTAAGTCTGCATTGCCGTCAATTTCATCAACCACATAACTCATGCGCTCCACTAATCGAGCAGCAAGATGCACTAAAAAATCTCCTGTGGATGTCGGTCCAATGCCCGTATTTATGGCATGAGTCAGATCTGATACAGAAAGCAGTTTTCTTCGTCTTGTACTTACAATACGTTTATCATTTATCCATAAGCGTATAGAGACCATATCTTCAGGCTCAGCACCCGGGTTCATGTTAACGCCTCGTAATATAACCAGTAAGCCATTTTGCATTACTGCACTTCGAGGCCGGGGATCATCACTCATTAATGCAGAGACAACGATTTCATCAAGCCCGCTTTCTTCCTTTAACCATGTTTGGCTTTCTTCCGTTGTATAATCGAGATGTACCCATAAAACACCATCTTCTTCAGACCAGTTATTAATTTCAGTCCAGCCAACCGTTTTTCCACCACCATGGCCATCAAGAATGTGTGCAGTTATTAAACTCTCATTATTTAACATTAAACAAGCTCACTTAAATTTAAACGTTTCTTAATTGTAGTACACATTATTCAGATTTATTATTATCACCGTCATTACTATTGGCAGAATCATCCAGAGCATTTTTTATATGCACATCACGCTGAGGAAACGGAATTTGAATATTATGCTCGCGAAAAACCTCATCAATCGCAAAATTTAAATCACTCGAAACCAGAAAACGCTGATCAATATTTTTAATAAAGACACGTAATTCAAACAAGAGTGCACTATCGCCAAAGGATATAAATAAAACTTTTGGCTCAGGTGAGCTGCCATCATTCACAACTGATGAATGCTTATAAGCAACATCCAATAATAACTTTTTCACCAATAGCGTATCACTACCATACGCCACACCAATCGGTACTGTGATTCTCCCTCTTACATCACGAAGCATCCAGTTAGTCACCTGACCTGAGATCAGTTCAGAGTTGGGGACAATGACGTCGGCCTGGTCAAACGTTTGTATTTGAGTTGAACGGATACTGATGCGTCTAACATAGCCTTCAGTATTTCCAACAACAATCCAGTCACCCGTTTTAACGGGGCGTTCAAATAATAAAATGAGACCGGAAACAAAATTATTAACAATATTTTGTAATCCAAATCCAATACCAACAGAAAGTGCACCTGCAATAATGGCCAAATTCCCAAACTCAACACCGGCAATGGATAATGAAACCAGCACAGCGATTGCCACACCAATGTAACCGCTAATTGTTGCAACCGCTTCTCTCGCCCCTCGTTCCATATTGGTACGTAATAACCAACTCAATTCAAGACGGGAACGGAACCAACGGCTTATCGCAAGAATTACGATTACTGCAATGATAGCCAGCACTATGCGTATAGGTATAATCTTTAAGGAGCCAATCGCAAATCCATCCATGATTATCAGGTTAATTTTCTGGAAACCTGTTTCAGACAAACCCCATATTCTAAGAATAAGAACGGCCAGGCCAATCCACAAACCTGCTAACACGACAAAACGAATCCAGAATAATTCCGGTAATTTTTTTCTTAGTTTAACGCCAAGAGACCCCCGTATATATTTTTGCCATTTGCGTTTGCCCTTTATTAAACCATCAAAGAACTCTTTCACTAAACGTAAAATAATTATAAATATGCCAGATAATATCAACGTCCCAAAAATAGCGGTAATAAGGTAAGTAGATAAATTACGATAACCTGACAGCTCTACAATGAGCACCGATAGTAATATTAAGCTAAGCCCGAAACGCATAAGATAAGTATCAGCAAAACGAGGAAGTTGTCCCAGAATTCGCACTGCCCAAACCAGGTTTAGTACAAAAACAAATACCAGAATACCCCGTGACAATAGCAGTGTTTCTTTCGGCAAACTTTGTGTTAATAATGTTGTAAAGAGTAAGTAACCAATAAATAAAAGCAAAAAGAATACTTTTAGACGCTGCGCGAGACCTTTGGAGACTAACTCGGGTAAATTGTGAAAAGGAATAGCCGGTTGACGTGGATCTAGAAATATTTCAACGATCGCAATAAGTGAAAAATAAATGGGAAGCCCATATGCAATCACACTAATAAATGGAACTGGAACAATTTTTGAAGTGAGCACATAACAATATATCGCTAAAGAACAACTTACCAGTAAATAAGGTGAGTAGAAGGCTGAAACTGCAAGCAAAGAGCGGGAAAAATGATTTGAAAAAGTATCATTCATCATTTTTTTATTAATATATTCTATTATTTTTTGGCGAAAAGCTCTTCCAGAAAAGAAAGCAATAATAAAAACCACAAATAAAACCATCATGTCTTTCAACGATAAAAGTTCTATGCCGGTATTATTTAATAAAAAAGAACTTACTGACTTAAACCACAAGGCTGGCTTATTCCAGCTTTCTTGTATCAGCTCATTAATGTTTGGACCTTTTGCAAAAAACCGTTCGGCGAGTAAATCCTGATGCGAGATATTTAACTGCTTTAATAGTTCTTCACTTCTTAAAACAAATACACTGCAACTTGCTAAACGTTTTTCCGAACCTAATATTTCACTGTTTAATTCCTCACGTTTGTCCTTTACCCTCTTGGCTTCAATCTTTACAGATTGACCAAGTGTGGCCAAATCACTTTTAAATTTACCTAGCTTTTCGCTTTCAGTATTAACACATTCTATTGAACCTGACTTTACATTTGTAATCAGCTTTATCATTTCAACAAGCTTTTGCTCATCGTCACGAGCTGAAGTCATATCGCGCTCAATTTTATCCAGTGTAGTCGGATAGGCACTCGTTGATAATTCGTCGAGTTTATTCTGCGCGGAAACAAGTCCTGCATGAAGAGCAAGAAAAACCACTAATAGCAATTTTAAAAGATATATATTTCGTTTAAAGAACATAGTTAATCCAACTTTACCTGACTAAAATTTAAAGATCTGCCTACTTGCTACCAGCAATATTCTTATTCATATTATGACATTACAACAATATCGACTGTTTATAACTATGGCCTGAACATTGTTGAAATGTTTAATTTATCATTTTTTTACAGTATTTTAACTATTATTATGTAATTTCGATTATGATTACTTGAGACTACGAACCTGCAGTGAATAGACAAAGGCTATTAAAATGAAAATTGCTATCTTATCCCGGAATAAAAACCTCTACTCAACTCGACGCTTAATTGAAGCTTGTGAAAAACGTGGGCACGAACCTATGGTGTTGGATGCGTTACGCACTTACATGGATATTGCATCAAACAAACCTGAAGCTCACTTTAAAGGTAAGGTTCTTCCCTCTTTTGATGCCATTATTCCTCGAATCGGGGCTTCGGTTACTTTTTATGGAACAGCTGTTCTTCGTCAATTTGAAGTAATGGGTTCCTTTCCATTAAATGAATCAGTCGCAATCAGTCGTTCACGCGATAAACTTCGTTCTTTACAATTACTTGCACGTAAAGGCGTTGGGTTACCGAATACAGGTTTTGCAAATAGCCCTGATGATGTTCAGGATTTAATTAAAATGGTCGGGGGTGCACCACTGGTTGTAAAACTACTCGAAGGTACGCAGGGTATTGGTGTTGTTCTGGCTGAAACAAAAAAAGCAGCCGAGAGTGTTATCGAAGCCTTTATGGGGCTCAAAGCAAATATTCTTGTTCAGGAATATATTAAAGAATCCAGTGGTGCGGATATTCGCTGTTTAGTAATTGATGGAAAAGTCGTTGCTGCTATGAAACGCCAGGCGCAAGTAGGTGAATTCCGTTCTAACCTGCACCGCGGCGGTAGCGCAACTCTTATTAAAATCACACCGGCTGAGCGTGCCACAGCAGTTAAAGCGGCAAACGTCATGGGGCTTAATGTTGCTGGTGTTGACTTGCTTCGTTCTGCACGCGGCCCACTAGTAATGGAAGTCAATTCATCTCCTGGCCTTAAAGGAATAGAAGAAGCAACAGGCAAAGATATTGCTGACATGATTATTGAGTTTATTGAAAAAACAGCAAAGCCACATAAAACCAAGACAAAAGGTAAAGGTTAACTCTCATGAAAAATGGGACTTTAGTCATTAATGACATCACTATAAAACCAGGAACTCGGATGACAATAGATCTGCCTGCTGCACGATTATATACGCATGCACCGATGAGTATCCCTGTGCATGTCGTTAGCGGAAAAACTACGGGGCCCCGACTATTTTTAAGTGCGGCTATTCATGGTGATGAAATCAATGGTATTGAAATTATTCGTCGCTTACTCAAATTACCAGCACTTAAACGTTTGCAAGGTACACTTATTGCCGTACCCATGGTTAATGTTCACGGTATTATTAACCATTCACGTTACCTTCCTGATCGACGCGATCTAAACCGTTCTTTTCCCGGCTCAGAAAAAGGGCCGTTAGCCTTAAGACTCGCCAATTTATTTATGAAAGAAATTGTCGAACAAAGTACTCACGGTATTGATTTACATACCGGGGCGATACACCGCAGTAACCTGCCACAGATTCGCGCTAATTTAGATAATGACGAAACAGAAAAACTGGCAAGAGCCTTTGACGTGCCCGTCATCATTTCTTCAAACCTGCGAGACGGTTCTTTAAGGGAAGCTGCCGCTGAATTTGGTATTCCCATGTTATTGTACGAAGCAGGTGAAGCTTTACGCTTTGATGAAGTGGCTATCCGTGCAGGTGTTAAAGGAA
>JAPHTF010000132.1 GCA_026197095.1 Gammaproteobacteria bacterium
GCCATTGCACCGAATAAGTAAGGAATCAGACCACCGATGAACAGACCAATAATCACCATGTGGTTTGACAGATCAAAGGCGACAACTTTGCCAGCAGCACTCAGTGTATTTGTGTAGTCGGCAAACAATACTAATGTTGCAAGACCTGCTGAACCAATTGCATAACCTTTAGTTACTGCTTTAGTTGTATTACCTACGGCATCTAGTGCATCAGTTGTATTACGAACGTCTTCAGGAAGTTCTGCCATTTCAGCAATACCACATGCGTTATCTGTAATAGGACCGTATGCATCAAGGGCAACAATGATACCTGTCATGGACAACATTGACGTCGCCGCTATCGCGATACCATATAAACCTGCAAAATGATAAGCACCCCAAATAGAAGCACAAACCGAAAGCACAGGCAGAGCGGTTGATCTCATTGATACACCTAAACCGGCAATAACGTTAGTACCGTCACCTGTTGTTGATGCCTGAGCAATATGTCTAACCGGGCTGTATTCAGTTGCTGTGTAGTATTCAGTAATCACTATCATCGCAACTGTGAGAGCTAAACCAATTAGTGCCGAGTAATAGAACTCTGCAGCACCCGCAGTTGCACCACTAGCAAGTGTTAGAGACACATCAGCCATCATATTGTTGGTTACAAAGTAAAAAGCGACTGCTGAGAAAATAGCCGCAATCCCTGTTGCTCTGTAAAGCGCGTTCATGATTTTGGCACCATCAGAAGTTTTCACAAAGAACGTACCGATGATAGAACCAATGATTGAAACGCCACCCAGAACTAATGGATAAGTCACCGCAAGTTCACCAATGTCTTTTAACAACAAGCCACCAAGTAACATGGTTGCGATAATAGTCACGGCATATGTTTCAAATAAATCAGCCGCCATACCTGCACAATCACCTACGTTATCACCTACGTTATCAGCGATAACGGCCGGGTTACGTATGTCATCTTCAGGGATACCTGCTTCAACTTTACCAACGATATCAGCACCAACGTCTGCACCCTTAGTAAAGATGCCGCCACCTAAACGAGCAAAAATTGAAATCAGTGAACCGCCAAAGGCTAAACCCACTAATGCATGAAGCGCAGCATCTTGTGCAACACCCATGCTGCTTAATGCCGTGTAATAACCCGCAACACCTAGAAGGCCAAGACCTACCACTAACATACCTGTGATAGCACCACCTTTAAATGCAACTTGCAAAGCCGGGTTAATACCATCTTTAGCAGCTTCAGCAGTACGTGAGTTTGAGCGTACTGAAACATGCATGCCAATGTAACCGGCAAGGCCAGAGAGTATTGCGCCAATGGCAAAACCAATGGCAGTGTAAGAGCCTAATGCAATCCACATAGCAATGAATAAAATGACACCTACTACAGAAATGGCTTTATATTGACGAGCCAGATATGCAATGGCACCTTCTTGAACCGCATCTGAAATGCGCTTCATTTCATCGTTCCCTTGTGATTTAGACAAGATACTAAATATGGAAATAACGCCATAAGCAATGCCGGCTAGGGCACAAACTAAGGCAATCGTAAGACCAGTGGACATGATGCTTCTCCCTTGTATTGTTAGATTAAATCTAGTTATTAAATTTTTATAAGCAGATGCTAACGCGTTTTTCTTCTGTGCGTTATCATGTGTTTTTATCGGTCTATCTTTCTACTTAATATCCTTAAATTCCAGATAGTTATAGTTATTTTTAAGCCTTGATATAGATCATATAAATTGTATTTATATTGAAAATAAATAGCTCACTTTTTGAGTTAGCGGAATTATCTAAGTTACTGTAAAATAACCCGCTTCGCTAAGTTATACAAATTTCCCGGGATATCCTGTTGCGTACACGTATTAAAATTTGTGGTATTAATCATCGTGAAGATGCGCTTAAGGCGGCTGAATTTGGTGCAGATGCCATTGGTTTAGTTTTTGTTGAAAAAAGCCCACGTTATGTCAGCTTCACTGAGGCGAGGGTGATTGCGGATGCCATGCCTCCGTTTGTTACCTTGGTTGGTTTATTTATGGATGCCCCCGCTGAGTTTGTGCGTGAAGCATTAAAAGCGGTGCCTCTGAGTTTATTACAGTTTCACGGTGATGAGTCAGCAGAATATTGTGATCAATTTAATGTTCCTTATATAAAAGCATTAAGAATGGGTGAGAATGTCAATGTGATCGCCTATGCACAAGAATACCCAGGTGCCTCAGGCATATTATTAGATGCTTATCATGAAGGTGTTGGTGGTGGAACCGGTATTACGTTTGACTGGGACTTAATCCCTGGTGACGTGCCTTTCCCCCTTATTTTGGCTGGCGGTTTGAATGTGGAAAATGTGGCTAAGGCTATTGAAAAAGTTAAACCCTATGCTGTTGATGTGAGTAGCGGTGTTGAATCAAGACCGGCGGTAAAAGATCATCAGAAAATTGAACAGTTCATTAAAGAGGTACAGCGCGTTGGCTGAATCAGAAACAGAAGTAAAATATCAGCAGCCCGATGAAAGAGGGCATTTTGGTGTTTATGGTGGTCTTTTTGTCGCTGAGACATTAATGGAGCCACTAAGCGAGTTACGCCTGGCTTATGAAAAGTTTATGGTGGATAAAGATTTTCTTGCTGAGCTTGACTGGGAATTACAAAATTACGTTGGCCGCCCTTCGCCGCTCTATTTTGCTGAGCGTTGGTCAAAAGAGTTGGGTGGTGCAAAAATTTATCTTAAACGTGAAGATTTAAATCATACCGGTGCACATAAAGTTAATAACACAGTCGGGCAGGCTTTACTGGCTAAACGTATGGGTAAATCACGCATCATTGCTGAAACTGGTGCCGGCCAGCATGGTGTTGCAACGGCGACTGTTGCCGCACGTTTAGGTCTTGAATGCGTGGTTTATATGGGCGCAGTTGATATTCAGCGCCAGGCTGCCAATGTTTACCGAATGAAATTATTAGGTGCCACGGTTGTTCCTGTTACGTCCGGTTCGGCAACCTTAAAAGATGCGTTAAATGAAGCGATGCGCGATTGGGTAACCAATATAGATGATACCTTCTATATCATTGGTACCGTTGCTGGTCCTCACCCATACCCCGCGATGGTACGGGATTTTCAAACCATTATCGGGCGTGAAGCGCGCGAACAAATTCAGCAACATGAAGGTCGTTTACCTGATGCCTTGATCGCATGTGTAGGTGGTGGTTCTAATGCCATTGGCCTTTTCTACCCTTTTATTGATGACAAAAATGTTGCGATTTATGGCGTGGAAGCGGCGGGTGATGGTATTGAAACAGGAAAGCATGCTGCACCATTATGTGCCGGTAAACCGGGTGTTTTACACGGTAATCGAACTTACCTGGTGGAAGACGAAAATGGCCAGATCATTGAAACTCACTCTATCTCAGCGGGCTTAGATTACCCCGGTGTAGGACCTGAGCATGCCTGGTTAAAAGATTGTGGCCGGGCAGAATATGTGGCCATAAATGATAAAGAAGCATTACAGGCGTTTCATGATTTAACGAAAATTGAAGGTATTATCCCCGCGTTAGAATCAAGTCATGCTTTAGCTTATGCTACAAAACTCGCTCCAACTATGGATAAGGACAAGATCATTATCATTAACCTCTCTGGTCGAGGTGATAAAGATATCCATACGGTAGCCAACCTGGAGGGGATTACACTGTGATAGATCATGTGAGCAGAATCCAGGCAAGATTTGAGTTACGGGCAAAAGAAGGGCGGAAACTCCTTATCCCATACTTTACCGCAGGTGATCCGAATCCCGAGACTGCCGTGCCCATGATGCATGCGATGGTTAAAGCGGGTGCTGATTTGATAGAGCTCGGTGTGCCTTTTTCTGATCCTATGGCAGAGGGCCCTGTTATTCAAAAGGCTATGGAACGTGCTTTAGAGTTTAATGTAAGTTTGCGTGATGTTATGGCAATGGTGGCGGAATTTCGTCAAAAAGATCAAGAAACACCTGTAATATTAATGGGTTACCTTAATCCTGTTGAGATTATGGGGTATGTGGAATTTGCAAAAGCGGCCAGGAAGGCTGGTGTTGATGGTATTTTGACCGTGGATATTCCACCAGAAGAAGCAACTGAATATGTGGTTGCTATGAAGGCGGAAGGGATTGATCGTGTTTTCCTTATTTCGCCGACGACGACAGAAGAACGAATTAAGGCGATTAGTGATGCCAGTGGTGGTTTTTTGTACTATGTTTCTTTAAAAGGGGTGACAGGTGCGGGCCATTTAGACGTAGATGCAGTACGAGATCGCGTTTCCACCATCCGTACATTGACAGAATTACCTGTCGGAGTAGGCTTTGGCATTAAAGATGCGGCTTCAGCAGCCAGCGTCGCCAGTGCAGCAGATGCGGTTGTAGTGGGCAGTGCTATAGTTAAACGTATTGAGGAAAATCTCGATTCAGCCGATAATGCTATTAAATCGGTATGTGAATTGTTAACTGAAATGCGACAGGCTATTGATGTATAAATCATTAAGCGGCTTAAACGATAAGTTGCACATAAGCCAAATTGAATAAATATTATTAGTCGCTTAAATAAACAAAAATAAGATAGGATTTTTTAATGAATTGGTTTACTAAATTATTACCAGAACGTATTCGAATTGATGGTGAATCACGCAAAAGTGTACCAGAAGGTTTATGGACAAAATGCAGCGCGTGTGGTGCCGTTTTATACCGCGCAGAAATGGAACGTAATTTAGATGTTTGTCCTAAGTGTGATCAACATGCGCGTGTCGGTGCCCGCTGGCGCTTAGAGCGATTTCTTGATGAAGAAGGTCGTGTTGAGATAGGAGAAAATATACAGCCTGTTGATATTCTCAAATTTAAGGACTTAAAAAAATATAAAGATCGAATTACCCAGGCACAAAAAGCGACAGCAGAAAATGATGCTTTGATTGCTATGCAAGGTACACTTAAGGGGCTCCCCGTTGTTGCTTGTGCGTTTGAATTTAAGTTCATGGGTGGCTCAATGGGGTCAGTCGTTGGTGAACGTTTTGTACGTGCGGTAAATGTATGCTTGAAGGAAAACTTACCGTTGGTTTGTTACTCTGCCAGTGGCGGGGCGCGCATGCAGGAAGCATTGTTTTCTTTAATGCAAATGGCTAAAACCAGTGCAGCACTGGCAAAAATGCGTAAACAATCATTGCCTTTTATTTCAATTTTAACCGATCCTACAATGGGTGGGGTTTCAGCCAGTTTAGCTATGTTGGGTGATATTAATATTGCTGAGCCCAATGCCTTGATTGGTTTTGCCGGCCCACGTGTAATTGAACAAACTGTACGTGAAGTACTCCCCGATGGTTTTCAACGTAGTGAGTTTTTGTTAGAGCACGGTGCAGTTGACATGATTGTTGATCGTCGTGATATGCGTGACAAAGTGGCAAATCTTCTAAGCATTATGATGCATAAGCCTGCTGCGTAATTTTAAAAATTAATTGCCAATACGGCGTGTACGCCTGGGAAAATAAAGAACGATATTTACCTCAGAGGACACGAAGGTTCACAGAGAAATAAGTATTTAAAACTCTATGAACCTTCGTGTCCTCTGTGGTTATTAGTCTTTAATTTTTTTTGCTGTTACACATACTTTTGAGTTTGAAATAATGCGGTTTTCGTCTCTTTCAGCATGGTTAAGTTGGCAAGAAGGTTTACATCCTTCGACCATTGAACTTGGTCTTGATCGTGTTCAAAAAGTATTTCAACGTTTACATCCATCCTTACCTCCTATTCCCATTATTAGCGTTGCTGGCACCAATGGCAAAGGATCAAGTGTTGCCTTGTTAGAAGCCATTTATCAAAACGCGGGCTATAAAACCGGTTGTTATACCTCACCACATTTATTGCGCTATAACGAACGTATTCATTTAAATGCTGAAGAAGTATCGGATCAGCAAATTTGTGATGCGTTTGAAAGAGTTGATCAAGCCCGTTGTCAGGAAAGTGAAATTTCTCTCACCTATTTTGAATTTGGTACTTTAGCGGCATTAGATATTTTTTGCAGGGCTAAACCTGAAGTTATTATTTTAGAAGTGGGTTTAGGTGGGCGTCTGGATGCGGTCAACATTGTAGATGCTGATGTTGCACTTATTACCTCAATTGGAATTGATCATACCGCCTGGCTGGGGAATGACCGTGAAACCATTGCCCGGGAAAAAGCGGGGATAATGCGCAAGGATCACCCCGTTGTATTTAGCAGCCCGGATATGCCCAAAAGCATAGAACAAGCCGCTAATGAGGTGGGTGCTGTTTTATACCAACGTGGCAGTGACTTTGATTGGAAAAATGGGGTGGGTTATGCCGCATGGGACTGGAAATCAAATAAGCAGCAACGTACGGCTTTGCCCACTCCCAGTTTACGTGGCAAGCATCAACTCGATAATGCTGCAGGAGTGCTCATGGTTATCGAGTGTTTAGCCGATAAACTTCCTGTTAATCAAAAGCAAATAAAGGCGGCATTATTATCTGCCTCTGTGCCAGGCCGTTTTCAGTGCCTGGCTGGCGATCCAATGCATATTCTTGATGTTGCCCATAATGAAGGCAGTATGGCTTGCTTAGCTGAGTTACTGAATAGTCAGGTATGCGGGGGTAATAATGTTGCGGTACTGGGTATGCTGGAAGATAAAGACCATGCTGCGGCTTTAGCCGTCATGTTGCCAGAAATTACTCATTGGTATGTTGCTGATTTAGATGTTCCTCGAGGTGTAAAAGCTGAGATATTGGCAGATGTATTGAAGAAATTAGATAGTAATACTGTTGTAGATTGCTTTAGTGATGTTAAGCATGCCATTGAGGCAGCAGATGCTGGTGCAGGATCCGGTGATCGCGTCATCATTTTTGGGTCGTTTTATACGGTAGAATTCGCTATGCAGTCAGGAATATAATAGGCTCTTTAGTTCAGATATATTATTGAATTTTAGACATTTATCAGTATTTTGTAATCTTAGGGGGATATGTGGAACAAGGTCGCTTGAAACAACGTTTACTGGGTGCAATTGTGCTGGTTGCGTTGGCAGTGATTTTTATTCCCATGTTGCTCAGTGGCGGACGTGATATGGAAATGCCGGTATTTGGCAGCAATGTTCCTGAGCGAAGTACTGAAATTACCAATATTAAACACATTGATATCGAAGAAACAAAAAAAACAGAAGCAAAACCGGTTAACCCGGAAAGAATTCCCATTGCTCAGGGTGTGTCTGAACCAACAGTAGTCATAGAGAACAAAGAAAAGTCGATTGTTGAAACAATTTCTGAACTCACTAAAGAAGAAAAAAAACCGGCATTAAGTGATGAAACGGTATGGGCAGTCCAGGTGGGGAGTTTTAGTAAACGCTCAAATGCGTTAGGTTTAAAAGATAAATTACGCCAGAAAAAAATTCATGCATTTGTTGAGCGTATTATGAATAATAATAAAGCGATATATCGAGTGCGAGTCGGGCCAGAAATAACACGTGAAAAAGCAGAAGCACTTAACCAAAAGCTTAAGAAAGAATTTAAGTTAAATGGTTTAGTTGTAAAACATCCTTAAGTAAGTTGGAATTAAGATAAATGGTAGCAGCAGACTTAATTGTTTTAAGTATTATTGTTTTATCCATAATCGTGAGTTTGATGCGCGGTTTTGTTAAAGAAGCACTTTCTTTGGCGGGTTGGTTAGTTGCTTTATGGGTAGCGATGACTTTTTCATCGGGTATGGCAGAATTAATTGGTAGTTCAATTAAAGATCCGACACTGCGTTTACTTACAGCATTTGTCAGTTTATTTATTTTATCGTTAATTGTGGGTTCAATAGTTAATTTTTTTGCCACTCAATTTGTACAACGAGCAGGACTGACTGGCGTCGACCGTACCATTGGCGTTGTGTTTGGTTTGTTACGTGGCGTACTACTGGTAACAATTATAGTTATGTTGCTAGGACTAACAACATTACCAAAAGAGTCATGGTGGGATGAATCGTTTTTTATGTTCCGCTTTGAAGCAATTGCAACCTGGCTAAAAGACTTATTGCCAGATGATATTGCAAGATATTTTAAATATTAGTTTTTGTTTTAACTAAACTTATGCGTAGGAAATAGTTATGTGTGGAATTATTGGGCTTGTTGGTCATACTCCAGTTAACCAGGCTCTTTATGATGGTTTAACTGTATTGCAACATCGTGGTCAGGATGCTGCCGGTATCGTAACCTGTGAAGGTGACCGCATGTATCTGCGTAAAGATAACGGTTTAGTAAAAGATGTATTTCATACTCGACATATGATGAACCTGAAAGGAAACATTGGTATCGGCCATGTGCGCTATCCGACTGCCGGGAGTTTTTCATCCGCTGAAGCTCAACCTTTTTATGTTAATTCTCCTTATGGTATTGCTTTGGCGCATAACGGAAACTTAACTAATGCAGATGATCTTAAACGTGATTTGTTTTTAGAAGATCGCCGCCATATTAATACAAATTCAGACTCTGAAATTTTATTAAATATATTTGCCCATGAGTTACAAAAAACAGTGAGCTCAAAGCTCGATATTACAGCCGACAATATTTTTGATGCGATTGAAAATGTACACAAGCGCTGTAAAGGTGCCTATGCCGTTGTGGCAATGATCACGGGGCGCGGTATTGTGGCTTTTCGTGATCCTTATGGCATTCGCCCTGTTGCTTTTGGTAAACGTGAAACAGAAAAGGGTATAGAACATGTGGTTGCATCAGAATCAGTTGCGATTGATTCACTAGACTTTGAAATGGTCAGGGACATCGAACCTGGTGAAGCAATATTCATCAATAATGAAGGTGAACTTTCCTCTCGTCAGTGTGCTGAAAATCCAAAATTATCGCCCTGTATTTTTGAACATGTTTACTTCGCACGTCCCGATTCCATTATGGATGGTGTATCTGTTTATAAAGCACGTTTAAGAATGGGTGATTATTTAGCAAAAACAATTTTAAAACAGTTTCCTAATCATGATATTGACGTTGTGCTCCCTATACCCGATACCAGTCGTACTTCTGCACTCGAGTGTTCTTACACATTAGGTGTAAAATACAGTGAAGGCTTTATTAAAAATCGCTATATTGCCAGAACATTTATTATGCCAGGACAAAAACAACGCAAAAAGTCAGTACGACAAAAACTCAACGCGATTGAATTAGAATTTAAAGGGAAGAATGTTTTACTCGTTGATGACTCTATTGTGCGCGGTACAACATCGCAACAAATTATTCAGATGGCGCGCGATGCCGGTGCTAATAAAGTGTATTTTGCCTCGGCTGCACCCCCTGTACGTTATCCCAACGTATATGGTATTGATATGCCCGCCGCTGACGAGCTGATTGGTCATGGGCGTGATGTTGACGAAATTGCAAAAGAAATTGGTGCGGACAGATTATTTTTTCAGGACCTTGATGACTTGATTGAGGCCGTACGTAAAAAAGTACCAAAAATTAAAGAGTTTGATACTTCTGTTTTTAATGGCGAGTATGTAACTGGCGGCATAAATGCGGATTATCTGCAGCACATTGAATCCTTGCGAAATGATAAAAGCAGAGAAGGTAACGATGCGGATAATGAAGTCATTGAAATTCATAACAATGCTTAAATCAAGCAGTGACGACTATTTTTTAGAGACGTTAGATTGACAATTTTTTCATCTTCACCTAACCTCTATATTCCTGATGTAAATAGGTTTTTATCAGGTAGCGCCGATTTGATATCAGCTTGCGGGCGC
>JAPHTF010000138.1 GCA_026197095.1 Gammaproteobacteria bacterium
AAAGATGGCGTATACAACAAATGGGTTAAAGAAAGCCATAAGCAATTACAGGATCTCTTCCCAGCCAGATACAAACGAACAGCTAAATTAGACGGGTATATCAATGTATTACATTAACTTAATCATACTTGCGGCCCTTTTAAGCTCATGTGCAAGCAGCCCCGATACAGATAATCAGACATTATCAGACTCAAATCCATTAGAGCAATCGGATTCAGAAATCAGTCGCTATAAAGAAGCTATTACATTCTTAAATAGCGGAAAGTACGATGCTGCAAAAGAAATCTTTCTTGAACTTAAATCAGAAAGACCTGAATTAGCCGGCCCAGATGCAAACCTGGCTGTAATAGCACTAAAAAACAATAGACCAGATAAAGCGCTTGAGTTGGTAAAGCTTGCTCTAACTAAAAACCCTAATCTTGCTCAGGCATTAAATTTACTCGCGTATCTTGAGCAACTTAACGGTGAAATTCATCTGGCTGAAAAACATTACAAAGAAGCAATAAAAAATAAAGATGACTATGCGATTGCACACTATAATATCGCATTACTTTATGATGTATATTTACAAGATATAGCAAGCGCCATTCCACATTATGAACGTTATATGACGCTAACTAACAATAAAGATAAAGCGACTGCTGATTGGTTAGAGCAGCTTAAAAACAATAAAGACAAAGGCTAACATAAATGAAAATCATTATTTCACTTATACTATTTTTTGCTTTATCAACTGTAGTTGTGCATAGCGAGGATCGATTGGAACTAGAAACGACATTTATTAAAGGTAATAAAGAGTTGCCTCAAATTTTATATGTAGTTCCCTGGAAGGATATAAAACGCTCAAGAAATAAAGAACAACAAATTATTTTGTATAGTTTATTCGGTGATTTATTTGATCCTGTTAACCCGGATGAAATAAATAATCACACTCGTACAGATAACACTATCCAATTAAAACCGTAGGACAACCCACAACAATTTTACCACCATGTGCAGTGGAATCCCCCATGCGAGCAGCAGGTTTACCATTAATTAATACTGTTGGGGAGCCTTGAGCAATAGTGTCTGGCGGACCAGAGCATACAGCCATATCACCAGCACGTGCTGCTGGCATTCCACCAATAATAACATTAGCTGATCCTGCAGCAATAGGTCCTCCAACATGAGGTGAGCATTTAGGTACAACCTGTGGGCATACATGCATATCTGAAATACGTGCTGCTGGTTTACCCATTAACCGTTCCCCCCATCAGCAATATTCAATCCATGTTTAATAAACTGCTTAAATTGATTATCTATTTCATCCGTATCTGACATACCAACAGCATTTAAAATTGCTCCTGAAACAGCATGAGCATATAAATAGGGGGCAGGTTCCATTGCAGGGTCATCTTCTTTTGTAATGCTCCCGCCCGACCAAAATACCGCGGCGGCAGCCCAGTTTTGAGCTGTTTTATAGTCACCCTTTTCTGCTAATGTGCCACACATCCGTCGCTTCTTTTCATCTGGCTCATAAACCCATTTTTCAGCCATTGACAAAGATGCAATATCATCTGCTTTAGTATCTTTATCTGTAATCACTTTTGCACACAAACATGCCCACCAAATCGCTTCTCGTTTTGGTAAACTATGTGCAAGAAATATTATAGAGTCAGCAAAATACTCTTTTTCAATTAATTTAGTAATATATTCTTCAGGTGTTAATTCAGGCTGTAATAAATCGAACGCATTTTCATCTATCGCATCATAATGTGCGGTAAGTTCAATTGCTGTTTTTGCATTAATTTTTTTCATATTAATTAATTTTTGTAATGCCGCCTTTTATAGCGACCATCGCTGATCCTTTCACATCAATTTTTGTTGCTTTAATTACGATTCCTGAAGATGTCATTTTAATGCTACTGCCACCTACTTTTAATTCAATCGATTTTTTACCTGTAATCACAATATCACTGGCTTCGGTCGATATTTTATCTTTAACCGTAAGTTTCCTGCTACCTTTACTAACGGTAATAGTTTCATCACCTTTTTCAACAGTTCGAGTGTGATTATTTTTAATTAAACTATCTTCATCATTTTTCACCAGGCGTTTAAAATCTTTTTCCGCCTGAATAAATATTTCTTCAGATCCTTTTAAATCTTCAAAACGTAATTCATTATAATTTTGCTTGCCTGCACCTTTAGTAGACTGAGTTTTTATGCCGCTTTGAGTCTTACTGGTATAAGGTGGCTTATTATCCCCATTATAAACTGTACCTGTAACAAGCGGTCGATCCGGATCCCCATTAAGAAAGTTAACAATAACCTCCTGCCCTATTCTTGGAATAAAAGAACTGCCCCATTGATCGCCTGACCATGATTGTACTACGCGTAAATAACATGAACTACTTTCATTCTGTTCACCTTCTCTGTCCCAGATGAACTGAACTTTAATACGGCCATGAGTATCAATAAATATTTCTTCGCCTGATGGTCCAGTAACGATTGCAGACTGCGGCCCTTTCATTACTGGTTTATTTTGAGTTTTTAGCGGACGAAAATGTATATCTGCTGGTATGCAAACGAAATTATTCCCATATTCAGACTGACCTTCACTGCCACTAAAATAACTGTTATCAAATGCTCTATGATAAATACCGGTAATAATATAGTTGCCTTTTTCACTTTTAGCAGCATGTTGCGTTAATTTAAATTTACCACCGGCATAAAAGCTACTACAGTCACTTGTTGCTTCAATTGTGCTAATAGCCGCTTCTTCTGCTTCCATTCTAATACTAACTAAATTTTCGCCATCAGAAGTATCATACATAGAAGGATATTCATAATGTTCAAAGTTTTTAACTTTTGAAAATTTATTCTTGGTTTTTGAACTAACAATTAATTTCTTCTTAGGTTCTTCAAAATTATAATCATTTATTGTCCATTCACCTTTGCGGAACTCATAATGATGTTCCCATTGAGTAATCTGGGCTTCTGCCTGATTACCTTTGGAATAAGTCACTTCTTTTTCATCACAATATTCATAAGCATTTTGTTTATCGACAAGTAACAACTTATGTTTTTCTTTATCATGCTTAAAATAATAAGCGATACCTTCTTCTTCCAGTAGGCGTGTAACAAATTCAAAATCACTCTCAGCATATTGAACGCAATATTCACGCTTAGTGCCACCCTTTGCGGAAAACTCAAAATCATTAAAGCCATTATCTTTAAACACTTTTGAAACAATATCTTTAGTATTCATTTCCTGAAAAATGCGTTGATTTTGTGTTTTTGTTAAAAACCATAACCAGGGAACAATTGACAGTTTATATTGACGAAGATTATTAGCTTTAACCTCACCAAAAATAAAACGAGTAACATAACCAGTAAAATATCGTTCTGTATCTTCCTGAAGGGTGACGGTAACTTGTTTTCCTATGAGCTCTTGTGGATCGAGAGTGACATTTGCAGACAAAACTTCGAGCTGATATTCAAATAAGCGAGAAATATAATCACCACCCTGAAATGAAGTTAATAATAACTCATCCTTACTAAGAGGCGATGATATAGAAATTAGACGGTGTTCCTGAGAAATCTGATCCATGAATTGAATCCTCACAGTGAGACTATGGCTAAATCACATAATCTCTTCCTTGTGTATAAAATATTAAGAGGTGTTATCTTTGCACCTTAAAAATAATACTGCCCAAAACATGGGCAGTATTAATACTATAGAAAAATAATTTTTCTTATAGAGGTTTAGCAGTTTCTAAATCGTAGCCAACGCGTTGTGGGCTAGATGATTTATTCGTTGCATCATGATCATTATAATTGATCATCACTTTTGTGAAACTTAAAGTAATGTTTTCGACAGGTTCACCTTCAGCATCAGCTGAAATGCTATAACCACTTACCAAACAGTTTTCTAATGTGTAATCCATGTACTCTTGCACTTTATCAGCACCAGTACGAACAAACTTAACTGTTACCTTTTTACCAGCAGAACCGGTTACCGCTTCTTTAAAGATACCAGTAACTGAGTTATCAGCTGTTTTTGTGAGAGTCACTTCGCTAATGCTAGGACGTGTAGACTCACGATTTGACATATTTCCGGGTTCCATTGAAATACCGCGGCCAACACCAAACTGTACTGAAAGCACAGCGATATGGTCCTTATAACCGTCAGCAGTTACGTTCCCTTTAATTCCATCATATTCAAGATATATTGCCATTTTTCAATTCCTTTTATAAGTTTTACGTAAAACAAGATTATATAGTAGTGCATCATAACTATTGATGCAACATCATATACGATAATTATTTACTTATATATCAATAGCTTACAGTGAATTTTCGACTAAATATTCACTGTTTTATTCACACTTTTCTGTGAATTTTTTACTAATATTTGCCCATAATTGCATAAGCAAATCTTTAGAATTTATACTGGAAATCAAAGACTACTCTCATACCTTTATCTTCAATCACAATATCCGGATCAGAAAATTTATCATTTACTGGAAATGCAAACTGTAAATTACCGCTGAATTTATCTTGATGAGCAAACTGTAAGCCAAAACCTGCATCAATTAACTGACTGGTTACATTCGACGTATTTGAGGCAATTGAATATTGTTTACCATAACCAGCGCCAATAAAAATAAAAGGCTTTGCTATATCTTTCAATGTTGTTTCGCTAAATATACCAAAGTCAAAAAAATCAGGTGAATTAAAGACCCAGTCTGCTCCAAATACTATTGCATCATCAGCAGAAAAAACGTCTGAGGAATATCCTCGTACTCTTGTTGGACCTGCTAAAGCAGATCTGGCAATTGAAGAAATTTTCTTACCTACATATTGTAAATTAGCTCTTAAAATTATACGTGAATTAGATTCAAAGAATGGAACTTTAATAAAACTGAGCAATGTATAATCAGACAGAAAGATTATGGACTTTTTATCCTGCCCATCTTCAGCACCAAACGTTATATTACTTGACGTTAACTTAAAGGTTGCTTGATGAAGACGTTTGCTTGCTTCATTTAAAGTGTCAAAGTGGTAACTTAATGTCGTATTGTTAACAGATTCATCGAAAGCATCACTATTAAAATCACCTATACGTAGATCTGATACAACATTTTCATATTTCAATTCAACATGTGAATTATTTTTTCGACTGCGTTGAAATTCATAACGCAAGCCGATATCAGTTACATTTACCTCGCCTTTTAAATCGAGTGAAGTACCAAGAGTTGACTTATCTACAAGAAATTGATTTTCTGATATACCTGTATTAATTTTCCATCGGGGACTAAATAATTTTGTTTGATAAAATACACGCCAGAATTGGGTATTACTTGGTGCAGATGCATGAAGGACACTTAAATTAAGAAAATCTGATATTCCTAATGGATTATTAATCTGAAGGTCAACAAATGTTCGATATAAACCCGTTCCGGTTGTACCGTGGTTATCGAAACGTAAATTTGATTTAAATCTTTCCTCTTGCTTAACATTTATATTTAACTTGGTATCACCTACCTGGTAACCCGGCTCAAAAAAGCCATTAACTGATATTCCAGGGAAATCATTTATTAAGTAGAGATTTTCCTCTACCGAACTACTTGTAACGGGTTTTGTTAGCAAATCATCAAACACAGATTTTAATATTGATGTATCGTACATCTTGTTATTATGTACCTCTACATCACCCAAAATACCAAGTAAAAGAGTTAGCGTAACAATACCTTCTCTAACTTCTTGTTTAGGAATGTAGGCTTTAGCCAATATAAATCCACGTTCACGGTAAAATTTTGTTATTTTATCAGCAATCGATTCAATCTGACCTAAAGTAATACCACGCTTTAATCTCTGATCGCGAATTAACCAGACTAATTTTTGTACTTCGATAGGTGTTACATGACGACTTTCTGTTTGTTCTTCAATATCAACTAATAAATCAGATAGGCCACCTAATTCTTCAAGCGTATAACCAGAATCTAATAGCTTATCCTCAGCCATTAAATCAAAACGTATTTTTTCAATTAACTTATTAACTTCCTCTCTAGTAATACCTAGTTCAGGATACTCAACCAAACCTTGTACACGAAATTCTCTAACAGCAAGGCGTGGACCGGCATTAGGATCAGGATCACGATCTTTAACACCAGGAATATCCAGATCACGAAGCATAGATTTTCTTTCAAGCTCAAGTGATTCTGTAATAGCAGGCATATCAAGAAAACCTGCTTTTGCAGATAAACTTAATAATAAGAAAAGAGGAATAAAAAAATAATATTGAGTTTTATAAGTACGACGCATAATTAAACAACTTTAAATTAATTATAAGAGTGAATAAGCTTTTTACGTTTTTCTTTTGCTTCTTCATCTTCCTCTTCATCATCACTAACATCATATCGCTGATCAGACGGCATCATCAAAGCAATGTCTGAATGGCTGTAATTTCTCACATCAGTAAAAATGGCGGGGTCAATTTCAGCTAAAGATTCAACTTCGATAAGTTGTTGTCCGGATAAACTTTCAATGGCTTGAAGAGCACGGTTTTTATAATCATTATCACCAGTAAATAATTTTGGTGGGACGTTACCATAATACTCAATATAATTTGACCCACTTGAAAGAACTACTTCAATTTCATTTGGAACATCAGTGATAAATGATGCTCCTGGCGCACCTACAATTCCCGTGGTATTCATCTGGAAGATTGCTGTGTTAGCGGTAAGATGTTTTGCATTTCCTTGTACACCTAAAACATCTCCCCCTGTTACGTCAAAGGTTGCTACTGATAAATCACTTGATTTATCTAGAACAACACTATTTACCGTCACAGTTCCTGTATTCTGAATTGAAAACTCTCCACCAACAACTGAGTTTGTAACATTAACAAGTTTAATCGTGCCAGTATTAGAAATTTCAATATTTCCAGAAACCGTATTTACAGCATTAAATTCAGCATTTTGTCCATGAGTAATAATCTCTAACGGATCATTTTCACCTATACCATTTGTAGCAGAAAGGTATATTGAACCTGCTGTTTCTATATTTGTCCCATTCCCATTATTATCAGTAATTGCACCATTACTTGCATCAACAGTAATTGATCCACTATTTGTCTTGTTATAAGCTAAATCAATGTCCCCGTTTGCAGCTGAAATTATAATATTTCCATTTGTGCTATCTAAGCTTCCAGTTTGAGTAATTCCACCACTTACTGAATCAATAGTTATGTTTCCTGAACTTATTGTATTGTTAGCTAAGTCAATATTTCCATTTGTTGAGGAAATTGTAATATCGCCATTTGTACTT
>JAPHTF010000190.1 GCA_026197095.1 Gammaproteobacteria bacterium
CGTTCTTGATTGTTGCTCCAAGCCAAGTATGGTATAAAGCGCGCGCCAATTAGGCAAACTTTTAATTGTCTGGATTTGCAGGGTCAATAACCCTACAAAACAGGCAGAATTTAACGACACACACACACCGACACATTTGTCTGGGTGCCAATTCGATAATATCGTTCTGGTTGATTAAATGGGGTGTGTGGAGGCGTAACCCTAACAAGATCTGTAGAGATCAGGAGAAGTAATAATGAGTGAAATCAGCATGCGCGAAATGCTGGAGGCCGGTGTACACTTTGGCCACCAAACCCGTTTCTGGAATCCTAAAATGCGTAACTACATTTTCGGTGACCGTAACAAAATCCATATCATCAACTTAGAAAAGACACTGCCATTATATAAAGATGCGGTTAACTTCATTAGTTCATTAGCTGCAAACCGCGGCAATGTTTTATTTGTTGGTACTAAACGTGCTGCCGGTAAAATCATTCGTGAAGAAGCAGAGCGTTGTGACATGCCCTATGTTAACCATCGCTGGCTAGGTGGTATGTTGACTAACTTTAAAACGGTTAAACAATCTATCCGTCGTTTAAAAGAACTTGAAGCGATGATGGAAAAAGGCATTGAAGGCCGTAACAAGAAAGAAATTTTAACCATGACACGTGAGATGGAAAAACTTGAGCGTAGTTTTGGTGGTATCAAGGATATGAAAGGTATTCCTGATGCATTATTCGTTGTCGATGTAGGTCACGAAGATATCGCTGTAAAAGAAGCAGTTAAATTAGGTATCCCCGTTATTGGTGTTGTTGACAGTAACAACAGCCCGGATAATATCGATTATGTTATTCCTGGTAATGACGATGCGATTCGTGCGGTAAGTCTTTATGTTAAAGGTATGGCGGATGCGATTATCACTGGACGTGAGTCTATGCCAAAACCTGCTGCGGGCAACAAAGATGACTTTGTTGAAACTGATGAAGCAGGCGACGTGAAAGCTGTAAAGAAAAAGACAGCTAAGAAAAAGACAGCCGCTAAAAAGAAAACTGCTGTAAAAGCTGATGCTTCAGAAAATGCTGACGAAGCTACAGAAGTTAAAGTTGCCAAGAAGAAAACTTCTAAGAAAAAAGCAGCGAAAAAGAAAACAGCTAAGAAAGCAGAATAATCGCAAATTAGCTTGAAGCAAGAAGGGGGCTGCTGCTCAAATGGCGCCCCCTTTTTCAGATTTTTTAGAATCAAATTTATCCAATGTTAATTTGGTTTATATTAAGTAAAGATTTAAGAGGACAAAGACATGGCAATTACTGCTGCATTAGTTAAAGAACTACGCGAACGTACTGGCGCCGGCATGATGGAATGCAAAAAATTCCTGACTGAAACCGATGGTGACATCGAAGCTGCAATTGAAACAATGCGTAAAGAAGGCATGGCTAAAGCCGATAAAAAAGCAGGTCGAGTTGCTGCTGAAGGTTTAGCAAAAATTAAATCAAGTGATGACAATAAAAATGCCATTATTGTTGAAGTAAATAGTGAAACTGACTTCGTTACAAAAGGTGATGACTTCATCGAGTTTGTAGATGCAATTGCTGATTGTATTTTAGCAAATAAACCTGCTGATCTTGAAACATTATTAACATTACCGTTAGCAAGTGGAACGACTGTAGAAGATCGTCGTAAAGAACTGATTGCTAAAATCGGTGAAAACATGAGTGTGCGTCGTTTTGAAATGATTGAAAATGCTGATGTGATTGGTACTTATCAACATGGTGAACGTATCGCTGTTATGGTTGAGCTTGAAGGTGGTGATGCTGCATTAGGTAAAGATATTGCGATGCATATTGCTGCAAGTTGCCCGGTATGTGTTGCAGAATCTGAGGTACCCAGGGAAGCGCTTGAGAAAGAACGTGAAATTTTCTCTGCACAGGCAGCTGAAAGTGGTAAACCAGCTGACATCATTGAGAAGATGGTTGAAGGTCGAATCAAAAAATTCCTTAAAGAAGTGACTTTATTAGGACAACCTTTCGTTAAGAATCCTGATCAAACAGTTGAACAGTTACTCAAAGAGAAGAATGCTACTGTTAAACGTTTTATTCGCTTTGAAGTAGGTGAAGGGATTGAGAAAAAAGAAGAAAATTTTGCCGATGAAGTAATGGCTCAAATCAAGTAATATCTAAATGGCCTCTTAATAGAGGCCATTTTTTAATGCCGAACTAAAAATAACTCACAGGAAAAAATATGGCTAGCAAATTTCGTTATCAACGTATTTTATTAAAACTGAGTGGTGAAGCTTTAATGGGGGACAAGGAATTTGGTATTGATCCTACTGTTATTGACAAAGTCGCAGTTGATGTAAAAGAATTAATTGATAACGGTATTCAGGTAGCGATGGTGATTGGTGGTGGCAACATTTTCCGTGGTGTGAGTTTATCTGCCAGTGGTATGGAACGGGTTTCTGCAGATCACATGGGTATGCTTGCAACGGTTATTAATGCCTTAGCGCTACAAGATGGGCTGGAACGTCATGGTATGCAGGTACGTGTGATGTCAGCATTACCCATACACAACGTTGCTGAAGATTATATACGTCGCCGTGCAGTACGACATTTGGAAAAAGGACGTGTTGTTATATTTGCAGCAGGTACAGGCAATCCATTTTTTACTACTGATACTGCAGCAAGTTTGCGTGGTATCGAGGTTAATTGTGACATTGTTATAAAAGGGACGAATGTTGATGGTGTCTACTCAGCTGATCCGAAAAAAGATCCAACGGCTGAAAAATACGACTTTTTGGAATATGATCAAGTTATTGAGGGTAAACTCGGTGTGATGGATACCACAGCGATTGTTTTGTGTCGAGATAATAATATCCCTGTTGTTGTATATAATATGGGTAAAGATGGTGCCTTAATGCGAGTTGTGCACGGTGAAAATGAAGGTACTATTGTTGAAAAAAAAGCATAGTAGAGAAAAAATATAGTAGAAAGCTAAACATAATAGAAAAAAGTATAGTTTAAGAAGTTGCTTTGTAAAAAAATAAAACATAGAACGGAAAACTAAAAATGATTGATGAATTAAAAGAAGATGCAGAAACCCGGATGGGCAAAAGTGTAGCGTCATTGAAAAATGATCTAACAAAACTACGTACCGGACGTGCACATACAAGTTTGCTCGATCATATTACTGTTGAATATTATGGTTCTGAAGTTCCTTTAAGCCAGGTTGCAAATATTTCAGTGCTGGACTCACGTACCTTAAGTGTTTCTCCCTGGGAAAAACCTATGGTTCAGGCCATAGAAAAAGCGATCATGAATTCAAATATGGGATTAAATCCTGCGACTACGGGTGAGTTAATACGTATTCCACTTCCTCCTTTAACGGAAGAACGTCGTAAAGATATGATTAAAGTTGTTCGTGCCGAAGGTGAAGCTGCAAAAGTGGCTATTCGTAATATTCGACGTGATGTTTTAAGTGATTTTAAGGCATTATTAAAAGATAAAGACATTACTGAAGATGACGAACGTCAGGCTCAGGATGATGTGCAAAAAATCACAGATAAATATGTTAAACAAGTAGATGACGCTTTAGTAGTTAAAGAAAAAGATTTGATGGAAATCTAGCTTTGTTAGATTTCTATTTATTATTTAATCTCGTCTGCTGACTTATGTAAATGAAGACTCCTCAATCAAAAAATGATCTTCCCGATACGGATATTCCATCGGTAGCCAGTATCCCTCGTCATGTGGCTATTATTATGGATGGCAATGGTCGTTGGGCACAAAAGCGTGGCTTACCGCGTGTTGCTGGCCATAAGGCAGGCGTAGAAACTGTACGTACCGTTATCCAGTCTTGTGCTGAAAAAGGTATTGAAGTCGTTACTTTATTTGCGTTTTCAAGTGAAAATTGGCGACGTCCAAAGAAAGAAGTGACGTTGTTGATGTCACTATTTTTAGCTGCGTTACAACGTGAAGTTAAGAAGCTGCACAAGAATGGAGTGCAGTTAAGAATTGTGGGTGATGTCTCTGCTTTTGATAATAAGATTCAGGAACAAATAAAAAAGTCTGAAGAATTAACTAAAAATAATAAAACGCTTATCTTAAATATTGCAGCTAATTATGGCGGGCAATGGGACATAACCGAGGCAGTTAAAGCACTTGCAAACCAGGTGGAATCAGGTGATTTAAAAGCTGAAGACATTACCTCTGAGTTAATTAAGCAAAACTTAACAATGTGTGATTTACCTGAACCTGATTTATTTATCCGCACAGGTGGTGAACAACGTATTAGTAATTTTCTAATCTGGCAGTTGGCTTATAGCGAATTATATTTTACCGATACTTTATGGCCGGATTTTGATCGCCAGGCATTTGAAGACGCACTCACTTCTTTTGCTGGACGGCAACGTCGTTTTGGCCATACGGGTGAGCAAATTGAGAAAATGAAAAATGCTTAAGTATAGATTATTGACAGCGTTTTTAATGGGGCCTCTCATACTTTGGGCCATTTACGCGATGCCTGAGAAATATTTTGCACTATTTTCTTTAGTCTTGGTTAGTTTAGGCGCCTGGGAATGGAGTGCATTTGCCGGTTGGCTTAAATCATTTCAACGCGGACTAATTGTTGTTTTTAATATTTTGTTATTTGTTGCAGCACTCTTCCTTCAGCATAATGAGCTTAATATCGCTATAATTTTTGCATCGTTATTCTGGTGGACTATTTGTATTCCATTGTTGTTGTATTTTCCTTTCAATAAGGACAGCTTTCTTCATACACAAATAGCAAAAACGCTTATTGGTATTGTTTTATTGTTAGGTACACTTGTTTCCATGATTTTGATTAGAAATAATCCAGCCTACGGTTCAGAATATGTTTTATATTTAATTTTAATAATCTGGTTTGCAGATAGCGGAGCTTATTTTGCTGGCCGTTCTTTAGGTAAACATAAACTTATTCCTAATGTCAGCCCGGGTAAAACATGGGAAGGTGTTGCTGGAGCATTTGTCGCTGCGCTTATCGTTGCCATTATTTCAATTGATATTTTAAATGTCCCATCATCTCAATCATTTGTTTTCATAATTGTGACTCTAGTTACAGTACTTTACTCAATCGTGGGTGATTTATCTGAAAGTATGTTTAAACGTATGGCCAATATAAAAGATAGTGGACATATATTACCTGGCCATGGTGGCATTCTGGACCGAATAGATAGTTTAATGTCGGGCTTCCCGGTTTTTCTTGCGGGATTACTGTTAATGGAGACGTTAGGGTGAAGGGATTATGTATCCTTGGTTCTACCGGCTCTATTGGTGTAAACACATTAGATGTTGCTGCACGCCATCCTGAAAAATATAAAATAATAGCCCTATCGGCAAATTCGCAGGTGGAAAGACTTGCAGAGCAGTGTGAGCAATATCAGCCAGAATTTGCTGTGATGGCAAATGAAAATGCTGCTGAACAACTCACATTAATACTTAAAAATAAAAATTCTGCTGTAAAAGTATTATCAGGTATAGATGGCTTAGAAACTATAGCCAGTTTAAAGCAAGTTGATTATGTCATGGCGGCAATTGTTGGTGCTGCGGGATTAAAACCCAGCTTAGCTGCTGCTCGATCAGGTAAGCGTATTTTACTTGCTAATAAAGAAGCTTTAGTCATGAGTGGACAGCTCTTTATGGATGAAGTGAAAAAGAATAATGCAGAGTTATTGCCAATTGATAGTGAACATAATGCAATCTTTCAATGTATGCCAGAAGATTATAATAATGATTTATCAAAATCCGGCATTACTAAAATTTTGCTAACGGGTTCTGGTGGACCATTTCGCACTAAGGCATTAAATGAATTAGAAAATGTTACCCCGGATCAGGCATGTGCACATCCTAACTGGAGTATGGGGCGAAAAATTTCAGTTGATTCAGCAACGATGATGAACAAAGGTTTGGAGATCATTGAGGCATGTTGGTTATTTAATACAACTCCAGATAATATTCAGGTTGTTGTACATCCTCAAAGTATTATTCATTCGATGGTTCAATACTCTGATGGTTCTGTTTTAGCGCAACTAGGTCAACCAGATATGCGTACACCTATCGCACATGCTTTATCCTGGCCTGAGCGCATTGAATCAGGTGTGGAAAAGCTTGATTTCTTTTCACTATCAAAACTTGAATTTGAACAACCTGATTATGAACGTTTCCCGTGCTTACGCCTGGCTGAAGAATCTATACGCAAAGGGGGAACGGCACCGGCAATATTAAATGCAGCAAATGAAGTTGCTGTTGCTTCATTCTTGGATAATGAGCTGAAGTTTACTGATATCCCCTATATCATTGAACAAACATTATTAAATCTCCCATCAAGACCTGCTAACTCATTAGATGAAATATTAGAAGATGATCTCGCCGCGCGTAAAGAAGCGGAACATTTGATCATATTAAGAGTCAAACAGGCCAAATGATGTCAATTATATTTACCCTTGTTTCCTTTATTGTTGCGATAAGCATTCTTGTCGCAATACATGAGTATGGCCATTATATTGTGGCCAAAAAATTAGGTGTGAAAATTTTACGTTTTTCCATTGGATTTGGTAAACCACTATGGAAAAAACAATTTGGTAAAGATCAAACAGAGTTTGTCATTGCAGCCTTGCCTTTAGGTGGTTACGTCAAGATGCTGGACAAACGTGAAGCAGATGTTGCCGCTGATGAAGAACATCGTGAGTTTACGCGGCAATCTGTTTGGACGCGTATAGCCATTGTTGCAGCAGGCCCGGCATTTAATTTCTTATTTGCAATATTTGCTTATTGGATGATGTTTGTCGTTGGTGTTTCTGGGATTAAACCGGTTATAGGTACTATTGAACAAAATAGTTTAGCCGATCGTTCTGGCCTGGTTTCTGGCTATGAAATTATCTCTGTTAATGATAATAAAACCCCCATCTGGGATGTGGCAGTAAAAAATATAATTCCCGCTATTGTTGATCGATCACAGGCAACACTAGAGCTAAAGGACAATAATGGTAATATCATTTCTCGAACACTTGATTTCACTGCTACAACTGGCGAAATTAAAGTTGAAAAGCTATTTGATCAACTTGGGTTTAAACCCTGGCGTCCAACTATACAACCTGTAGTGGGTCTTGTTGTTGAGAACTCTCCGGCAGAAAAAGTAGGCTTTAAAATTGGTGATCATATTTTAAAGGTAAATCATACTGAGACAGCTGACTGGGTTGATGTAGTTGAAATAGTTTCAAGTAAGCCTGAAGAAATTTTACAAGTAGTCATATTACGTAACGGTAATCGAAAAACATTACAGGTCATTCCTGAAAAAATAGAGCACAATGGCAAAGTTGTCGGAAGACTGGGGTTGGGTCACAAGACGGGTGCAACTTACCCGGAAGAAATGCGGGTGACACACGGTTATAATATTTTTGAATCATTACCAAGAGCGCTTTCGCGTACCTGGGATTTTAGTGCATTAACGTTAAAAATGATTGGAAAAATTTTTACTGGTGATATATCCATTAAAAATTTAAGCGGCCCGGTAAGCATTGCTCAATATGCAGGTTATTCGGCGAGCGCTGGACTCGCAAGGTTTATGGACTTTTTGGCTATTGTAAGTATTAGTTTAGGTATACTGAACCTTTTACCTGTACCGATACTGGATGGAGGTCATTTAATGTATTACTTTGTTGAGGTAGTACGCAAAAAACCTGTTTCAGAAGAAACTCAGGAATTTGCAACTCGAATAGGTATGATTCTTTTATTTACGTTGATGGTTGTTGCATTGTATAACGACATACTACGCGTATTAGGTTAAGCAAAATTTCATGCGTTTAATTAAATGCATATAATTTAAAGTGTATTGGGATTTATGAGATATTTTTTTGTTGTTTTTATATTTGTTGGACTAATACGAACAGCTTTTGCGTTTGACTCTTTTGTTGTAAAAGATATAAAGCTTGAAGGTTTACAACGTATTTCAGTTGGAACAGTTTTTAACTATTTACCGATAAAACCGGGTGATGAAATTGATCGCGCTAAAGTTAAAAATGCCATAGGTATACTATTTAAAACCGGTTTTTTTAAAGATATACATATTGAACGTGAGAATGATGTCCTGGTCGTTTTTGTAGCAGAGCGTCCGGCAATTAATGACATTAAAATTGAAGGCTATGACACAATACCAAAAGATCAGCTTGAAAACGCTTTAAAACAAATTGGGTTAGTTAAGGGGCGGGTGTATAACCGTTCTTTACTTGATGGATTACAACAGGAATTACAACGCCAATATTATAGCCTGGGAAAATATAATATAAAGATTGATGTTGAACAAACGCAGTTAGAAAGAAATCGAATTGACATTAACATCAAGCTTTCTGAAGGCAAGTCTGCAGAAATTTATTCGGTTAATATAATTGGCAATAAAAGTTTTTCTGATGAAAAATTGATCCAGGAATTCTCCCTGGCAGAAACTTCATTTTTTGGTTCACGAAGCAGTTATAAAAAACAAGAGTTAGCTGCTGATTTGGAAAAGCTTAAATCACTTTACCTGGATAGTGGATTTTTAAACTTTAATATTGAATCCACCCAGGTTTCACTGGGGCCAGAGAAAGAAAGTGTATACGTAAGTGTAAATATTAAGGAAGGTGATCGCTTTACTGTGCGTGATGTAAAGCTTGCAGGTGATTTGATTCTTCCTCAGGAAAAACTTGCTGAATTAATTAACATTAAGGCCGGTGATGTTTTTTCTCGACGCAAAGTTATTGATAGTACAAAAGCTATCAGCGATCTTTTGGCTGAACATGGCTATGCATTTGCTAACGTTAATATGGTTCCAGATGTAGATGAAGAGTCTCGTACTTTAGCCGTAACTTTTTTTGTTGACCCTGGACGACGTATTTATGTTAGTCGTGTGAATATCAGTGGTAATAATAAAACGCAAGATAAAGTGATTCGCCGTGAATTACGCCAGTTAGAGGGTGACTGGCTTTCAACCAAGCATGTGGCTCGTTCTAAAACACGTTTGGATCGACTGGGTTTTTTTGGTGATGTTTCTGTGCAAACAACGCGTATTCCTGGCGCAGCAGATCAAGTTAATCTGGATTATCATGTAGAAGAAAAACCAACTGGGAGCTTACAAGCGGGTGTCGGTTATTCAGATACACAAGGCGCAGTTGTTAATCTATCAGTGACTCAGGATAACTTTTTGGGTACAGGACAGCGTGTTGGCGTTAACCTTGATAATAGTTCTGTGACTAAACAGTACAGCGTGAATTATATAAACCCATATTATACTGAGGATGGTGTTAGCCGAAATATAAGTCTGTCATATCGTCAGGTTGATGCAGAAGAAGCTGATATATCTAACTACAGTACTGACTCATATGGAGCATCGATTTCTTATGGCATCCCAATGTCTGAATTTATGAATTTTGGCTGGGGTGTGAAATATGACAGTACTAAACTAACAACAGGTATCTCGACATCTCAAAATATTCTTGATTTTATCGCTTCAAGTGGCGAAATTAATGATACCTTTCAGCTTTTTACGAGCTGGACCTATGATAGCCGTAATCGAACAATATTCGCTAATAGAGGGAATTTGAGCAGTTTAAGTACTGAAATAGCTGTGCCAGGTGGTGATTTGGAGTACTATAAAGTGAATTTACGCCAGGTAAATTACTTCCCGTTTGGAGATAGTGTAACGTTAGCTGTAAATATGAATTTTGGATATGGGGATGTGTATGGCAAGTCAACTGAATACCCACCTTATGAAAATTATTTTACAGGGGGGAGTAGTTCGGTAAGGGGCTATGATGCAAATAGTATTGGACCTAAAGATCTTGTTACAAATGATCCAACAGGCGGTAAGGTTAAAATCGTGGGTAACATGGATTTAATATTACCTAATCCCTTTAGTGAAACAAGTGGATCAACGAGGCTTAGCCTGTTTTTAGATGCAGGTAGTGTATTTAAAGATGCTAACTCGATAGACAGTGATGAATTCAGGTATACTGCAGGTATTGCATTTATTTGGATTACCCCGGTAGGTGCTATGCGCTTTAATTTCGCTGAAGCATTAAATGAAAAAGAGGGTGATTCAACAAGTTCATTTCAGTTTAGCTTAGGTTCTCCTTTTTAATATAAGGAAGTTATGTTGAAGTTTAGAAACAATATTTTGAAGTTATATATTATAGTCTTCTTCATGTTTGCTTTTGCACCAGTGAATTATGCTGCTGATACTCGAATTGGTATTGTGAATACAGCAAAAATATTAAAAGAAGCACCCCAAGCTGAGGCGGCCCGCAAAAAGTTAGAGAGTGAATTTGCCCCACGTGATGCGAAGATTGTTGATTTGCAAAAATCAATAAAAGTTTTGGAAGATAAACTTTCTAAAGATGCGGCTATTATGAGTGAAGCTGCGCGAAAGAAACAGGAACGTGAAATAGTTTCACGAAAACGTGATGTTAAACGAAGTCGGGAAGAATTCACTGAAGATTTTAATTTTCGTCGCAATGAAGAAATTGGTAAATTACAAAAGTTAGTTTCAGAAACGATACTTTCGTTAGCAAAAGAAAAAAAATATGACATTATCTTAAATGAAAGTGTGATTTATGCCAGCACGCAGGTAGATATCACAATCAATGTTTTGGATCGTTTGCGGGTAATATTTAAACAAGAAGAATTAAAACAATAAATACTCATTATCAACTTATTAAGTTAATGAGCTTAATAATATAATGATTTTAATAAAATAAAGATAATAATAAATTAAGGTGGGCCAGTGAAATATACACTGGGTGAATTAGCACAACATGTATCAGGTACAGTAAAGGGTGATCCCTCTTGCGTGATAGAGAGTGTGGGAACTTTACAGCAGGCTGATAATACACAAATAAGTTTTTTAACAAATCCTTCATACCGTAAACAACTTGCAACAAGTAAAGCGGGTGCGGTAATAATGTCAGCATCGGATGCCGAAAATTGCTCACTTAATGTTCTTGTTGCCAGTAACCCTTATGCTGCTTATGCACGAATTGCATCATTACTCTCACCTGCAGAAAAATATTTAGAAGGGATTGATCCTTCCGCCCATATTGCAAGTGATGTGGTGATAAGTACGACTGCCAGCATTGCAGCAGGGGTTGTAATCGAGTCTGGGGTCACTATAGGAGATTCAGTCCGTATTGGCCCCGGCTGTGTGATACAAAAAAATGCCAGCATTGGTGCCAATTCAGTCTTAACGGCAAACGTTACAGTGGCGCATGGGTGTGAAATCGGTCAACGAAATCTCATTCATCCTGGTGTTGTAATAGGGGCTGATGGTTTTGGCCAGGCCATGGATAATGGCGAATGGATAAAGGTTCCACAGCTTGGCGGTGTTGTTATTGGTAATGATGTTGAAATTGGTGCCAATACAACTATTGACCGTGGTGCGATTGAAAATACGATAATTGAAGAAAACGTCAAGCTCGATAACCAGATCCAGGTTGCACATAATGTCATTATTGGGGCACATACCGCAATTGCGGGTTGTACTGCGATAGCAGGCAGTACAAAAATAGGAAAACACTGTAGAATAGCCGGAATGGTTGGAATTGTTGGTCATTTAGATATTGCCGATAATGTTACTATCACAGCAAAATCACTGGTTAGTGGTTCGATAAAGAAAGCCGGTGTCTATTCTGCCGGCACTCCGTTGGAGTTGAATCAACAGTGGCGAAAAAATACGATTAGATTCAAACAGTTAGATGAAATGGCTAGACGTTTGAATATACTAGAAAAACGACTCACCAGTAACAATAAGCCTGGCGAATAAAAATAATTTAAGAGGAATTAGGCGTTGAAAGAACTTGATATTCATCAAATCCTTGAGCATTTACCACATCGTTACCCATTTTTATTAATAGATCGAGTAACCGATTGTGAACCGGGAAAATCATTAACGGGCTACAAAAATGTTACCTATAACGAACCCTATTTTACCGGACATTTTCCACAGCGGCCGGTCATGCCTGGCGTATTAATTCTTGAAGCACTTGCTCAAGCAACGGGTATTTTGGCTTTTCGTACCATTGGCAAAAAGCCAGACGGCAGTTCGTTATATTATTTTGTGGGGATCGATAATGCCCGCTTTAAGCAACCTGTAGAACCTGGCGATCAACTTCAGTTACATGTTGAGTTTGTTAAAGAAAAACGAAATATCTGGAAGTTTGTCGGCACTGCCTCCGTTGATGGTAAGGTCGTTTGTAGTGCTGATCTTATGTGTGCTGAACGTGAAGCAATCTAAAAGTTGATATAAACGAAGTAAATTAAATAGTGATCCATTCAACTGCCGTTATTGATCCATCTGCAAAAATTGCCGACTCAGTCGAGATTGGTGCATATTCTATTATTGGTGCAAATGTTGAAATTGGAGAAAAGACATGGATAGGGCCTCATGTCGTGATTCAGGGACCATGCAAAATTGGTGCTGAGAATAAATTGTTCCAGTTTTCATCGATTGGTGATGTTCCACAGGATAAAAAATTTCATGGAGAAACGTCATTCCTGGAAATAGGTGATGGTAATACCATTCGTGAATTTGCGACGATTAATCGTGGCACAGAAGATGGTGGTGGTACGACTCGCATTGGTCATAATAATTGGCTTATGGCTTATATTCATATCGCGCATGATTGCCAGGTAGGTAATAACACGATATTTGCAAATAATGCCTCTTTAGCAGGACATGCCATTATTGAAGATTTTGTTATTCTTGGTGGATTTACCCTGGTTCACCAGTTCTGCAAAATTGGCCAACACGCTTTTTGTGGTATGGGCAGTGCTATAAGCAAGGATGTTCCGCCGTATACCATGGTCAATGGAAGTCCTGCACATGCACACGGATTAAATAGCGAAGGTATAAAACGTAAAGGTTTTAGCAAAGAAGCAATGAAAGCATTACGTGATGCCTATAAAATCATTTATCGTTCAAACAATACAGTAGAAGTTGCAAAGGTTGAATTAAAACCTCTTGCTGATAAATACCCTGAAGTGAAAAATATGCTGACTTTTCTTGAGCAGAGTCAACGCGGTATTTTACGTTAATATAAATGTTTTTATAATCTGCTAGATGATAATTATTTATATCTTATTTATCAACACCTCTTTCATTTTGTTCTTTTATTCCATTAATCCCATTAAATAAATTAATTAAGTTACAGTATGGCGTAGCATCGATTTTTTGATTAACACTTTAATAGTATTCTAATATCGCCACTCAAGGTACAGCAGAGTTTTGAACTTCAAGCATATCTATTAATAGAGTGCTTAAATCTGTTTTTAATTTGTCATCAGAAAGTTTCTCTTTAATCTCTCCAAGTTCAGATATTATTGTTGCCCGCACTTCTTGATTATTTATTAGCTCGCATAATGTATTCGCTATTTTATCTGGCTGAGCATTATTCTGGATAAGCTCTGGGACGATACGCTTGTTAGCAACGATATTACATAAAGCAATATGAGAAATTTTTAGCATACGGCTAACAAAGAAATAACTAAATGCACTTATTTTATTTATAACGACCATCGGTTTTTGCATTAATGCAATTTCAAGTGTGACTGTGCCTGATACAGTGATAATGGCATCACACACTTGCATAACATCATGACTTCTATGATGAATAATTCGCATATCGAATTCAGTACCTTCAAAGTAAGGAAGAATATCTTCTTCTTTTAAGGTAGATGCGACAGGGATTACGAATTGAGAGTCAGGTTTTACTGACATTATTCTTTTTGCGCTCTCAACAATAATAGGTAATAAGCGTTTTATTTCGCTATGCCGACTGCCGGGAAACAGACCAATGACCGGCTTATCATTATCTAACAAAAATTCATTTCTTAGATCTATTTGATCAGCTGACGCGTGTACTTCATCAATAAGTGGATGACCGACAAACCGCACCGGAACATTAAACTTTTTATAAAAACTTTCTTCAAAAGGAAAGACCACGGCCATCATATCGACAATTTCACGTATTTTGAAAACGCGCTTTTGTCGCCAGGCCCAGACCTGAGGGCTGATGTAAAAAAGGACTTTAACACCACATTCTTTAGCGGTCTTTGCTAAGCGTAGATTGAAATCGGGGTAGTCAGTTAAGACTAAAAGATCAGGCGGATCAGTACGGAGCAAGTGCTGCATTTTTTTTAACGCAGCGCTAATGGTATTCCAGTGGGCTAATACTTCAAATAATCCTACAACGGCAAGGTCTGCTGAATCGACTAGTGTTTCAACACCAGCCTCGACCATATTTTTTCCACCAATGCCGTAAAATTGAATGTTTTTTGATTTTTGATGTACTTCACGCACGAGCTTGGCCGCATGCAGGTCACCGGAAGCTTCGCCGGCTATTATCATGACACGTTTATTATCTGTTTCAGGCATTGTGGTAATGAATATTGTGCTTGAGAGTACTTATCTTATTTAGGCTAAGCCGGGACTAAATATTTAATCCTGACTTAGCATAAGGTTACATATGTTTACTTAAACGGCCGATTTAATGGTATCGCAAACGAGTTTAATTTGTTCTTCTGTCATCTCGGGGAAGACGGGTAATGACATGCAATGTTTTACTGTGTCTTCTGTAACCGGAAGCGAAATACCTGCACATTCTTTTTCAAATGCTTTTTGCTGGTGTAGAGGAATAGGGTAATAGATTGCATTGGCAATACCTTTTTCAGACAAGGCTGCCATGATTTGTTCACGCTTATCTGTGAGTACAGTATATTGATGGTAAACATGAGTCCCAATACCATCTTCAAAAGGTACGGTAACAACATCCTTGAGTTGTTCACTATAGCTATGTGCTACGCGGCGACGCTCGGTGTTGAACTCATCTATATGCTGAAGCTTGATGCGTAGTATCACGGCTTGAAGCTCATCTAGACGGCTGTTGTAGCCGATGACATCATGGTGATAGCGTTCGCTACTGCCGTGATTACGATAAATACGAATTTGCTCTGCAATAGCATCATCATTCGTCGTTACCATCCCACCGTCACCATAACAGCCCAGGTTTTTACTTGGGAAAAAACTATGACAACCCACTAAACCAATACCACCGGTAGCATCATTTCCAATTTTTGCGCCATAAGACTGCGCGCAGTCTTCAATCACAAGCAGGTTATGTTTTTTCGCAATCGACATGATCGTATTCATGTCC
>JAPHTF010000048.1 GCA_026197095.1 Gammaproteobacteria bacterium
AGTGTGTAAAGACACCATTGAATGATGTTCCTGTGAATAACCATTCCAGATCAGGCACGGTAAAAAGTTAGTCACTTCCGGGTAAGCGGTGTGGAAGTGCATCATTGAATTCAATACATAAGGTTCGCCCATACCCCCATCGCCGATAGTTACCGGGAATAATTTATCGCGATGCAAATACGCACCTGCCATGGCAAAGTGTTGACCCTGACCCAATGGACCTGCGGGCGCTAATAAACCGGGAATGGCTCCTGAAAGATGGCCAAGTAATCCATCTTGCTCGCGGAAACGCGCCATCATGTCATCCATGTTATTAATGCCCATGTCTTCAAGAGAACGATCCAGGAACATAGAAGAATAAAAACCGGGCGCATGATGACCTACTTCAGTAACGATATTGGTATGCCCGAGCATCATTAAAGAGGCATGTGCTTCAGCACTGGATGCGAAACCACCGGGGTGACCACTGCCTTTTGAACCGGTCACTTGCAGTGTCAGATAACGTAATGCATCTGCTGCCAATAAAGTCTGATATACGCTAGCATCATCAGCACTGTTATCAATTGCACTTTTGCCTTCAGTAATGACTGCCTGAGCAGCATGCTTATCGAAATCAGCCCACTTCTTACCGAAGTGCTGGATACCCTGACAAAAATCTGGAATATTTGAATGTTTGCTGCTCATAGGGAGACCCTCTTAAATGTTTACCTAACTAAAATTTGCTTGATTATATTTCACAATACAACTCATATTTCGCATTATGAAAAATGAACCGTTAAAAAAAGCGGTGATTACTTCTCCACCGCCTGTATTTAATACTTGTGCAAACCTTAGCTCAGACTATATAATTTTACAATACATAATCGTTTTCACAATATGAAAAATGAGGCAATATGTCATCAATACAAGTCATCGATCGCAGTGTAAGTTTGCTCGACGCTATTAGCCAATATGAAGATCCTGTTAGCCTTAAAATACTCTCAGCCGAAAGCAGGCTACATCCCTCAACCGCTTTTCGTATTCTTGCTGCTTTAACGGAAGCGGGTTTAGTTGAAAAGGATACTGCCGGACATTATATGTTGGGGAACAAGTTAGTACGGCTTGCCAGCAAAGTGCGCCGCGGTATTGACCTTAGAGAACGTGCTCTGGATATTATGGAAGCCCTGTGCGATCAAATTGGTGAGACCGTTAATCTTACTGTTCGAGAAGGTGATGAAGTCATCTATATTGAACGCGTCACGGCAAAACGAATGATGCGCGTTGAACAGGTTATTGGTAGTCGCGCGCCCTTACACGTCACCGCAGTGGGTAAGCTTATGCTGGCTGAACTGGGCGAACATTTTATTCGCGCCTACGCCAGTCGTACCGGACTCAAATCCTATACACGGCATACCATTTCCACCGAAGCGGATCTTCTCAACGTTACTCAACAGGCTAATACCCAGGGCTTTGCCTATGATAATGAAGAAGCCGAAGAAGGTGTTGGTTGCATCGGGGTACTCATTTATGACGGCAACCATAACGTGGTGGCGGGTTTATCGATATCCGCACCGATCGAACGCCGTAAAGAAGAATGGGTAAAACTGGTGAAAGCGGCAGGCAAGAAAATTTCAGAGCGCCTGGGTGCATAACTAATAATACAAAAAAGGGAAAAGATACCAGAAAAGCTTTCCACGATGCTGGTAGAGAACGATAATTTAACTATTTTTTATAGTTAATCTACATCAATTTTAAGAACTCCATTTTTACTCTCAACTTTGAGTGAGTAGCTCTTACTTGTGTTATCTACTGCTATATAATTAAAAGTGTTTTTTGTATTTTTTGCTGTTGTAAATTTAATTGGTTTTATTACACCAAATCGTTTTATTAATAACTTTTCTGTATTATCAAGTTTTTCATCGAGAGTTTTGTTTTGAATTATATTTCCATAATATGCAGCAGTTTTATTAAATAAGTGTAAGCCTTGCCTGTTATACCATCATCAACAAGCTGTGCGAGAAATTCAGTGAAGGGGATGATATTTTGTTTCACACTCTCTTCTTCGAGCGCTGCCATATAATCATCACGTTTATCTATTAGGTAGCAAAAAAATAAATTCAAATATTAATATAAACACATCGTTAGATATTAGTAATTAAATTAATTAATGTGTTGTCTTGATGTGCTGCATTGGATCCATTAACTCTCCCTTAAACAAATACCAGGGTGATTTATGGTAAATTTTTATATCATGAAATGGATCTGTCAGTATTTTAGTGAACCAGACCAGACCTGAACGTACATCTTTTATAAAAAATAAATGTACCGTTCTGAATATGAGTGCAGCCGCACCAAGTACTATCCATAAAATACTTAAATTATAAACAAAGTCATAAGTGTCGGAATGCGGATTTAGTGTGCCAAATAAATCAGGGAATAAAAATAATATAAAGGGTGTTGCGAACCAGATTGATATTAATACGACTTTCCTGCGCAGATTATAGCCTACTTTTATGTTTTCTTTGTGTTCATGAGTCGCCTGGTTAATTTCATCATAATCCAGTGGCTCAAAGAAGAAATGCCCCGATTGGCGCAGTGTCATCGCTAAGATCCATCCAAAGAATGCAGCTGCAATTGGGTTAATGAATAGAAGGACATAAGAGCATAAGAAGCAGATGGCACTAAGAAAATGCAGCGATTGGTTTATGCGACTGTGGTGATAATAACGATGATCATCCCAGCGTTGTTCTTCGAGTTCTTCAAAGAAATTCATATTGTCACCTTATTTATAACGTTGGCCTAGACTCATAATAATATGGCTTTATGTCAGAATGATGACGTTTGATGCAAATATTCCTGATGCCCAGTTATGTCAGTAATATTGCTTTGTTCAGATTCAATATGCGTAAATAAGGATTCACCCATGCGAATAATATTGCCTTCGCTAATGCTGTTAGCTATTTTCAGCTTGCTTGTCGCAAAAACAATAATCGTTGAACCATGTTGAAAATAGCCTAATTCATCACCTTTGTTGAATGAAGTCTGGCAGGGTATTTTATTAGGACCTTTATATTTAAGATTTAAAGCATCAGGTAAACAATGAAATTTAATACTCGAGACGAGGATAGCTGCGACGGGAACCATGGCTATGGATGTATTTAACTTATCTAAAGTGATATCAACAATGGCTCGCTCATTTTTGCAGAATAACTTTTCTACGCGTTTAAGTGCTATGGGATTCACATTCCAGGTGTCACCTGAAATATAATTAATTTCTGATATTTTACCAGCATATGGTGCATGAAAATGATGGTACATCGTCGATGTCAATCGCAGAGTAATGTAAAAACCATTTTGATATTTCTCTACTAATTTTTCATCCATTAATAAATCATTTAATGTATAAGGAAAACCTTTTGCCTGAAATAATTCTGTTCCATTTATCTTGCCGTGTGCGCCTATGATAGCGTCACAGGGACTTACTATAATATTCTTGTCCTGGTTTATTGAACGTGCCCCTGGCTTCAGTTCTCTGGTAAAACAGTCATGTAAGCTTTTAAAGCTACTCTTTCTGGCTTCATGAAGTTCAAGATCATCTGCAAACAATTTCCAGACCGACAGTGATAAATACCTAATGATTGGATTCTCAATGCGACTAAACCAGCCCATAAAAAGCGTCGCATACCGTCTTGGAATACGATTAGCAAGAAGGAAGTTCATATCTTCTTGTTGAGTAATTTTTCTGAGGATAGATATTTTAGACATTATGTGTCCTTAAAAATTATAAACATTAAACTAATTTTTATGAATGGTTAAGAATAAAGTTAATTCTCGAAAAACTGTAACAATTCATAAATAATATGTAGTTGGGAAAAAGATACAAACAATATACTTTGTAAAGTACTACAGAATAGGGCGTCATATAATTGACATGTTATACAAAATTTATGAAGGTTTTATTAAATCTTATGTTAAACAATAAGGGAAACTTATACTCACTATGAAAATATGCAGCTTCAATAATTAATTGTAACTTCTTTAATCAAGGTGTTTTAATAATTTCATTTTTTTCGTTATGAGTTATAAATAATATAGCTTTATGGAAAAAGAAGTTCTGATTTGGTGGATAAGTCTTTCAGTAATAACAGTACTGAATATTTTAGCTTGGCTATATTCAGTCGAGTGGGTTCGGCAGAGAAAGCCTTACCTTTCAATTAAAGAATATATTTTAACTCGACACATGCTAATTCTGTCAGGAATTTATGTATTTGGCTGTGCTATAAGAGCAGTTTTACCAAGAGTTGATGCTCATCGAATTGTGTTAATTGATCACTGGTTATCCAGCATACTTGTAGGGCGAACCTCGGCAACTCTGGCCGAGTTATGTTTTATTGCACAATGGGCATTACTCTTACATGCAATGGGTAAATACAGGAATAATCATTTTGTTATTCAGTTATCTTTCTGGATTTTCCCTATCATTTTTGTGGCAGAATTTTTTTCCTGGGGCTCGGTGATAAGTACCGGTAATTTTGGCCACGTTATTGAAGAATCTCTGTGGGTAGTCGCGGCTAGTCTGGTATTGATTAGTTTTATCAAACTTTATGCACAAACAACCGGAGTCGTTAAAAATCTATTCGTTTTCTTAATGTCAGGCACTGTTTTTTATATGTTATTCATGATTACGGTTGACATCCCTATGTATTATGAAAGATGGCAAACTGATATTGCAATGAATCGCACGATGTTTTCTGTTATTGATGGTTTTCGGGATTTAACCAATCGTTGGATAGTGATGGTTGACTGGAAAACCTGGAAGCCGGAAGTTCCCTGGATGTCGTTATATTATAGTGTTGCCGTCTGGATGAGCATTGCACTTATCTATATACCCGCCATGCAAGATTTCTATGGTGTTAAAAATAATAAATCTTCGGGAATTTAAAATATTTTATATTTCTCTAGAAAACAGTTACATTACTATTGAAACAGCATGTCACAAAAATTTAAAGGTAACTAAACTAAGCTGTCATATTCATATACTTTACTAGCTCTAATGTCAAAAACTAGAGAATCTAGATATGAATTTACAACCGCAAGTTGGTAAATACCGTTTTAGATCGATTTGGATTTCAGATACTCATCTTGGTACTAAACATTGTCATGCTGAATCACTGGCAGAATTTTTATCGGTGACAGAGTCAGAATATTTGTACCTGGTGGGTGATATTGTTGATCTCTGGGCAATGACAAAAAGCATACACTGGCCGAGAGAGCATACTCAGGTTTTACAGCTCATTCAGCAAAAGGCTGATAATGGCACCAAAGTAATCTATACGCCGGGTAATCACGACAGCGCATTACGCTCATTCTGTGGCAAGCGAATCGGAAATATACAAGTAGAAAAACATGTCAAACATGTTTCCGCTAAAGGGCGAAAGCTATTGGTTTTGCATGGTGATCAGGTTGACCCGTTAATGCAGGCTCATTTTGGTAATTTGTTGAGTTATGTTGGAGATGTGGGCTATGACTTTTTACTTTTTATTAATCGACAATTGAAACGTCTGTTTAGAATGTTTGGATTAAAATATTGGTCGCTGGCGAGCTTTATTAAAAATAATTTAAAAAATGCGATGAAGCATATATCAACCTATGAACATTTGCTGGCAAGTTTAGCGCGAGATCATAAAGTTAATGGCGTGATTTGTGGTCATATTCATTTTCCACGTTTTCATACCATAAACGAGATTGACTATTTTAATACGGGTGACTGGGTAGAACACTGTACAGCGCTCGTTGAAACAGCGTCAGGTGAAATCAAATTAATTCATTGGTCAGAAATGATAGATATGATCAATGAAGATAAATTATCAGTTGAATCACTAGTCGCATAATTACAATAGTGCGGCCGGTTAAAATATCAGCGTAATATTTGCACCAACTACCTATTTGTTTTGAAAACTTTATTGATTAGAAGTTGTTTTAGTAATTTGAAGAATGAGCCGCATTATTTTCAAGGTCAGTGTGAAGTAAATTTTTAATCGACTGATTCATTAATAAACTTTCTAATTGACGTACTATTTCAGCCCAGCTTTGCCCCGATGCATAACGGCTTGCATTCATTCTTAATTTTTTCAAGAGTAAAGCATTGTTGAGATAGCGACACGCGTTTTCTGTAAAATTCTGTGCATCATCAAATCGCGCGACTTGACCATTTTCGTTGTGTTTTATGTGAGTATTTGCTGCAGCATAGTTGTAAGCAATCACCCCCAATCCACTCGCCATCGCTTCTAATATTACGTTACCGAAGGTCTCTGTCATACTTGGGAAAATAAATATATCACTTGATGCATAATACTGTGCTAATTTTTCTCCACTTTGCATCCCTGCAAAAATAAAATCGGGATTTTCTTGTTTAAGCTTATTAAACAATGGGCCATCTCCGACCAGGACAAATTTTATTCGATAATTTATTTTATGCATTGCATTATATGTTCTGATTGCCTGGCTTATATTTTTTTCAGCTGCAATCCGACCGACATACAATATGACCGGATCTTCATTATTGGTAATGCCCCAGCTGTTTCTTAGTTGAATATTTCTTTTTTCAGGCGAAAATAATTGTGTATCCACACCTCGACCAAGAACGGATACATTTTTTATCCCCATTTTCTCGATGATTTTCTTTTGTCCTAAGGTTGGCGTGAGTGTTGCACCTGTTTTATTGTGCAGTGCAACCAGATAGCGTGAGACGACTTTTTCCAATAAGCCGATGCCATAATGATTACTATAGGAATGAAAATTAGTGTGGAAGCCACTTAGTGTTGCGATACCAAGTTTGTTCGCTATTTTACTTGCTTGCCATCCTAGTGGGCCTTCAGTTGCAATATAAATAACATCTGGTATATGAGAGCGCCATAATTTATTTAATAGTGATTTTGACGGTAAACCAAATTTAGCTTCACGATAACCGGGGATCGGTAAGCCTCGCACTGGATGATATGATACGTTCTTTGGTAATTGAGATAGGTCTCTTTCTTTATTGTCGGGGCAAATTAATTGAACTTGGTGGCCTAGATTGGAAAGACCTGAAATTAAATTACCGAGCGTCATGGCGACGCCGTTAATATCCGGTGCATAAGTCTCAGTTACTATTGTTATTAGCAAAACATCGCCTGCATTTAATTCGTTAGATAGAAATTATAATTACTATTTTCTATAGATACATAACAAATTATAAGTAAGCTCTTTGATGGTTTTGTGTAGCCTTGATGACAGTTTTATGAATTGCGCACCCCATAACACCCTAATCAGTATCAACACTAACTATTTCACAAACAAAATTCAATAGCTAACATGATGGTAAGTCATAGAATTGTCATATTTGGAATGCATTATATGAGCATGCTCAAGTATGTCATTATTATTATTTGTACCGAAAACTGGTTGTTTAAATGTAGGATCATATAAACGTGATTACTGAATTATATATAGCATACGCAATAGTTGGTGTATATCTGTTAAGGAAGCTACAAGTAAGACTGCGCCTGTCTATGGCAAAACATCCCTCTCTTACTGGCCATTCGAAGATGTCTCGCCGTATCGCCAAACTCATACCGTCTTATCAGATTGAGGGAGAGCATTTTTTTTCAGCAGATAAAGCCCCTGAGGAAATAGCAGAAAAAAGAAAGTCGGGCTTTAATAAGCTAAGTCAATATTTTTCTGAAAAAATGCCAATCACACTTCAAGCTGGAGCAGAACTGGCAGACAGTATTTCTGATGTTGAGTTTACTCGTTCCTATCGTGTGCCATTTCAGTTTGCAAATTTTGTTAAAAATAATATAAAACTCGGCTCACTCATTAGTGAGTCGAAGGGGACACAGATTAAAGATCTTGATGGTAACTGGTCTTATGATTTATCGGGTTCTTATGGAGTAAATCTGTTTGGTTATGAATTTTACAAGGAATGTATGAATAAAGGATTAGAACAAGTTAAAGATCTTGGACCTGTGCTGGGTTCATACCATCCGGTGATTGTGGAAAATGTAAAATATTTAAAAGAAATATCTGGTCTGGATGAAGTGTCTTTTCATATGTCGGGCACAGAAGCTGTCATGCAGGCCGTTCGGCTGGCGCGTTATCATACCGGAAAATCACATTTAGTTCGATTTTGTGGTGCCTACCATGGTTGGTGGGATGGTGTTCAACCTGGCGTTGGTAACGAACGTAAAAGCAGTGATATCTACACGCTTAAAGAAATGGATAACGATACATTAAAAGTACTTAAAACACGAAATGATATAGCATGTGTATTAATCAATCCCTTACAAGCCATGCATCCCAACTCAAATCCACCCAGTGATGCTGCATTGATTGCGAGTGGTCGAAGTGCACACTATGATCGAGAAGCCTATACCCACTGGTTACATGAACTTCGTGAAGTTTGTGATGAACGTGGAATCGTTTTTATTATGGACGAAATCTTTGTTGGCTTTCGATTGGCCTATCGAGGCGCGCAGGAATATTTTTCTGTAAAAGCTGACATGGTGACCTATGGTAAAACTTTGGGTGGGGGATTACCTATAGGTGTGGTATGCGGAAAACAACAGTTAATGAAACGATTCATAGAAAATCGGCCTGCACATGTTTCTTTAGCCCGGGGAACCTTTAATTCACATCCATTAGTCATGGCAACGATGAATGAATTTCTTAAGAAAATAGAGTCACCTGAAATACGCTCATCTTATCAACAAATAGACCAGTACTGGGATAACAGGGTTAATACACTTAACCAAAAATTAGCAAATAAAAAATTACCCGTTAAAATTGTCAACATGGTCTCAGTGTGGACGATTTTATATACTGTTCCGAGTCGCTATAATTGGATGTACCAATTTTATTTGCGCGCACAAGGGCTTGCCATTAGTTGGGTCGGCAGTGGGCGTATTATTATGAGTCATGATTTTTCTGATGAAGAGTACGAATTGGTAATGAATAAAATGGTAGCCGCCGCAGAAGAAATGGAAAACGATGGCTGGTGGTGGAAGAGCGAGAGCTTAACGAATAAATCAATCAAAAAACAAATCGTAAGTGAGATAGTGACAAGTTTTATTCATAGTTAAGAATAATTGTCTTGAGCAGTTTTATGAATCGGTGGCAGCGATTTGTATAAATATTAAAGAATGTTCATTTAATATTTATATGCAAAAAGGTGCCTTAAGAATAAAAAATCGCCTAATACTATCCCTGTAAAATACTCTATATATTTTTAAGGCTACTTACATGAAGTGCGTTATTCCTGTATTTAATTAGTTCACTTTCATGTAATGGTATCAGTCCATATTTTAAAAGATAACCCTCACTACCAATCGCTTTATCACTTGTAAACTCTTTTATGTATGCCTTGATAGCAGGGAAAAATGCAATGTGTGCTTTTTTAACATATAAAAATAATGGTCGTGAAACCAGGTAAGAACCATTCGCAATAGTATTAAACTTTGGTTTTACCCCGTTTATCGGTAAAGCTTTAATTCTCCCCCTGTTCTTCACAACAAAACTAAAACCCAATATACCCATCGCATCAGGATTTGAAAGTAACTTCCGAACAATCAAATTATCATTTTCACCACTTTCAATATATGCGCCATCTTCACGGATTGTAGAACATAGTTTTTTATTTTTTAGTTTCAGTGAATTTAGCCATGATATTTTTTTACACCCTTCTAACATAACCAACTCCTCAAAAGTATCACGGGTTCCTGAGGTTGGTGGTGGACCAAATACTTTTATCTTAATACCAGGTAATTTCTCATTAACATCTTTCCAGGTTTTATACGGATTTGTAACAAGTTCTTCACTTCCATCTGGGTTTGGTACTTCCTTAGCTAATGCCAGGTAAATATCTTTCATAGTTAAACTAATATCAGCTGAATTATTATCCCTTGCAATTGTAATTCCATCATATCCAATTTTAATTTCAAGTATTTTAGAAACCCTATTTTTTTCACACTTCTCTATTTCATTTCGCTTTATCTGGCGTGACGCATTTGTAATATCCGGATACTTTTTCCCTACGCCTGCACAAAATAATCTAAAACCAAAGCCTGACCCCGTAGATTCAAGCTTTGGTTTTACGAATTTTGTTTCACTGCTAAAAATTTCTCCAACCACTTTTGCGAAAGGGTAAATTGTTGAGGATCCAACAATGCTTATATAATCACGTTCTGAATCAGCATATGCGTAATATGGTGTCATAACTAGCACCGCGAATAATGAAGTAAATTTTAATAACATAACAACTGTACCTTACATTTAATGAGCAGCATTTATTTCATTCTTAACCTGCTTAATACCGGTATCATATGGAATATCTATCCAAAATGTTGAACCTACTCCCACGGTACTTTCCACACCTATACTGCCATCCATAGCTTCCATCAACTGCTTTGTTACAGTTAACCCGATGCCCGTTCCTTCGATATTACTATTTTTATGTGAGAGCCTTTCAAACGGTTCAAATAATTTAGACATATCTTCTTCTGAAATACCTAAACCCGTATCAATCACATATATTCTCAACTTGAAATCATTCAGTTTCATTTTTACTGTAACACTGCCACCTTCAATATTGTATTTAACGGCATTGCTAAGCAGGTTTATTAAAACTTGCTTAAAACGCAGTGAATCAGCAAAAACAAAACATTCAACATCATCAGCCTGGAAAATTAAATTCACATGATATTTTCTTGCAATACCTGATACTATTTGATTGATTGTTTCATCAATAATTTCAGTTGCGGAAATTGACTCTATATTTATGTCATTTTGACCGGCATCAATCCTGGCCAGATCCAGAACTTCATTTATTAACTCAAGCAAATGAAATCCTGATTTTAAAATACGATTAATATATTCTTTCATCTCATCATCAGAAATTTCATTACTATAATCTTTTATCATTTCGGAAAAACCTATAATCGCATTCAATGGAGTGCGAAGTTCATGACTCATGCTGGACAAAAACTGGGATTTTGCGTTATTGGCTTTTTCTGCATCTTCACATGCAACTTGTAATGCATATGTTCGATCTTCAACTAATTTTTCAAGATCATTACGATATAGCTCGAGTTCATTCTGTATTTGTTTTCTTTCGGTGATATCCTGGATAGTACCGGTAAGAGAATGTACATGCCCATCATCATTTGTATGTGCAACAGACTGGTTATAAACAATTCTCTCACTACCATCTGGCCGCACTATACGATGCTCAATGCTGTGAGGTGTCTTGTGCTCCCGTGTATCAATAAGCATATTCTCAACAGCCTTACGATCTTCCGGGTGAACATACATAATTGCAGTATGAATAGACGGTAAATATGTACCGCGTTTTACTCCTAAAATACGATAAATTTCATCTGTCCATTCCAGTAAATTATCTTCAAGGTTTAATTGCCAGTCACCAATAGATGCCAGTCGCTGAGCATTAAGTAATCGCTTCTCACTTGCCGAATGATCAGAAATTGATTTTTCTAATGAATTAATCGCAAATTTAGTTTTCTTTACTAGAGGATTAAAAATTAATACTACTTCAAGTATAAGTACAGAAAGAGAAACAAGCCAAATTATTAATTCAACACGTTCGATTCTAAGAATTGATGATTTTGAAATACTCCTGTACTCATCAACTGCACTTTCTATCATGGGTTCCAGTACATGCGGCCCAAAAGTAGTCATATAAAGATAGTCAATAGATTCAGTTGTTAACTCATCAATATTGCTTTGATAAATCCCTTCTGCATGTCGTAAAAAACGGTTAAGTGAAAAATTCAGGCCAAACTCAGGATCACTATATATCCTCTCTAATTTTTCATTTATAACAAACGGGATACCCTCTTCTTTTGAGCCATTAAGCAGGATTTGATGATTGGCTTTTATTTTATTTACTGTGCGACCAACCTGTGATTTTGCCATATCAAATTCACCCCGATCGTCTGTTAAGACCATCAATCCTGTAAAATATGATATACGATTAACCAGGCCACTTTGATGGCTAGCAAGGTTAACCAACTGGGAAAAATTTCTTTGTTGAGATACGATGTTCTGCATTGTAAAGTATGAAACTGTTACAAGTATTGCAAGCGTAGTCAGGCCAAGAATATAACGAAACCTTAAACTGTTAACGATAGCTGTTTTCATAGAAACTCGTATTTATCTAAATATTAAGTGTTATCCTGAATACATCAATTTCATTTTCATCAATAACATAATAACTTTTTAGCTATAGTAAAATTAACAGTCCGTTGAATTAATAATATGAAAATCATTATGAACACGAAGCTCAATAAATGATTCAAGCTGCAGCACCAGAAGAAAACTTCAGGGATTACGATGAATAACTAATTTATAGTGTTTTTATTACAGTTACGTTACGAAGTTATTTCTGATTGTTAATTGTTATTGTTTTTTCCTCGATTTTTTCCTTTCCGTAAAAAAAACCGACATAAAACTGTCATTATCAATCGATTACCATTTCCGGTAACAAGCTGGCATAGAATTAATCTCCTTTCCCCCCAATAGAAATTTACGAGGCTTTTCAGCACCAAGGAATTTACAGGGGAATTTACAGGAAAACGAAAGTCGAAAATAAAAAAGGCCCGGAATATTTCCGAGCCTTTGAGGATATGGTGGCTACACCTAGATTCGAACTAGGGACCCCAACATTATGAGTGTTGTGCTCTAACCAGCTGAGCTATGTAGCCATTTTGGTTGCCAGCTGCTACTCAATTGAGCTCAGTGGCGAAAGAGCGCGCATTGTCCTTGTTCACCCTCTTTTTGTCAAGCCAGATAATTTCGGGGCCCACCTGAAATTATCTCGTCTTTTTCTTATATATCAATGAGTTACACATTAAAACGGAAGTGCATAACATCGCCATCCTTAACAATATATTCCTTACCTTCTAAACGCAGCTTACCTGCATCTTTACAACCGTGTTCACCGTTGTATTCCACAAAGTCCTCGTAAGCCATCACTTCTGCTCGAATGAAGCCTTTTTGGAAATCCGTATGAATCACACCGGCCGCTTCAGGCGCTGTGGCACCGACTTTAACTGTCCAGGCACGGACTTCTTTCACACCCGCAGTGAAATACGTCTGTAAATTCAGTAATGCATATCCGGCACGAATCACGCGGTTTAGTCCGGGTTCTTCTAAACCCAGTTCAGATAAAAATTCTTTTAAATCTTCTTCATCGAGCTCAACCATTTCAGCTTCTATCGCCGCACATACAGGCACAACAACAGAACCCTCAGCTTCAGCATGTGCCGTTACCTTGTCTAACATTTCATTATTTTCAAAACCACCTTCTGTGACATTTGCGATATACATGGTGGGCTTAATGGTGAGTAAGAAAAACTCATGCAACATGGCGCGTTCTTCATCATCCAGCCCCATATTTCGAACGGCTTTGCCTTCATCAAGCTGCGCTTTGACTTTATCTAAAATAACCAGTTTCGCTTTTGCATCTTTGTCTCCCGATTTAGCGACTTTGCTATAACGTAAAATGGCTTTCTCAATTGAATCCATATCAGCCAGGGCCAATTCGGTATCAATCACTTCAATATCATCTAATGGATTAATTTTACCCGCAACATGCACAACATCATCATCTTCAAAGCAACGTACGACATGTACAATTGCGTCGGTTTCACGAATATTAGCAAGGAATTTATTACCTAAACCTTCACCTTTTGATGCGCCTGCTACCAGGCCAGCAATATCAACAAATTCCATCGTAGTGGGAATTTCTCTTTCGGGCTTTACGATTTCGGCGAGCTTGCTTTGACGCGGATCGGGAATAGGTACGATACCAACATTCGGTTCGATAGTGCAAAAAGGATAATTCTCTGCCTGAATGCCTGCTTTAGTTAACGCATTAAATAAAGTTGATTTGCCTACATTAGGTAAGCCGACAATGCCGCATTTTACGCCCATAACTTATTCCTGATTATATATTTTTAAACCACAGAGAACACAGAGGTTCACAGAGACAAAAATGTTTTTATACCCGCGTCCATTTCATTTCGTAATGAAAACATAATTTCTGCAATGCAGATTACCTGGCTACAAGATAACAATTTGTCACTCAAAAACCTCTGTGAACCTCCGTGACCTCTGTGGTAAATATTTTTTATTTATCCGTATGTAATTCGTTCATGGCTTTTTGTACTTCACCCGCAATCACAAGTGGTAATACATTTAAAGCACGCTCAATATTTCTTTCTATACTGATTTGATCATCAGTTGAGGCTTTTTTTAACACATGATTGGTCACTTTACTTTTATCACCAGGATGTCCAATACCAATACGTAAACGCAAAAAGTTATTTCCACCCATTTTACTGGCAATGTCACGCAAGCCATTATGCCCGCCATGGCCACCACCTTTTTTTAACCTTGCCGTGTCGACAGATAAATCAAGTTCATCATGCACCACTAAAATTTCATCCAGGTTAATTTTATAAAAGTTCGCCAGTGCCTGAACGGCCTGACCACTAAGATTCATAAAGGTTGTTGGTTTAAGTAACCAGACATCTTTGCCTGCGTGTGTGTAACGAGCAACCTCCCCATAAAACTTTTTTTCTAATTTAAAGCTTACATTTTCTCGCCGAGCCAGCTCATCTAAAAACCAAAAGCCGGCGTTATGCCGCGTATGCTCATATTCAGAACCAGGATTTCCCAGTCCAACTATGAGAGATACACGAGACAACGCCGGCTTCCAGTAAGGTTCAGACTGTGAGCTTATTCAGCTGCAGGTTCTTCACCACCTTCAGCAGCTGGAGCTTCAGCGCCTGCTGAATCATCATCTTTAGCTCCGCGCGGCATATGACATGCAGCAACAGGCTGGTCATGGCCTTCACCATGAGATAACTCAACAAGCTCAACACCTTCAGGCACAGTAATGTCTGACATGTGTAGGCTGTGATCTAACTCTAATGAAGATACATCAATTACAAGGAATTCAGGCAGATTAGCAGGCAAACATACAACTTCAATTTCATTGATATTATGTGTAACCAGGCCGCCTTCTTTAGCACCCGGACATTTTTCTTCATTAATGAAATGTAATGGAACAAGCATGTGTAATGTTTCTTTAGCGCTAACACGCAAAAAATCAGCATGCATAACAGCAATTTTTGCCGGGTGACGTTGTAAGTCTTTTAAAACAACTTGCTCTTCTTTACCAGCAACACTCAGCGTCAAGATGTGAGAATAAAATGCTTCGTTCTCAAGACTATGCAAGAATTTTTTATGATCCAATGTTAATGAAACGGGATCTTTACCCGCGCCATAAACTACGGCCGGAAATTTTTCTTCGTGACGCAGGCGGCGGCTCGCACCTTTCCCCAGGTCTGTACGAAGTTCTGCTTCAACAGTAAAACTTATACTCATTTTCTTTCTCCAAAATTTAAAACATTTTTCACTAAAAGTGATAAACGTTTTAACAATAAAAAACAGATTAAAAATAATCTGCTGTATTGATTTCTCTTTGCGACCAAGAGAAACCGCGTGACAGCACTTAAGAGATAAAGTGCTATCCGTTTATCTCGTTATTTAATCAACGTATAACGAGCTAACCGATTCTTCATTACTGATGCGGCGCATGGTTTCTGCCAACAATTCAGCAATACTTAACTGACGAATTTTGCCCGTTGCTGCTGCTGAAGGCTGCAAAGGGATGGTATCTGTAACCACAAGTTCATCGAGCTCAGACTTACTAATGTTATCAATCGCCGGCCCAGACAAAACAGGGTGTGTAATATAGGCTACGACTTTCTTTGCGCCTTTGGCTTTTAATGCTCCCGCCGCTGCGCACAAGGTGCCGGCTGTATCAACTAAATCATCAACCAAAATACAGGTGCGACCTTTTACATCACCAATAATATTCATCACTTTGGCTTCATTGGCGCGTGGTCGGCGTTTATCAATTATTGCCAAATCAGCATCATCTAATCGTTTTGCTAATGCACGGGCACGTACTACACCCCCTACATCAGGCGAAACAACAATAATGTCTTCATACTTCTGGCGCCAAATGTCACCCAATAAAATGGGGGAAGCATAAACATTATCTACCGGTATGCTGAAAAATCCTTGAATCTGATCAGCATGCAAATCTACGGTTAATACACGATCAGTGCCGACAGTACTAATCATTTGAGCAACGACTTTTGCTGTAATCGGTACACGCGCTGAACGTGGGCGTCTGTCCTGACGGGCATAACCAAAATAAGGAATAACAGCAGTCACACGTGCAGCAGATGAACGGCGCATCGCGTCAACCATGACCAATAATTCCATTAAATTTGTATTCGTTGGCACACAAGTTGGCTGCACAATAAAAATGTCCTTACCGCGGACATTTTCCATAACCTCAACCATGACTTCGCCATCACTGAATTGACCGACAATCGCATTACCCAAGGGCATATTAAGGCGACGTGCAATCTCATTTGCCAACTGCGGATTTGAATTACCCGCAAATACCATCATGTTGCCGTATGACACATTATCCCCCTGGGGATTAAGTACTACTGCTTCAGCTGAAAAAGTTCTTACGCTATCGATATATAATAAGGACTCTATTTAATATGGCTGGGGTACCAGGATTATGTCGCGCTATGCGCTCCACCCCATCTTCGAAGGGGCCGGCTGCGCCGTTCAAGCTTGCTCAGCAAGCTTATCGAACCTTTACGGCTCTCATCCTGGTTATTCCAAACTTTCTTACTTTTAGTAACTCACCTGAATTTCAAGTAAACCACTTTGAATATGGCTGGGGTACCAGGATTCGAACCTGGGAATGCTGGAATCAAAATCCAGTGCCTTACCGCTTGGCGATACCCCAATTGACTGTTTTGTCCGGCATAAAGCGCTGATCACAGCTCCTGCCGGAAAAATTCTTTTAATGGTGTCTGATTCATGCCCTTAGCAACAAAACCATCCCATTTTTTGGATAACTCATGCAGCGCATGATCTGCCTGCTCTTTGTTATCAAATGCCGCAAATACACATGCGCCGGTACCGGTGAGTTTTGATTTGCCATTACCACTATAGCGCGCTAAATCTTTCAGCGCTTGATCAACCTCAGGGTACATCTCTCTGACCGGTTTTTCACAAACGTTTTCGGTTTGCCCTTCCAGAAAGTCGCGTATTGTAATGGTTGAACAATCTCGCCGCAATTGCGAATTTGAAAAAACCTTGGCTGTTGAAACATTTATTGACGGTTTTAGCACCAAAAACCACTTTTCAGGCAGTTCAACCGCCTTTAATTGCTCACCTACCCCTTCGGCCCAGGCCGATTGGGCAAAAATAAAGACAGGAACATCTGCCCCAAGCTCCACACCCAGTGCCATTAATTCCTGCTGGCTGAGTCC
>JAPHTF010000178.1 GCA_026197095.1 Gammaproteobacteria bacterium
TTGCGTACCGCTTCCTCGAGTGTTTTTATTTTTCCGTCATGGAAATACGGCGCTGTGAGTGCCACGTTACGCAGCGGTGATACTTTGAAAAACATGCGGTCACTCTCATCCTTTGTGAGCATGTAGATTCCCTGATCATCCTGGTTTTCATAGGGATGCTTCTTACCGAGCACTTCATTTAGCTCACCGCCAAGCAGTTTCCCATCATGGCAAGATTTGCAATCAACCCTAATGAACATATCGAGACCACGCTGCTCTTGCATAGTTAATGCATTCGCATCACCCTTCATAAAATCATCGAAACGGCTGGGTGTTATCAAGGTACGTTCAAAGGCCGCTATTGCTTCGGCAATATTCTGGTAGCTGATTGCCGGCTTTGCATCTGGAAAAGCCTGGGCAAATTCTTTTTGGTACTCAGCGATGCCACTTATTTTTTTTACGACCGTTTCTTCATCGGGCATGCCCATTTCAATCGGGTTAAGAATCGGCCCCTTGGCCTGTTCGACCAGATCTTCGGCGCGACCATCCCAGAACTGGCTATCCTGCCAGCCAGAATTCAATACCGTGGGGCTGTTGCGTGTACCCTGCTCGCCTCTTGCGCCGGGAGAAGTTGGCAGATTATCAACACCTGCTAAACCATTTTCGAGACGATGGCAGCTTGAACAAGATTGAGTATTATTGATGGAGAGGCGTTTTTCAAAAAAGAGCTTTTTGCCCAGCGCGATACGTTCTGCTGTGTCATTTTCAGAACCCGGCATGGCATCAGGCAACGGGCCGAAAAAGCGGTTAGCGCGATTAATTAATAAATCAGTTTCATCTGCAAAAATGGGAGTCGTTGCAGTTAACAGGGTGAAAATGATGAGACAGGTGACGCTTTTTTGCATGTTCATTCAGACATCCCCTTATTAGGACACTATCATTTAAACATACACGCATCAGAAAAAAAAATAAATGGGGCCTGTCACCGATTGTGATTACAGTGCGTTTTATTTCAACGCAACTTGTTACAATACTTCTTATTACAATACCTCGACGACCCACTTGGCTACCATCGCTGAAGCGTGTGCGCATTTCGTTTCACGTTCTTTATCAAACTGGCTATATTGATCTGCATTCCATAAATCAAATGTACGCCCGGTAAAGTTTTTTTGCAGCTCCTGGCAAGTCACACCGCCAAATTCCTGTTTAAATTTTTCGACCAGCTTGTCGCCCTGTTTGAAATTACCGACATATTTACCTTTGTGGAAATTATCCCTGTCACGCCCGCGTTTAGTACTCAATGCCATTAAGCCACCGGTTAATGCACCACAGGTGCCAACACCCGCTAAACCGCCGCCGCCGGACAAACCATGGCTGGCTTTTATAACATCATCCGTCACATAACCGACGGTTTCTTTAACAGTCGTCAGGACGCATTGGGGACAACAGCCATATTCCAACTCATAATCAAACGCGAGTTTATAGGCTTTTTCTGCAACTTCAGATTTATTCTTCGCTGTCATATGTCACTCCTATTTAATGCGTTATAGAGAATATAAGCATTAGCTTATAAATATTTTAAATGGGGCTTACTGATCCAGATCAAGAGTAATGAAGCTATAGAATTGGGAGAATAAGTTGCTAATCAGGAATAATTAATGGTAGCCAAGTAAGACAAGTTTAAATTGGCTCATGAAAACATGGGTTACAGGCTTGATTAAATACTCATTAAATCAAGCCTGGCTCCTTTTTCTATCTACCCGCTTTAACTGTAAAACGATCAGTGTCGCTACCAACAGGCTTATTATTACAGATTAATTGATAGCCCTCTAATAACTTTCCTGTGAGGGGCGCTGGCACGCCGTTTATAGTACAGCTAGCGGCTGTATCAGATGGAATCACCGTGTAATCTACTCTGCTACCAGGGCATATAGTAACCGCATTTTTACCACCACCTGTTAAACCTGTTTGAGTCATTAAATGCCCGCTAAACATAACTTGAATCTGTTCGTTTACTACTGCACTTTGACCTCCACCAACAGTCGTCACATTTGTAACAGGATATGTTTGTTCACATGCAGTTGGTGAAATAACACCAGGCTCTAATTCAACTGTAACGATAGTGTCAAGTCCATACCTGTTACTAAACGTATCTGATATAAATTCTATTGAGGTTAAATTTCTAAATGAATCTGGTAGTACTGCAGTCTGGAAATCAACAAGCGGACCGGCACCATCATTCACCCCATCAAACAAAAATGTTGCGGTGACTGTACTGCCATCCAGCACATGTCCTGTTACATGTATTTGTTCAGGATACTCATGATTAATATGCCTTTCTGCGTATTGAAATGAATGTAAGTTAAATAATCCGGCATCATTTTTATACACTAATATGGCTTCATCGCCTCTCTGAGTTGACATATATTGAGAATCTGTCTCTGCGCATTGAGGTGTGCAGTCATCAGCACTGCCTGAACTTATAAAA
>JAPHTF010000187.1 GCA_026197095.1 Gammaproteobacteria bacterium
AAAAAGGTGATGCGGCTATTGAAGAACGTGCACGAAATGAACTGGGTATGATTAAAAAAGGTGAAACGTATATCCAGGTAGTAGACGATAAAGTAAAACCTTAGCACGAATAACGAGAAGTCAGATTACTGCGTTTACCCTACAAAATATTTTTCTTTAATGTTGGGCACTGTGAAAACTTCTTCATACCCAAAGGGCACTCGGAAATGCTCATGTACTAATTGTACATTCCGCTTTTTCATCAGTTTTGCCTTGTTCTCTGACTTCTCGCTATCCGTGCGAAGGTCTCAAATAAGAGTTTTATAAACGCGCATGCCTTATTGGCGTCTTTCCGGGTTCTATTTTTTCTATTTTGCCAGTCTGGGTGTTTTAATCCCATACTGGGGACTCTATCTTAAATCTCTTGGTTTTACGGCTGCCGCCATTGGCACCATGATGGCAACGATCATGGCGACAAAAATCATTTCACCTAATATTTGGGGCTGGGTCGCTGATCATACGGGTAAACGCATGGCGATTGTTCGTCTGGGTGGCTTACTTTCCGTTATTGCCTTTGCCGGTGTTTTTGTTTCTCAACAATACTGGTGGCTGATCGTTGTCATGATGTTGTTCAGTTTTTTCTGGAATGCCACGTTACCGCAGTTTGAAGCAACAACATTCTCTCACTTGGGTGAACACACTCATCGCTATAGTTCTGTTCGCTTATGGGGTTCAATTGGTTTTATTGTCGCGGTGTGGATTATTGGCCAGCAATTAGAAGGTGAAAAAATTTCTTTTTTACCGCTGATACTTATGGGCTTGTTTATCAGCATCTGGTTTAGCAGTCTGATTGTTCCAGAAGAAGCTGCCGGACATGCACATATTACCCATGAACCTTTAAAGACTGTATTAAAACGCCCAGAGGTTATGGGTTTGTTGGTCGTTTGTTTTTTTATGCAAATGGGGCATGGACCTTATTACACTTTTTATTCAATTTATATGCAGGACTATGGCTACTCATTATCTGTAATAGGCTTCTTATGGGCCCTGGGTGTGTTTGCAGAAGTATTAGTCTTTATGATGATGCATAAGCTTGTTCCCAAATTTGGATTAAAACGGTTATTGATCACAAGTTTATTGTTAGCGTCATTGCGCTGGGTCATCATTGCGTTATTCCCCATGAGTATGCCATTGATGGTGTTTGCACAAATATTACATGCCGCTTCATTTGGCGTTTATCATGCTGTGGCCATTCAACTGGTTCACAATTATTTTGTCGGACAAAACCAGGGTAAAGGTCAAGCGTTATACAGTAGTGTCAGTTTTGGTGCCGGTGGTGCAATGGGTAGTTTGTATGCGGGGTATACCTGGGAATCATTAGGAACCACGACAACTTTTGTTGTTGCAGCAATAATAAGTTTAGTCGCTGCATATATTGCCTATAAGAAAATACCGACCTGATTTCTTTAGTTTTATCCCCTTTAGTTTTACTCTTAAAGTGCCGATAAGGCAGGTATCAATTATCATAAAAGGACTTGGTGTGGATAAAACACATACTCATGATGTGATCATTATTGGTGGCGGTATCTCCGGTACTGCCTTGTTGTATCTACTTGCCAGGTACACAGACATTAACGATGTGATGTTAATGGAAAAATACAATGTTATTGCCAACGTCAACTCTCACGGACGTAATAACAGTCAAACCTTGCACTGTGGAGACATTGAGACCAACTACACCCTTGATAAAGCCCTCCAGGTACAGGCTTCTGCAAACATGGTTGTGCGCTATGCTGAAGGAATTAATAATAAAGATGACATTCTTTATAAATATTCAAAAATGGTGATTGGTGTTGGTGATAAAGAAGTCAATCAACTGCGTGAACGCTTTATACAGTTCAGCCCTCATTACCCGGGTATGCAATTATTAGAACGCGATCAAATTGAAAAGGTAGAACCGGCTGTTATTAGTGGACGTGAAGAAGAGATCGTCGCTTTAGCCGTGTTAAATGAATATACCGCGGTCAACTTTCAGGCTTTATCCGAATCATTTGTCATTTCGGCGCAGGAACATGCCAAAGCGGTAACAGGAAAAAATATTGAAGTTAAACTTAATACTAAAGTTTCCAATATTAAAAAGTCGTCCAACGGATATAAAGTAAAAACAGCAAAGGGAACTCACTATGCAAAATTTGTCGTAGTTTCATCAGGTGGACATAGCTTGTTATTTGCTCACCGTATGGGTTATGGACTGGAATTTTCATGTTTACCTATGGCAGGAAGTTTTTATTACACGCCAGATATCCTAAAAGGAAAAGTGTATACCGTGCAAAATGATAAACTTCCTTTTGCGGCTATCCATGGTGATCCCGATGTCCTTGTTCCGGGTAAAACACGTTTTGGTCCAACTGCACTGGCGTTACCTGTTCTTGAACGCTATAACTGGAAGACATTGCCTGAGTTTTTATATATCTTAAAACTGGATATTAATGTTATAAAAACGCTGTGGGGTTTGCTCAGAGTCTCAGAAATTCGAAACTATTTATTTAAAAATATGTGTTTTGAATTACCAATAATACGGCGTCATTTATTTCTGGGTGATGCACGTAAGATTGTTCCTAATATGCAGCTTAAAGATTTAACTTTTGCAAAAAAAACGGGTGGCATTCGTCCCGTTATGATTGATAAGAAAACACATAGTTTGCATTTAGGCGAAGCAAAACTCAGCCCGGGTAATGGATTAATTTTTAATATGACCCCTTCACCGGGAGCAACAAGTTGTTTGGGGAATGCGGAAAAAGATATGGATATAATTGCAAATTATCTTGGTGCTAATATTGATAAAGATAAATTAAATAAAGACCTGAGGTAAGCAAGCATTTTGTTGCACCTAAGTCTCAAGTAAGACGATTAATCGCATCCAGAAATTCCTGTGATTTTATGGGCTTGCGTAATATTTCATTTGCACCAATTTGAGATGAAATTTCCAGGTACTCATCCATATGTCCATGCACATTTCCCGTCATGGCAATAATAGGTGTTTCCGCACTGAATTCGCGTAACTTGCGGATAAAACTGATACCTTCCATCTCAGGCATAATAATGTCAGTAATGACAAGATCAGGTGTGTTGTCACGAAATACTTTTAGACCCTCTTTACCGTCAGCAGCTTCACTAACAATAAAATTATTAACTTTTAATAATTCTTTAACATACGAGCGCAACATGTCGTCGTCATCGACAACCAATATATGCTTAGGAGAATCTGCGGGCATGAATATATTTTTCCTAAATAATAATTTGAAACAATAATAGTCTGACTTAGTGAATACCCCTAGAGGTTAGCATATCTTTTCACCAGGCATAAGCATATCTGACATCGCTTTAGCCGCATTAGATAATGTATGTCCTGAATGCCAGACAATGCCGAGTTTACGTTCAAGTGTGATGCCGTCGATACAGAGCGTTTTAAGTTCTTTGCTGAGCATGCTTCGCGGCAGCACACTCCACCCCAATCCAACACTGACCATCATTTTAATTGTTTCTAAATAATTGGTTGAGAGTCCTACTTTTAATTCCAGCTTGTGTTTACGCATAGTGTGTTCAAAAATTTGCCGAGTATACGTTCCACGTGTGGGCAAAATGGCGGAATAGTTTGCCAGCTCCTTCGGAGTAATTTTTTTTAACAAGGTCAGTGGATGAGATTGATTGACCACTATATCCAAAGGGTCTGGCCAGACTTCGTAAGTATGTAGCACCTTGGCTGGCTCTAGAGGAAGAGTCACTATGCCCAGTTCAAGATCTCCATGCTCAATTGCATGGCAAGCTTCTTCTGAATCCATAAAATGTAAATCCAGTTCTACTTCAGGATGAGTATGGGTAAAAGCGCGCAATACGGGGGGTAAACGATGTAAACCAATATGATGACTGGTGCCAATACTGAGTTTACCCGCAACATGGCCTGATAGATTTTGGATGGCGCGTTTACTGTCTTCAACTTGCTGCAGAATAGTGCGTGCACGGGATAAAAGTTCTGTTCCTGCTTCAGTCAAGGTCACTTTGCGGCCAATACGATCAAATAATTGAACGTCAAGCTCCGTTTCTAATGCGGAAACTCGTTTACTGATGGCCGGCTGGGTAAGAAAGAGCTGGTCAGACGCCACAGAAAAAGACCCCGTTTCAGCCACAGCAACAAAAGCATTGAGATTTGGAACGTCCATTTTAAGCCTGTTTTTAACTATTACTTTAAGGAATAGTTTATATGAAAATAATGAATTTGTGTAATAGTAAATATAGGTCTATATTGCGCATCTTATAGAGAAGCCATCTGAAAAGAGGAAGCAAAAATGGCAGGCAAGACCTTATACGAGAAAATCTGGGATCAACATGTTGTTCGTGACAATGGTGACGGAACAGCACTCTTATATATTGATCGTCAATTAGTCCATGAAGTGACTTCACCACAGGCCTTTGAAGGTTTGCGTATTGCGGGTCGTAAATTATGGCGAGTGGACGCCAATTTGGCGACGCCTGATCACAATGTACCGACCACTGATCGTAGTAAAGGCATTGAAGATCCGATTTCTCGTTTACAAGTAGAAACTTTAGATCAGAATTGTACTGATTTTGGTGTTACAGAATTCAAAATGGATGATATCCGTCAAGGTATCGTACATGTTATTGGCCCGGAGCAAGGGGCGACTTTGCCTGGTATGACCGTGGTATGTGGTGATTCACATACTTCAACCCATGGTGCCTTTGGTGCATTAGCGCATGGTATTGGCACTTCTGAAGTTGAGCATGTGATGGCAACGCAATGCCTGGTGCAGGCTAAATCTAAAACCATGTTGGTGAGTGTTAACGGTAAAGTGAATGCCGGCATCACAGCAAAAGATATTGTCTTAGCCATTATTGGTGAAATCGGCACGGCCGGTGGAACGGGTTATGCGATTGAATTTGGTGGTGATGCAATTCGTGCACTTTCAATGGAAGGGCGCATGACGGTATGCAACATGGCCATTGAAGCAGGTGCACGTGCAGGCATGGTTGCCGTTGATCAAAAGACCATCGATTTTGTTAAAGGCCGTCCTTATTCTCCTAAAGAAGATCAATGGGAGCAAGCAGTTAAAGCATGGAATGAATTACACAGTGATGCTGATGCCAGCTTTGATACCATTGTGAATATTGATGCGGCGAATATTAAACCACAAGTCACCTGGGGCACATCACCTGAAATGGTCGTAGGTATTAATAGCAAGGTTCCTGATCCGGCTAATGAAAAAGATGCTGTGAAACGTGAAGGAATGATTGCCGCATTAAAATACATGGGTTTAACCGCCAATACACCCATGAATGAAATTGAGGTGGATAAAGTGTTTATTGGCTCATGTACGAATTCTCGCATTGAAGATATACGTGCAGCTGCAGAAGTTGCGAAAGGGCGTAAAGTTGCGAGTAATATTAAACTTGCCATGGTGGTACCGGGTTCTGGTTTAATTAAGCAGCAAGCTGAAAAAGAAGGTTTGGATAAAATTCTGATTGAAGCCGGTTTTGAATGGCGTGAACCGGGTTGTTCAATGTGTTTAGCGATGAATGCTGACAGGTTAGAGCCACAGGAACGCTGTGCTTCAACTTCAAACCGAAACTTTGAAGGACGACAAGGTCAGGGAGGACGCACTCATTTAGTGAGTCCGGCTATGGCAGCAGCAGCGGCTGTAACAGGTCACTTTATTGATGTGCAGGACATGTAATTAACGCAAAGGCCGCAAAGGCGCTAAGAACGCAAAGTTTTTCTTAGTGACCTCTGCGACTCTGCGTTCTTTGCGTTAAATATTGAGGTTTAGAAATGGAAAAATTTATTAGTTTAAAAGCAATCGTAGCACCGATGGACAGACCGAATGTTGACACCGATGCTATTATTCCAAAACAGTTTTTGAAATCAATTAAGCGCACCGGTTTTGGTCCTAACTTATTTGATGAATGGCGTTATCTTGATCACGGTGAACCCGGTATGGATAATGCGAAACGCCAGTTAAATGAAGACTTTGTTTTAAACCAGCCACGTTATCATGGGGCACAAATATTACTTGCACGTGAAAACTTTGGTTGTGGCTCAAGTCGTGAACATGCGCCGTGGGCATTACTGGACTATGGTTTTCGTGTTGTTATCGCGCCAAGTTTTGCAGATATCTTTTATAGCAACAGCTTTAAAAATGGCATTTTATTAATCAAGTTAGAAACGGGAGTGATTGATAATTTATTTAATGATGTAGCTGCAACAGAAGGTTACGAGTTAATTATTGATTTAGAAACTCAAATAATAACTAAACCAGATGGAAGTACTGTCAAGTTTGACGTTGATGAGTTCCGCAAACATCGTTTGTTAAATGGTCTGGATGATATTGGCTTAACGCTACAACACACCGACGACATTAAAGCGTATGAACAACGTCGTCGCACAGAAGCACCGTGGTTGTTTTAGAAATTTGAATTTAACGCAAAGACCGCAGAGACGCAGAGGACGCAAAGTTTTTATATTTTACTTCTTTGCGTTCTCTGCGCCTCTGCGAACTCTGCGTTTATTTATAGAAATTAAGAAGAGATATTAAGTTATGACAAAGAAAATTTTAGTTCTTCCTGGTGATGGTATTGGTCAGGAGATTGTTGCAGAAGCCGTTAAAGTCATTCAAAAACTTCAAGCGGATGGCCTTGATGTTGAAATGGAAAATGGCCTGGTTGGTGGTGCTGCTTATGATGAAACCGGTTCACCGTTACCAGAAGAAACATTAACTAAAGCAAAAGCCGCTGATGCTATTTTATTAGGTGCAGTGGGTGGCTATAAGTGGGAATCACTTGAAATTGCAGTACGTCCTGAAAAAGGATTGTTAGGTTTGCGTGCGGAGCTGGATTTATTTGCAAACTTACGCCCAGCAATTCTTTATCCACAACTTGCCGATGCCTCAACGCTTAAACCAGAAGTAGTCTCTGGTTTAGATATTATGATTGTACGTGAGCTAACCGGTGGTATTTATTTTGGTCAACCTCGTGGTGTGCGCATACTGGATAACGGTGAGCGCCAGGGTTATAACACACTGGTTTATAAAGAATCTGAAGTAAAACGTATTGCGGAAGTCGCATTTGATATCGCGCGTAAGCGTGGCAGTAAAGTGTGTTCAGTTGACAAAGCAAATGTACTGGAAGTAACAGAAATGTGGCGGGATGTTGTAAATGAATGTCACAAAGATAATTCTGATATTCAGTTATCACACATGTATGTCGATAACGCAGCTATGCAATTGGTGCGTGAACCTAAACAGTTCGATGTAATGGTGACAACAAACATGTTTGGAGACATTCTTTCAGACTGTGCTGCAATGCTAACCGGTTCAATTGGTATGCTGCCATCAGCATCATTGAACTCAAAAGGTCAGGGCATGTATGAGCCTATTCATGGTTCTGCACCTGATATAGCAGGGCAAAACATTGCTAATCCTTTAGCCACAATTTTATCTGTTGCCATGATGTTACGTTATTCATTAAATGAAAGCGCAATGGCTGATCGCATAGAAAAAGCCGTGGATAAAGTACTGGATCAAAATTTACGTACAGCAGATATTTATTCAGCTGGTATGAAAAAAGTCAGCACCTCAGAAATGGGTGACGCTGTAGTAGCTGCATTATAGAATTGTATTGATCGCAAAGGGCGCTGAGTCGCAAAGGTCGCAAAGATTATTAATATAATCTTTCACTTAGCGTTCTCTGCGCCTTTGCGAACTTTGCGTTATTAACAAAGTTTGTAAATGAGGTTTATAAAATGAAACGTGTAGGATTTGTAGGTTGGCGCGGCATGGTGGGTTCTGTTCTTATGCAACGTATGCGTGAGGAAAATGATTTTAATGATATCGAACCTGTTTTTTTTACCACTTCTCAAGCAGGCGAGGCAGGTCCCGCGGTAGGTAAAGATGTACCTACTCTTAAAGATGCGAATAGCGTTGCTGAGCTTGGCACTATGGATGTCATCGTAACCTGTCAGGGTGGTGATTACACAAAAGCCATTTATCCTGAGTTACGTAAATCAGGTTGGAATGGTTACTGGATTGATGCGGCATCTTCATTACGTATGGAAGATGACAGTATTATCGTTTTAGATCCTGTTAATAGCCATGTGATTAAAGATGGACTGGCGAATGGCGTGAAAACCTTTGTTGGTGGTAACTGTACAGTTAGTTTAATGCTGATGGCGATTGGCGGTTTGTTCAAAAAAGATCTGGTTGAATGGATTACGCCAATGACTTACCAGGCGGCATCTGGTGCGGGTGCGAAAAACATGCGTGAGTTAATCAGCCAGATGGGTGCAATTAGCAATAACGTTAAAGCATTAAATGATGATCCAGCCACGGCGATTCTTGATATTGATAAAAATGTAACTGACTTTATTCGTAGTGATGCTTACCCTACAAATCAGTGGCCAGCTCCGTTAGCGGCAAGTTTGATTCCATGGATCGATGTGCCATTAGCAAGTGGACAAAGCAAAGAAGAATGGAAAGCACAAGTAGAGACTAACAAAATCCTCGGTCGCTCAAATAACCCGGTTCCAATTGATGGTTTATGTGTTCGGATTGGTGCAATGCGTTGTCATTCACAAGCACTGACTATCAAAATGAAACAAAATGTTCCACTGGATGAAATTAGCGACATGTTAGCCAGCCATAATGACTGGGTAAAAGTTGTTGCCAATGAACCTCAAGTGACTATTAAAGAATTAACGCCAGCGGCTGTTACCGGCACGTTAACTGTGCCAGTGGGACGTATGCGTAAACTTTCAATGGGGGATGACTACCTGTCAGCATTTACTGTAGGTGATCAACTGCTATGGGGTGCAGCAGAACCATTACGTCGTATGTTGCGAATTATTTTAGAGTCGTGATTTTACGCAGAGTTCGCAAAGGCGCTAAGAACGCAAAGTTTTTACTGTTCTCTTTGCGACCTCTGTGCCTTTGCGCTCTTTGCGTTTAATTACAGAGTATTTTTATGATAGAAAAAGTAGATATAGCAATAATTGGTGCAACGACATCTGTCGGTGAAACACTGCTGGAAGTTTTAGAAGAAAGAAAATTTCCAGTAGGACAAATTTTTCTATTGGAGAGTGAAGCATCATCAGGCAGTCGTCTGGAGTTTAGTGGTTATGCGTTAAAAATTGGTGATGTTAGTAGCTTTGATTTTTCACGCGTACAAATTGCCTTTTTTGTTTCGACTGAAGCGGTATCAAAAGCGTTTGCAGAAAAGGCCGCGAGCCTGGGATGTATTGTTATTGATCGCACACCTGCATTTCGTAATGATAAAAATATTCCCCTTATTATTCCTGAGGTGAATGAAGATGCGATTGAAGGTGTAAATAAACGTAAGATTATTTCGATGCCAAGTTGTACAAGCATTCAAATGTTGCTGGCATTAAAACCTATACATGATGCGGTAGGTGTTAAACGAATTAATGTTTCTACTTATCAATCAGTATCAGGCTCAGGTAAAGATGCCGCAGAAGAATTAGCCTCTCAAACTGCTGCACTTCTTAACTTTCGTGATGTGAAGTGCAAAACGTATCCAAAACAAATTGCGTTTAACGTGTTACCACAAATTGGAGAGTTTCTAGATAACGGTTATACCGATGAAGAAATGAAACTCGTTTGGGAAACTCAAAAAGTTTTAAATGATGAATCGATTACCGTGAATGCAACCTCTGTTCGTGTACCTGTTTTTATTGGGCATGCAGCTTCGGTGCATATTGAGACAAAAGAAAAAATTTCTGCTGCGACAGTATGTGATCTATTAAAGCAGTCAAGCGGTATTGAATTGGTCAATGAACAAACTGCGGGTGGTTGGCCAACACCCGTAACCGAAGCGGCCGGCAAAGATTCAGTTTTTGTTGGAAGGGTGCGTGAAGATATTTCATCCGATAATGGAATAAATTTGTGGCTAGTGACCGATAATATGCGTAAAGGCGCAGCAGTAAATGCTGTTCAAATTGCAGAAATTTTGGTAAAACTTTACATATAAGCTATAGTTACTGCATACTTATAAAGAATTTTCGAGCTAATTTTGGGTAAGTTGTTGAAAAATAAGAAAATACACCTAAAATTGGCTGTTGCGTTGAGGGACGCTAAATGAAGTGGAGAGTTGTTATGCTGCGTAAGCTGGCCGTTTTTATTATATCTGCTGGTCTAACAATGTCGCCTTTGTCGGTTCAGGCATTGGGATTTGGGGGAATCAAATTAAAGTCATCTTTGAATGAAAAATTAAATGCGGAAGTTGCTTTACTGTCAGCCAGCGCAAATGATATTGAGAGTTTGACTATTAATCTTGCTACGGAAGAAGCTTTTCTACGTTCTGGTATCGATCGGACTGCACTCCTTAATAAACTCAAGTTTAAAGTAAAGCAAAATGATCGTGGTGATTATTATATTCATGTCACTACTACAGAAACTGTGCGCGAACCTTTCATGAACTTCCTTTTAGAAATGAACTGGAAAAATGGTCGTATGCTCCGTGAATACACCATGCTGATCGATCCTCCTGGACGTGCCCCAAAACAATTTGCTGAACCTGCACCTGTAGTCGCTGAAATGACTGCGCCTGAAATGGAAGTCGAAGCAGAAATTGAAACAGCACCGGTAGTTGAAGAAGCTCCCATGGTGATGATGGAAGATGAGCCTGTTGCGGCTGTTGAAGACTCGACGCCATTTATTGAACCTATTATTGAAGATGCACCTTTACCTGAAATTGATGCTGAGTCAGCTGTTGCGGTAGAAGATTCAGCGCCTGCAGTCGATATGGCTGTCCCTGAGCCAGTAGCAGAGTTTGAGCCAGAACCGATTGCTGAAATTGAACCTGTAATTGAAATTGAGCCAGAAATAGAAATGGCTGAACCTGCTATTGCTGTTGCACCAGAAATGGAAACAGAAGCAGAGCCAATGGGTGACGAACAAGTATTTGACAGTGACGCTGTATGGCCACGTATTCCATTAGCGGCCTTTGATCAGTCCGATGAAGGGGTAGAAGTAGAAGAGGTTGTTGAAACCCCGGTAACTCCAGCCGGTGATTTAGATTACGGTATTACTAAGGCAAATGATAATCTTTGGAATATTGCGGAAAAACTTCGCAATGGCGATGAAAGTGTGAGTGTCCACCAGGTAATGATGGCTTTATTGCAAAGCAATCCTGATGCATTTGTTAAAAATAATGTTCATCGTTTGAAAGTGGGGCATGTACTCCGTATTGATGATCCTTCAGCGCTGACTTCAATGTCACGTAAAGAAGCATCGACTGCTTATGTTCAACAAACTCAAGAGTGGAATAATTATCGTCAACAAGTTGCAGGTACAACAACTGTACAACCTATTATGGCTGGTGATTCTTCTGCTGATATGGAAGCTGCAGCTACAGATACAACGGGTGAGTTAACGTTAGCCGCACCAGATGGTGAAAGTTTAACGACGGGCGGTGGTGCTAATGAAGAAACGCTCAGTGATGATTTGGCAACAATGCAGGATCAACTACGTCAAGCTAAAGCTGATGCTGGCACCATGCGTACTCGAAATGTGGCATTAAATGACAAACTGCAGTCGCTTGAAGATGAACTTAATCGCTTACAACGCTCGCTCTCAGTTAAAGATGATGAGTTGGCGGCATTACAAAAACAATTATCTGATTTAAATCAACAGCCAGTACAAGCACCGGCTGTAGAAGAGGTTGCTGAACCTGTTGTAGCAGAAGAACCTGCCCAGCCAGAAGTTGTTGAACCTGTTGTTGCAGAAGAGCCGGCTAAAGTTGAAGAGCCAACGGAACCAGAAGTAACAGCTCCAGTAGTGACCGAAGCCCCGGCTGAACCAGAACAACCTGCCACAGAGCCAGGTATTATGGATACCGTTATGGCTGTAATTGCTTCAATTGGGGCAAGTATAGCGGGAATCGCAGCGGGATTAGATCTAGGTGGAGATTCATTACTCTTCATAGCGGTACCCATTGTTTTAGTTTTACTTATTATTATTTTGATTGTTGTTAAACGTCGCCGTGCCGGTGATAACTTCCAGGAGAGTATTCTTACAGGTGCAGCCTCCGCATCAGCCGCTGAGGCAGGTGGTGTAGCAAGTGCTGATTCAAGCACTTTCTCTGAAGAATCATCATTCCTGAGTGATTTTGCCATGAGTGGTGCTAGTGCAATCGAGGCAGATGACAGTGAAGTTGATCCATTAACGGAAGCAGATGTCTTTATGGCTTATGGTCGTTATGAAGCTGCTGAAGAAAGACTGAATGAAGCGATACAAAATGAACCAAACCGCATGGAACTCCGTGCCAAATTGCTAGAGTTGTACCACGCAACACAAAATAAAGCTGCATTTGAATCATCAGCAGAAGATTTCTATGCCAGCCTTGGTGGTAATGAAGCAGACAGTCCATTATGGAGCAAAGTTGTCAGTATGGGTTCTGAGATTGCGCCTGGAAATCCTTTATTTAACACTGGCGGTGCTGCTGCAGATATTTTTGCTACAGCTGAAAGCCCGGCGTTTGATGATCCCGGTATGGCAATGACGGATAGTCAGGTTATGGATATTGGTTTAGAAACAGGTGTATTTGCTGCTGCTGACTTGTCTGGCTTACCTGATACACCTGCTGATGATTTGGATTTTAATTTAGATCTGGGTGAGAGTAGCGAAAACGACGATATGGACTTTAACCTCGATATTGGTGGTGGAACAGATGCCGCCGCTGATATGGATTTCAATCTCGACATGGGCATGACTGAATCCTCTGATAAAGATGCTGGCCTTGATTTCAATTTAGATATGGGTACAAACGAAGTTGTTGCTGAATCACCCGCGGGCGATTTAGATTTTAATCTTGATATGGGTACGACAGAAACAGCTGATGCCGGTGGACTGGATTTCGATCTTGATATGGGTGGCACTGAATCTGCGGATCTCAGTTTAGATTTTGATACAGGCTCTTCTGATGAAGGATCTTTAGATTTAAATCTTGATGCGTCTGATACTGCAGATGAAGATATTGGTGGTGGCGATGAGGTTGGGACAAAACTTGATCTTGCAAAAGCCTACATTGATATGGGTGATCCAGAAGGTGCTCGTAGTATTCTGGACGAGGTTATGGATGAAGGAAGTAGTACACAAAAAGAAGAAGCGCAATCGTTATTGGGACAAATTGCGTAAAGCTCGATAAAGTTGTTTAGTTTTTAACTTTCAACTTTTATGTAAGCCACACCATCTTTGGTGTGGCTTTTTTGTTTCTAACCTGTAAAGTATATTGATTAGAGGAATCGCGTTGTGAGATTTACGCAATGAGAATAGCATTAGGCATAGAATACGACGGCCGAGCATTTTGTGGCTGGCAATTTCAAGACCACTCGCCTTCAGTACAAGAAGCCGTTGAAAAAGCATTAAGCAAAGTGGCTAATCATTTTGTGCGTGTAGTGTGTGCAGGCCGGACAGACACCGGAGTACATGCCTCTGAACAAATCATTCACTTTGACACGGAAGTAACCCGAGAACCTTTTCAATGGGTAAAAGGTGTTAACGCGAATTTACCCGATGGCGTTACTATCTTATGGGCACAAGAAATTAGTGAAGATTTCCATGCTCGCTTCAAAGCCTTCCGACGGGCCTATCGGTACGTGATATTTTCAAGAAATGTCAGGCCATCTTACTTAAATGGCCTGGTTACATGGGACTACAGAGTCTTAGATGAACAGCGTATGCAGCAAGCGGCAAATCATTTGATTGGAGAACATGATTTTTCTTCATATCGCGCTTTAGGCTGTCAGGCTAAATCACCAGTTCGCACACTTCATCAGTTTGAGATAACACGCCAGGGTAATTTTATATATTTAGACATTGAAGCCAATGCATTTTTACACCACATGGTAAGAAATATGGCCGGTGTGTTAATGACAATTGGCGCAGGTGAACAAGAACCTGGCTGGGCGAAAGAAGTCTTAGAACTAAAAGATCGAACGCTTGGTGGAATTACTGCTGCGCCATATGGCTTGTATTTAGTCCGCGTTGATTATCCAGAAGAATTTATCTTACCTAAAAGCCTTAACTTGCCCTCATTTTCGTAAAATTTACCAGGGAGTGTTGAGCTTTCGGATTTTGAGCTTATTTTAATAAAAATCACGCAGGGTCATTGCACTTAATGAACCGCTTCGCATTTCGTCAGTATTACCCTAACGTGTTCTACATGCTCTGACATCGAAGGAATAAAATGACTGCGGTAATCTCATGATAAGTAGCCACTTTTACTGGAGATTACCTCGTTTCGCTTTGCTTATCTCGCAACGACGCGCCCCCTCTTTATTATTGAGTAAGCGCAAAGTTTGCTCTGCGAGTACTAAAATTGACTAACGTAAGATATTAGATGAAAGATCAACAGTCCCCTGATTTAATCCAATTTTTTTTCAAAATATTGTCAACCGATTCCTCTTTGATGCGTTATTAGTTATGTGCCTGAACTATTTTATAGGCACATGGATTTAACACAAACTATTATTTAGGAGTAAGGAATGGATTTTAAAACAATATTTAAAACGGGGTTTTTCATCAGCCTGGCAGCAACGTCAGTTGCGACTTATGCAGAAGACGACGTTCAAACTCAAACCAGAACGATGAAAATGATGCAGCAAGGAACTGCATATGCAGAGAATGAAGGCCGAAATTATAGTAATACTGAAATGAATCGGGCCCAGGAACTAAGTCAGAATAAGAGTCAGAACCAGTATCGATATGGTGCAGATAATGACTCAGGCGAAGGTACAAAGACCAGAACTCGTAGTCGTGATGGTTCAGGTACTGGTAGCCAAAAAGGTTCTGGCGGGAGCATGGGGGGTTCACGAGGTGGTGGACGTCACTAAAACAGACCGTTTTATGTAATGAATAATGCCAACTACTAATATTTAATTGGTTGTTGGCATTTTTTTATAAATGGCTTCGGCCTCGTTGATGATTTGAACCTCGACCACGAATATACGCTATGTCATGTCCAATAATCAGTAAAGCGGGTGTTAATATCAAAGTAATCAATGTTGCAAACAACAACCCATAAGCCATTGCCATAGTGAGAGGCATGATTAAACCGTCTTTACCGCCAATACCATAAGCCGTTGGTAACAGACCAGCGACAGTTGTAAATGTTGTTAACAAGACAGGCCGAAGTCGATCTTTAGCGGCATAAACAACGGTTCGCACAAGATTTGCATTATGCTTCAAAGCAAGTTCACGATTAACTTCCGTTACCATAATAATGGTGTCATTTACGACAACACCAATTAATCCTAACGTCCCCATTGTCGAGAAAAAGGAGAGTGGCATGCCGTGCGCATAAAAAGACCAAATAACACCGATAATTGCAAAAGGGATAACAGACATAACAATAAAGGATTGGCCAAATGAATTTAGTAATAATGCGACAACTAAATATATGGATACAAGTGCAACGATCCCTGCAGTTAAAAAGCCACCGAATATTTTTTTCTGTTCGCGAGCTTCACCTGCAAAGGCTACATTTAATTTAGTTTGTTGTGCCCAACTTTCTTTAAAGTGCTCAGTCACTTTCTTCTGTATAACAGGCGGGCTAATGAGTGCCGGGTTTAAATCTGCGCTAATGGTTTCTGTGCGAATACCGTTTACATGTTGAAATTCTAATGGGCCACGACCATGTGATAATGATAAAACATCACTCAAATTAAGAACCTGACCACGATCATTTTTAACCGGAATTTTAAACAGCATATCTTCACTATTGCGATATTTTGGATCAACAATAACGCGGTACTCAATTGTTTCATCAACATTAGTTGTTGAGCTAACCAGCATACCGTCATAGGTTACTCGTAAAGCATCAGAGACATCTTTTACTTTTAAACCGACTTCGGCGAGTTTCTTGTAGTCAATATTAACGATGAGTTGATCTTTACCTGGCTTATTATCGGTTTCAACATCGAGTACACCAGGTAATGTTTTCATGAACGCTATAATTTCTTTTGCCGTTTTCTGACGTAATTTATCATCATTTGAACTTATACGAATTTCTGCCGGCTTTCCTATTGCTGGTCCAACTCGCTGTTTATCAAAGAGTAAAACTTCATTTTTTGCAGCAGGAATAGATTGTCTAAGGGACGCAATGATATCATCGGCTGAGCGCTCACGCCGAGCTTCGCCTGTTAGAAATACACTAATAACTCCCCAGTGACTGTGATCACCGCGATTTTTTGATGGATCAGTTGACAACGTACCCACACGCGTCGCGTATGATTCAAGCTCATGTTCTGGAATACGTTTTATATATTCTTCAAGTTCTTTTAGACGTGTTTCAGTTGCCTCGAGTGAAGCACCGCGTTGCATTTCAAGCTTAATATAAAATGTCTCCACGCCATCTTGTGGAAAAATCTGAAACTTGATTGATGTTTTAACCAGGAAAACGCTCGAGAGTAATATCAATATCATAACTGTTAATACGATGTATCGACGATGAAGTAAACCTTCCAATAAATTCCCATAGCGAGCTTCAAGTTTAATAATCCAGTCTGCCTTACCTTTTGCTTTTTTATTAGAGGCACGCTTGATAATAGGTGATGACAGATGATGAGGAAGTATGAAGAAGCTTTCAAATAAACTAACAAGTAGCGCAATAATAACTACTGCTGGTATTGCCCAGGCAAATTTTCCAGGCATGCCACCAATCGAAAACATCGGGCTAAAGGCAAGTATTGTTGTCAGGCTCGCGACTGTAACCGGACGCCACATTGCGGTTACACCTTTTAGTGCAGCATCTTTTGCCGATAACCCTTTTTCTTCATAGTGAGTAATTTTTTCTGCAACAACGATAGCATCATCAACAAGTAGTCCAAGAACCAATACAAACCCCGCAAGTGAAATGCCATTAATAGTTATGCCAAAGTAGGGTAACAATATGAACAGTCCAAAAAGTGAAAAAGGAACACTCATTGCAGTCCAAAATGCAGCCTGACGATTTAATGCCAGCATCAGAATAAAGGTGACTAAAACAAAACCCAGTAAGGCATTACCACCTAATACCTGTAATCGTAAACGTGTACGTGCGGATTGGTCATTTGAATAAGAATAACCAATACCCTCTAATTTAGGTTGATTGGCCATATATTCTTTTACGCGATCGAGCGTTTTAATAATGTCAGCATTTTCCTTTTTACGAATAACCAGGTTCATTCCCGGTTTTCCTTCGTTGCGGACAATAAAATTTTCGTCTTTCTCTCGCAATGTCACGGAGGCAATATCTTTTATGCGAACGATCTGGCCAGAGATGTTTGCTCGGAGAATAACATTTTCAACTTCAGCAGGATTATTAAATTTATTAAGACTAATAACCGTTTGTTCGTTTAAATAAGACTCTAAGGTACCACCTGTCGTACGCAAGTTACGTGATTGAATAGCAAATAGAACTTCAGATAAGCTTATCCGCAGGTCTTTTGCCTTATTGGGATTAATTTCAATATGAATTTCACGATCAAAATAACCAATTTTATCGACACCAGCGACACCCTGTAGTGATTCAATCCCGCGTTCATATACAGGAAGGATCTCGCGTAATTTCTCATGATCGCCAAAAAGATTCACTGATATAATCGGTCTGTCGCTTGTTGATACAACATCGACCACAGGTAATTCATCAAGATCTAAAGGTAAATCGCGTGTTTGATCAACCGCCTGTTTAATGTCAGTAACAATGTTAGTAAGTTCCCGAGTAGTGGCGTCTTCATCAGCCTGAATGACGATAGCAGAAACATTTTCTCGTGAGGTGGAAGTGACTTCATATAGACCATTAACTTCTCTTATTTCTTCTTCAAGTTTAGTGGTGATATTAAGTTCAACATCTTCAGCTGATGCGCCGCGATAAATAGTACTGACCGTTACCATATTTAAATTAACAGAAGGAAAACCTTCTTTTTGTATTGTTAACATTTTGGATAAACCAAATGCAAAAACAGATATAAATATTAGTTTGACTAACATTGAGCGCTGCAGGAAAAAATTGATAAGGCTGTTCATAAATTTATTCCTTAATAGCGCTGCTAGCTTCTGTTTTTAATGTTGTAGCGTAAGTTTCAAGGTTTTGGTCGAGTAACTCACCAATGTTTAATTGCAGGGAAAGATGTTGAATGAGTAATCGTTCTCTGTTTAACCGGCTTTCCAGGTGTGATGTTTGATCTTTTAATAATTCAAATAAATCTAACTTACCTATTCTGAACAGACGTTGTTCTTTTATTAACTTCTGTTTTCCAAGTAATATTTTTCGATCGACAGATTCCAGGGACATTTTTAATTGTGATGATTGAATTTTTAAACTTTCAAGATTTGCCTGCGCATCAATTAAACGTTGTTGCGTGTCATATTCAACTTGCTGTTTCTTTGCGAGTTGCGACTGAAAGTCACCGCTAGCATTTCGATTACCTAAAAGGTACTTGTATTCCAGCATGATTGAGTAGTCATCTTTATTTAACGCTGCACTATCGATGTCCTGGTCAATACTATGCCGAGTATAGCCAACACTTAAATTTAGATCAGAGGCTTTTGCATTATCTTTGGCATCTAAAACAATCAATTGCTGTTCATTAAGAGCGTCAAGTATAGATTTTAAGCGTGAGGAGTTTGTTAAATAATTATCTTCACGAGCTTTGTGTTTATTCAGTAAAAACAAGTTTGATATGCTGGGGTTAGTTGGCACAAGGTTTTTATCAATGAGTGGAGAATCAGAGTTCATCTGGTATTTTATTTGTTGTGTTAAGCCGCTAAAGCGCCCATGTGCCTGTTGTAAACGTGAATAATAGTCTTCACGTAATTCTTGTGCACGTAATAACTCATAAGGTTCGATGACCTGACGATTAACTTTTGTACGTGTTAATTTTTCCTGTTCAATTGATTGTAAATGGACTTCTTTGGAAATTTTTAATTCTTGTGATGCTAAATACCAGTCAAGGTAGAGTAAGACAAGTTGTGATATATAATTTTCCAGATTTTCCTGGCTATTGAATACGGATAATTGATAGTTTATTTCACTTAGTTTGATGTTAAGACTGTCCTGAATACCGCCTGCATTTTTTAGCAATGGTTGAGTTAGTTTAACTGTGATACTTGGCTGATAATATTGAGAGCCTGCAAGGAGTGTAACGGGATTAACATCTGTGTAGAGATTGTTATAAGCTAAGGATAAGCGTGTTCCTGTTTCAGAAAACAGGCGATTATAAGCTAAAGTTAAATTATTATTTTTACTTAAGTTTGGCTCTAAACCATATATTTTATTAGGTTCTGTTTGAGAGATATTTAAACTTGTACTGATTGTTCCATCATTAATGCCAAGACTTGCGTCGCGCAAGCCAGAAGCAATATCCTGTTCAGCTAAAATTTTCTGCACACCCGGACTATTTTGTAAAATAGACTGAACAAAGTTGTCTAGCCCTAATTCCTGAGCAGTACTTTGATGACTGAGCATAAAAAAGGCCAGACTCACTCCAGCATAAAATTTAAAACTGTTTCTTTTATGCTGACTGATGGTTGAAAAAATCATAGTTGTTCCTTAACAGAATAATCAATAGAGCAAATTGCAGAGTAATTTTCAGAGTAACCCGTTATTTCATGATGCTATTTTGTATTTGGTAAGCAGCATGGCAAGCAACACAGTTATTCATTAGCGTAGCTAATTGCTCTAGCGTGTGTTTAGTATCACCTAACTGTTCTGCATCAAGTGCTAAGGCATCAAATTTTGTATGAGTATCGAAGCCTAATTTTTTAAATTCCAAAGGTAATTTTCCCATTAGTGTTCCCGGTACAGCTTGTTGTGCAGCCGCGCCTGCTTCGCGAGCGGTGCTAACGACTGCTTTTAAATCATCTTGTGTAATAGCATGAGTGATTCTTTGCACGCTGGAAAGAAACATGCGCATTTCAGCCAGCACTATATCTCGTTCAGCCGGCTCAAGCATTAAGGCCTGGCGACCATCAGTTGATGGTGCAACCGAGCCAATGATCATAAATTTATAGCCCATCGCCAGTATAGCAATGACAAGGATTCCTGTTATAGACCAACTTAATTTACATGTGTTCATTTATAGCTCCAGTTTTATTAAATAATATATTTTTTGTGACTACTTTCAAAAGAGTTAAGATTGAGCGGTGTTATTTTTTGTAATAACGTATGCAGCAAAGGCAAAGGCTGTCCATATAGCTGAACGTAATGTCATGGCAATGACTGTGCGTATTTCATAACTACCATCCATTAATATGTGTACAGCGAAAGCACAAAATATTAATAATGTTGAAGCCGCGATTAGTGTAGTGAGTTGTGCCGTCCATTTTTTATTTAGTAAAAATCCAAAACCGGCCAGAAGATACAAAAAGCCAGCAATGAAATTAAACCACACAACAAAGTTCACGTAATTTCCGGCAGCCAGCCGGGCAGGGCCATCAATGAATATGACAGAACCCCCTGATTTAATCGTTAATGCACCAAAAACAAAAGAGATTAAAATAATAGGCCAAATCCACATTGGACGTTTAGTTGTATTCATTTCAAATCCCTCATAATGCTATTAATAATTTAGATCACTATTTTTTTAAAACAGGCTGCAGGAAGCGCCAAATGATTTCAGCTTCTTTTTCCAGTGAAAAATTAAATTCATAAACTGACCAACGTAAAACCAATCCTTGAATTAAAGCGGCTATGTAACGAGAGGTTTGATCAATATCGAGGTCATCACGAAAGACACCTTTTTCTTTGCCTTGTTGCAGCAGCTGTGTCACTCGAGAGATGTATTGATTCATAACTTCTTGTAATGATGCTTTTAATTTTGGTGATTCAAGATGAAGTAAATCTGAAAACAGAACTTTGGGAATAGCGGGGTGTTTATTGATAAATGTTAACTGGCACTGGAGCAGTTTCCGCAGTTGTTCGTCGGGTTGTGCATTTGGATTCAAACCTGAGCTAATGGCTTTAAATAGATTTTCAGCAACCCAGCCGATAACAGCAGCAAAAATGGCATCACGTGATTTAAAATGGCGAAAAATAGTCGGTTGAGCAATACCAACCTTGTCAGCGATAGCTTGAGTCGTGACTTTCTTAATACCGAATTCGGCAGTGAGATCCAGCGTGGCTTGCACGATTTCCTTCTGCCGTTGTTCTTTAGGTTTACCCATATTATCCAATTTGTGAGTAATTAATTGCTTTTAATTATCGATGGAAATGGCTATCAAAGTCAATTGGCAAAATAGTTGTAAAATTTGTGCTATATATTTAGTTCAAAGGTCAACCTTCTGCACAGAACAGTTGCAATATGTTAGATTTTGTCAAAAATGACAATACTGACATTTTTGATCTGTCATAATTGGCAGATGTAAACGGAAAGATTTTTAAAAATACTTAAAATACAAAGACTTAATTTTTGGTACGCACCTTGCTAGTATAAATTAAGTTTTCTGGAGGAGTAAAAAATGAGAAAGGTTTTCATCTTAATGCTATTTGCGCTGAACATGGTTTATTTTAATCATGCGATTGCTTCGTCAAATATTGATCAAAGTGTTATCTATAATGAGGAAGGTAAGCCTGAGGAAGGCAAAGATGGTGGTAAAAAAGATGGGAAAAAAGGTGGAGATAAAAAAAACCCTGAAGAAGATTGTGAATAAATCTAAATTAAAAGCTGAGTCAAAAACTAAAATAGAAAATGGGAGTTATTAAAATATGAAAAAGCTGAATATGGTGGCTAATGTAGCTTTGGTACTAGCAGTTGGTTTTTCGTCAACAGCCTGTGCAGCAACGAGCAATATGGCAGTTAAAATTAATTCGGATATTGCATCTGTAACAGTTAAACATAATGGTAAATCAGTCACTATCAAACGTGATCAAAATCAAAAAGCTACAGTTATTGCAGATTTTGCAAAAACTTCACGTAAATGTCCTCCATTCTGCATTCAGCCATCTACATTAGCACCAGGAGTTGAAACAATTGCTGAAGTAGAGGTTATTGACTACTTAGATCGTTTACACAACAAAGGTGACAACTCAATTTTAGTGGTTGATTCACGTACAACTGACTGGGTAGGAAAAGGTACTATTCCTGGTTCTGTTAGTATTCCATGGACTAAGTTAAATCCGTCTAAAGGTGCTGACCCGCTTTCTATGAGTGACATCATGGAAGGTCAATTTGGTGCAAAACAGCAAGAGGGCTTATGGAACTTCAGCAATGTTAAGACTTTAGTTTTGTTCTGTAATGGTATGTGGTGTGGACAATCTCCAAATAATATTAAGCAGTTGTTAAAAATGGGTTACCCAGCACATAAAATTAAATGGTACCGTGGTGGTATGCAAAACTGGGCTAATCTTGGTTTAACCATGGCTAAATAATCGTTTTACTATAATAGTAAAATATAAAAAAAGCGCGAGAATTTATTTCTCGCGCTTTTTTTTATGCCTGCTATATAGTAATTATTTCAAGTTTACCTAATACTTCAATATACAAATAATAAAAAGCAACGTTTGCTGTATGAAAAAGAAAAAATATCTTGTTGTTATTAATCCACAAACAGGGGGAAGAGGACAACGTTATTTAAACACGCTATCCAATGCTTTTTTAACAAAAA
>JAPHTF010000135.1 GCA_026197095.1 Gammaproteobacteria bacterium
TATTTAAACACGCTATCCAATGCTTTTTTAACAAAAAAAATATCGTACGATGTTTTTTATACAGAAGCCAATTCACGGTTAACGGAAAAAAAGCTCAGTGAAAAACTGTGCTATTACAGCGATATTGTCTCTATAGGTGGCGATGGCACATTAAATATGTTGAGTAATGTTTTAGCGTTTAAAAATATTTCTCTCGGAATTATTCCATGTGGTACAGGTAATGACTTTTCCCGGCATATCTATAAAAAAACAGATGATGTGATTTCAACTGTTACAAAAGCCAGTTCAATTAAAATAGATTTAGGCAAATGTAATGAACGTTATTTTATTAACGTATTAGGTGTTGGTTATGATGCTATGGTTGCTGAAAAAACAAAAGATAATAGCAAAGTCATCTTTAGGTCATTTTTTTATTTGTGGAATGCGCTTAAATATTTACCTTTTTATAAAGAAAAAATGGTTCAGGTTAATGGCGGTGGGGTAACTAAAAATGAAGAAACTTTTATGGTCGCTTTCGGCAATGGATCATTTTTTGGCAGTGGCATGAACATTACCCCTGATGCGGATATTACGGATGGAGTATTAGACTGTTGTTGGGTAGGGAAGTTAAGTTTTGTAAAAAAAATTCTGTGTTTAGTAAAATTATACTCAGGTGAGCATCTATCAGCCGATAATATTGAATATGGACAGGCAAAACTATTTGAGGTTTTATCGGAAGGGCATGCCATCGAAGCAGATGGTGAATTTATAGGTTATACACCGGCAGTGATCAGCAGTGCAGAAAAAGCATTATTATTAAAAGTGCCTTAATTTATTCATTTTGTTTTTATTCATATTTAACTTATTTTTCTTAATTTTCTCAGGATTTTCTCAGAAACCGAGGTGAATAAAGTAAACCCAAAATAATACCTGCAACAAGCCCGATGGTATGCGCCATGTTGGCAATATTTCCTACCAGTCCTAACCAGCAAACAACGAACCAAATAAACATCATGATAGCGATGTTTTGATCCAGACCGATACCTGCGTGCGGATTAAATTTACCCTGAATCCAGACATAACCCAGTAATCCATAGACTACACCAGACATACCTCCAAACATTGGGCCACTCCAAAAATATTGTGCCAGGTTAGATGTTACTGAAATGATCAGCACAAGAATGGCCATACGTTTAATACTATGACGTTGTTCTATTGCGCTGCCTAATTGATAAAGCCAGATCATATTAAACGCAATGTGAAGAATGCCAAAATGTATAATGATAGGGGTAAATAATCGCCATAGCTGGCCATTTAATATTTCGCTCAGTCCTTGACGGTATTCTGAAATAAAGAGAAAGTGAATTAGCTGAGCATTATTGCCAAGATTCGAAAATAAGGAAACGGTTACACTTAATGCGAGTAATAGTGCGGTGATAGGCGTGTATTTCATCCATAATTTAAGCTGCTCAAAACCATTCATATTATGTTCTCATTTTGTTACGTAACATCTTTTTATCGTGTATTGTAAGTTCTTGTCTAGTTTTAATATAACAAAAGTATATCAAGGCTACTTATGATTAAAGGCTATACTAAAAAACTCGTTATATTAGCATTACTCATTACTGCGGGTATCTTATTGCAATTTTTCGGTTTTCTGGATGCAGATAAGATGCTTTTAGTCGCTCGAGAATATGCTGATCATTGGTGGTTAGTTGTTGTAATAATTCTCGCTCAAACGGTCTTGTTTACATTTGCCTTAGCCGGTTCCCTTTTTTTATGGATTGCTGCGCCACTCTATCCACCCTTGTTGTCTACATTCATTCTTGCTGCGGGTGCTGCTCTAGGTGGTGTTACAGCATACTTTTTTTCAAAAAATATGACCGATGAATGGACGCATAAAATTGAAAATTCTCATGCATATAAATTATTGCAGCAAAATGATAATTTTTTTACCTTATTTGCCTTAAGAGTTTTTCCTGCGTTCCCTCATTCACTGGTTAATTACAGTTCGGGTGTTTTAAAGGTTAAGCTGAGCCATTTTATTCCTGCAGCCTTTTTAGGTGTGGGCATAAAATCTTATGTATATTCAAACATTATTTACAACGCTGCTTCAACGTCATCAGTGGATGAGCTCTTCCATATCTCAACTTTTGGACCATTGATTTTATTGTCAGTTCTTACTCTCGTTGGTGTCTACATTAAGTATAAATTGGCAAATAAAACACATAACAAAATTTCATGATCACTCTTTGGTGTAGATTTTAATAATTCTGCTATAACTATCAGTGATGGCTTTTTATATTGTGAACTACTAATAAGGAGATTAAGTTATGAAAGCGAAAAGCAGAAATTTATTATTTCTCGGTGTTTTGACTCTAGGTTTACCTGCAGTATCAGTACTTGCTGAACAACAGGTTTATGGTTATCAGTTAATGACACAACAAGAACGAATTGAACATCGCACTAAAATGCAAAGCATGAACACGATGGAAGAACGTGAGCGTTATCGCTTAGAGCACCATGAAAAAATGCAAGAGCGTGCTAAACAACAAGGTGTAACCTTACCGGACGAAATGCCTGATAGAGGAATGGGCGGTGGTCGTGGTATGGGTGGTGGACCAGGTGCTGGAATGGGGCGTTAGAACTAGAATTAAGACTTATTCCATTAATTGAATATCTATTTTAACCAGATAAAAATAAAGGGGCTTAAAGCCCCTTTATTCATTCTAAAGATTTAAATATTCTAAAATGTTATATATCTTAATATGTCTTAATCTATCTTAGAGTAATGGCACGATTAATAATGCCACGATATTCATAATCTTAATCAGCGGATTGATAGCTGGACCAGCAGTGTCTTTGTACGGGTCACCTACAGTATCACCCGTTACTGCTGCTTTATGCGCATCAGAACCTTTACCACCGTGGTTACCGTCTTCAATATATTTCTTCGCATTATCCCATGCACCACCACCAGTAGTCATAGAGATCGCAACGAATAGACCTGTAACGATAGTACCAATCAGAACACCACCTAAAGCTTCAGCGCCAAGAGTCAGACCAACAATAATTGGAACTGCAACGGGCAATAAAGAAGGAATAATCATTTCTTTAA
>JAPHTF010000096.1 GCA_026197095.1 Gammaproteobacteria bacterium
ACCGGTGTCACCATCAACTAGCCTGACCGTACCACCATCGATGACCGTTTCATCATCACGATAAGAAGTAATCACAAAGTTATTATTGGAAAGAGCTGTGATACCATTGTTTCCAAGATTGTCATATGCGGTATCGCCTGCCAGCATAATAATTTCAACACCGGTAGTGCCATTGATGAGCCTAACTGTACCGCCATCGACAACTGTTTCATCATCATATATTGAGACAATCACAAAGTTATTATTAGACAGAACAGTAATTCCACCAATTCCAAGTTGATCATATGCATTATCGCCATAAAAACTGGCAATTAATATTTGTGCGTATGGATTAAATAAATGAACTGCGCCACCGTTTACAGCATAAGTAGAATCATAAGGAGCAGAGACGATGATATTACCATTAGGTAGTATGGCCACAGAGGTGCCAAATTTATTACCAGCAGCAAAAGTCGGATCGAGTAATTCATACGAAGTGACTTGTGGATTTGTACCACCGCCATTGCTACAAGCTGATAAAACTGCCATCATGATAACGCTAGTTAATAGTGCAAGGATTAAGTTATTCATCAAATAATTCCGTTTAATATAGTCATTGATTAAGCGTAGCTTAGAAACACTTAAATATTGCAATCATACTGGTTGTTTTAATGATTCCATCTTTTCATTACAGAATGGGAAATTTATCTGTTTAGAATCGCTACTCATTCTGAAATCCAATTTCAAATACAGAATATTTAGCTTAATATAAAATGTTTGCTTTGATCTTAGAACTGCTAGCGCAGTTCATGAGACATTCCCTGAACAAGCTCCGCTTATTCTGGTCAGGTCGTTTGCTGACCATTTATTAAATTTACTTTACCACTAAATAATAAAAAACCCCATATATCATAACAACACATGGGATTTATTAAAGGTTTTAAAGATTGCCCAAAACTCTTGCAAGGAGTGTGAGAATTCAGAATACAAGGCAAAAAGTTTTGAAAGAGCGGAGCTTACATTAAGTAAGTGAGCATCTTGAAAAACTTTTTAACGCCGTAATCTGACTTCTCACGCTTCGTGGCTATTCGTCTGTGACGCAGCCGTGTGAGGCATCTTTAACTGATTTGATGAATTTATAAAGCGTACCACGACTCGCTTTATATGGTGGCATGACCCATTCAGCTTTACGTTTCGCTAACTCGTCATCCGTTAAATCAACCGACAAGCTATTTGTATTCGCATCAACGGTAATCACGTCACCATTTTTAACGAGTCCAATCGGTCCGCCTTCCTGTGCTTCAGGTACAACATGGCCAATAATGAAACCATGCGAACCACCTGAGAAACGTCCATCGGTGATCATGGCAACGTCTGAACCTAAACCAGCACCCATAATGGCTGAAGTCGGTGTCAACATCTCTGGCATGCCTGGCCCGCCTTTAGGTCCTTCATAACGAATAACAATAACATCGCCTTTCTGGATTTCATTATTCTCCAGACCTTTCATCATGTCTTCTTCACAATCATAAACACGTGCAGGACCGGAGAAGGTTAAACCTTCTTTACCAGTGATTTTTGCTACCGAACCACCCGGTGCAAAGTTACCTTTTAAGATACGAATATGACCTGAATCTTTAATCGGTTTATCAAGCGGGGTAATGATGTCCTGACCTTCTTTTAAGCCCGGTACGTCCGCCAGATTTTCGGCAATTGTTTTACCTGTAACCGTCATGCAATCACCATTAATCAAACCGGCTTCAAGTAAATATTTCATTACCGCGGGAATACCGCCTACGTCATGCAAATCTTCCATGACGTATTTACCGCTCGGTTTAAGATCTGCAATGAATGGAATGCGATCACTCACACTTTGGAAATCTTCAATCTTGAGGTCAACATCAACCGCACGCGCCATGGCAAGTAAATGTAATACCGCATTTGTTGAACCGCCCAATGCCATGACCATGACCATGGCATTTTCAAAGGCTTCACGCGTCATAATGTCACGTGGTTTAATATCTTTTTCGAGTAAGTTGCGTATGGCCGCACCGGCGCGAATACATTCATCCATTTTTTCTGGATCAACAGCAGGTGTACATGAGCTATAGGGTAATGACATACCCATTGCTTCAATTGCAGAAGCCATGGTATTTGCGGTGTACATACCACCACATGCACCCGCACCCGGACAGGCGTGTTTAACGATATCGCTACGTTCTTCTTCATCAATTTTACCGGCAATAAATTCACCGTAGCTTTGGAATGCCGAAACGATATCTAAACTCTTGCCATGAGAATGCCCAGCACGAATTGTGCCGCCATAAACCATGAGTGCAGGGCGGTTCAAGCGGCCCATTGCAATCATGACACCCGGCATATTTTTATCACAGCCCGGGATAGAGATATTGGCGTCATACCACTGCGCGCTCATCACGGTTTCAACTGAGTCTGCAATAATTTCGCGTGACTGCAATGAATAGCTCATGCCATCTGTGCCCATCGAAATACCATCACTCACACCAATAGTATTAAAACGCAGCCCGACCATATCGGCTTTTGCGACGCCTTCTTTGACCTTGGCGGCCAGATCATTCAAATGCATATTGCAGGTATTGCCTTCCCACCAGACGCTCGAAATACCCACTTCAGGTTTCTTCATGTCTGCATCAGTCATACCTGTGCCGTATAGCATGGCTTGTGATGCACCTTGTGATTTTGGCTCAGTAATGCGTTTACTGAATTTATTCAAATTATCACTCTTATCGCCGATGTCGCCGATGTCGCCGTTGTTGCTCATGAAACTCTCCGTTGTACTTTCTGCTGCTGCTGTTTTATTAAATTTTTAGTATTAAATTCTTTAGTATTAAATTCAGGCCCAGCAAAATAGGCTTATTTTCACTTCTGAAACTGAATCTAGATCAAGTTTTGGCAAATAAAGGCGGGTATTATAGGCAAAGTTAGCAAATAACTGAATCAAAGATTAAATTTCATCCAGATTAGCCGATAATGATAAGAAGTATTTCAATAATTCCTTTGCATTCAATAATGTATTTCATTTTTTTAAGGTAAACTTCTATGAAACAATACATTAATGAACAAAGGTTTTAGGGTGGAGTTTAGATGAACCTAAGCCGTGGCTTAAGCGGAAACAGACTCGTTAACATTATTACCGGTAGCATTTTGTTACTGGGTAATTTAGCTGTGGCCGAAGCTTTTACCCTTAAAAATATCCCCGAACAGGTTGAATCTAACTCATCTGCACCGCTGAAAAAAAATGAGCAATTAGATCAACAACGCAAACTTTTTATTGAAGCGGAAGCTGCGCTGAAACTTGGGCGTTATACTAAATACCGTAAAATCGAACACCGCTTAAATGACTACCCTCTTTACCCTTATCTGCGATTTATCGAGATTGACCGCAATCTTAAATCTACTTCAAGCCAGGCAATACAACGTTTTTTAGCAACCTATCACGACACACCGCTCGCGAATAAACTCTATTCTCGCTGGATTAATTCACTGGCACGCGAAGGAAAATCTGAAGCACTGGTTCAATACTTTCGCCCAACACAAAATACCCGGTTACTTTGTCATTACGCCAACGCACTGCATCAAAGCGGTAAAAAAGGCACCGCTTTTTCACTAATGGGAGAATTATGGCAAACCGGGAGCTCCTTACCCAAAAGTTGTGATCCTATTTTAGATAAATGGAGCAAAGCGGGTTATATGACAAGCTCGCGGCTGTGGGCACGTATACATTTAGTCATGAATAAAGGTAAACGTCGCCTCGCCACTTATATTGGTAAATCTCTGCCCAAGGAAGAACAGTTCTGGTTATCGCTGTGGAAAAAAATACAACGCAATCCTGAGTATGTTCTTAAAGCCGATCAGCACTTTAAGGATGAGCATTCGCCTATCATGCACTGGATTTTAGTGGATGGCATGACACGCTTAGCTCGGCGCAAACCCTTAGTCGCTGCTGAGTACTGGCAAGAAATTCGACATAAATATCACTTTAATGCTGAAGAAAAAGAACGGATTGAACGTCGCTTGTCGCTCTCATTGGCAAGAGCAGCTACCCCGCTGAGTCGGGAGACACTAAAAACCTTAAAATTAGACAGCCGCAGTTCTGATGTCATCACTCCACATATCCTGTCTGCGATTAGTGATAAGGACTGGGAAGGCGCACTTGCCTGGCTAAATAGTTTAAAAAGCGACGAAAAAAATAGTGAACGCTGGCTTTACTGGCGTGCTCGTGCGGTTGAAGAAATGGGCCGACTTGATGAAGCCCGCTCGCTCTATTTACAAATTACAGACAACCGCTCGTATTACAGCTTTTTAGCCGCGGATCGAATTGGAGACCGCTATCAGCTAACTCATCGCTCAATCGATGCGCCTGCAGCAGAACTCATGAAGCTACAACACATTCCCGCGGTCGCACGTGCGGGTGAGCTCTATCAGCTAAACCGTGTGGTTGAAGCCCGACGTGAATGGCATTTTGCTATTCAGAGCATGGACAAAAAACAATTGCTCATAGCTGCACAATTAGCCAATAAATGGGGCTGGCACGATCGCAGTATAATCACCTTAGCATTAGCCCAGCATTGGGATGATCTTGAGCTACGTTTCCCACTGGCGCATAAACAGCAAATCGGGGAACAGGCCAAAAATGAACAAATTAATCCCGCGTGGGCCTTTGCTGTCATACGCCAGGAAAGTGCCTTTACTACAGATGCACGCTCTTCAGCGGGCGCACTCGGGCTGATGCAGCTCATGCCACGTACCGCACGACAAGTAGCGCGCTCATTACAGATTAAACGTCCTAAGCAGCGCGATTTACTCGAAAGCAATATCAACATTAAACTCGGTGTGCGTTACTTACGAAAACTTAAGGAGAAGTTTAACGGCAGCCCTATACTCGCAACTGCGGCCTACAATGCAGGCCCCTGGCGGGTTAAAGGCTGGTTACCGAAAGAAGAAGCACAAAGTGCGGATTTATGGATTGAGAATGTTCCCTTTACAGAAACACGTAAATACCTAAAGCGAGTACTAACTTATACTATTATCTATGAACAACGCCTGGGACTGGAAAGCACGCCATTACTAGAACGTATGATGCCAATTTCCACGCCAGACAAAAAAATCTGATTTACATCACATTACAGGTTTAAAAATTTAAGAGACAGCTGATACTGGACGATAATGAATATATCAAACCACTAGCTACGGAGTATTGATATGTTATCCATTTTTCTCAGTGCCCTTTTCGGTCTTTTACTTTTTATTATGGGTTATTACTTCGGTCACCAAATTGGCAGCACTCGTCATATTCGCCAGCAATTAGAAAAAATCAGGTCAACGGATAAACATTAAATCAGGACTAAATCAGAATCAAAATTTGGATTTAGTCGAAACCAGGATCTCATCATTGCTGGGCAGCATCAGGTTCTTGGTGTGGTCCATGTCATACGCGTAAAAATCTTTTAAGTATCGAAACACCTTTTTTTGATCAAACTCCAGGTGCTCTTCCATATCTTCAATCACGCGACGGGCTGAGGTACACGCCTCGTCTTTGTCACGGTTCGTAATAAAGACCCGGTTATCCAGCCTAAATCCGGCTTCAATCATTCTTTTTTTAATAGCATCCCAGATTTCCTGACATACAATTTCTGAATTATTTTCATAATCAAGGTTTATAACGACTGCGCAACTCATTTATGACTCTCCTTGCCTTCTTTTTGTTTGGGGATTAATTTTCAGTTCCTGATATTTATATAGCGCAATATCAATAAAATTACAAAACAAATTAACTATATAATCAATAAGTTAAAGCAAACTCTTGATTAACAATCTAGATATATTGTATAACTACGTACGTTTTACCAAAAAATTATGCGGATTTTAGCCAAATAGGCAGAAAAAACCAAATCTTTGCCATCAAAAGAACCTATATAATTATTAATATCAATAAGTTATCGAATACTCTTTACAATCTACTTTAACTTAGCTATATTTGCTCCAGAAATGAGGAGGAAATGACGATGAATGAACAACTCAATATTCCTGTTTATGAAGTGCAAGAAGTTAGCCTGGAACAGGCCATTTTGCTCATCGCATCAGAGCAAGAAAAAGAAAAGACGGTTTATAGAGAATCAGCTGAGCGTATGCTCAAGCTTTGTGCGTAACAGAAAATAAAATCAAAAACTAAGTTCACCCCCGGTCGATCGGAAGTGCGACGGCACCAAGGTCGGCCACCCTTAATTTTTAACTCTTTAATTAACGAAAAATCTTTTAGTATTAGTTTTTAGGCGCGGTAAAAGCCGTGATTACTTGATCTTCATACAAAATACGATCAGCCAGAATTTCCCCCAAACTTGATAAATCATGATCTAAAGATGAAAAGTGCTGGCCTTTCTGCTCAGCTTCATACTTGTCATTAAAATCTAAAAATTGTTCTGTTGTCATGGAAATATTTGGGTAAACTTTTTCAGCCACGTTTCGAATATTGGCCCTGCGTTCAGTACCATCTTCAATAAAACGATATAGCTGAAAGTGTGCACTGGCAGTGTAATCCATTAATGTTTCACAAAACTCCTGTAAAACAACGGAGACATCATCTTCTTCCTGAAAAGGACGTAATGCTGCAAGTTCACTATAAAGTGACAAGGTTTCTTTTCTTGCACCTAATAAGGAATCCATTTTTTGTCTTGATTCAGTACGCGCTTCATTTACAGAACTCATAGTTTTCTCCATTTCTTGCTTATATTAACAAACCCATTAAGCAATATTTTTTTTTATGACTCAACTATCTAACGTCAGCGTATTTTTTGCAATACTATAAATGTAACAAAGTATTGCAATATTCAAGCCGGAGCCCTATTTAAAAGAAATAATGTCAGGAATGAAAATCAATTTTTCTTCAGCTTAGATAACTACGCTATAATTCACTGATATTTTCTTACATCAACATACCGTATTACTTTTAAGTATTACCCCTACGGTTAAACAGGTTTTAAACCATGTCATACAGTCCTGAATTACTTTTACCTGCCGGCACAATCAGAAATATGCGTTATGCCTTCGCCTATGGGGCAGATGCCGTTTATGCTGGCCAACCGCGCTACAGTTTACGTGTGCGAAACAATGACTTCACTTTAGAAAATCTCGAAATGGGAATTAATGAAGCTCACCAACAAGGGAAAAAATTCTTTGTCGCCAGTAACCTCATGCCGCACAACAGCAAAATTAAAACCTATATGGCCGACATGGCACCCGTTATCGCCATGAAACCCGATGCACTCATCATGGCTGATCCAGGTTTAATCATGATGGTAAGAGAGAAATGGCCAGAGGTCCCTGTGCATCTTTCTGTCCAGGCCAATACGGTGAATTACGCTGCAGTAAAATTTTGGCAATCAATGGGCGTCAGTCGCATTATTTTATCGCGCGAACTTTCTCTTGATGAAATTGAAGAAATCAGGCAACAGTGCCCCGACATGGAACTTGAAGTTTTTGTCCATGGCGCATTATGTATCGCCTATTCAGGTCGCTGTTTATTATCGGGCTATTTTAACCATCGTGATCCTAATCAAGGCACATGCACTAACGCCTGTCGCTGGGAATATAAAGTTCATGATGCGGATGAAAATGAAATGGGTGACGCTCAAAAAAGCGTGCAGAAAATTGAATTTGATGCCATGGCCGCAATTAATACTCCCGAAGCTTTTCCAGAAATAAATGTTCAGCGCCATCCATTAGCCGATAAAACGTATTTGATTGAAGAAACGAATCGACCCGGGCAACACATGCCAATAATGGAAGATGAACACGGCACCTATATTATGAACTCGAAAGATTTACGTGCCATTCAGTATATTGATCGACTAACAAAAATCGGAATTGATTCATTTAAAATTGAAGGTCGAACTAAATCGTATTATTACGTTGCCCGTACGGCTCAACTTTATCGCCAGGCAATTAGTGATGCGATAGCAGGCAAAGAGTTTGATGCAAACTTGTTTGGCAAATTAGAAGGTCTTGCTAACCGTGGCTATACCGAAGGTTTTTATGATCGCCATCCTAAGCAGGATTATCAAAATTATTTAACCGGTCACTCTATTAGCAATCAACAAAAATTTGTGGGTGAAATTAAAAGCTATAATCAGGAAAATGGCATGGCTGAGGTGCTGGTTAAAAATAAATTTGCTGTAGGTGACTCGCTTGAAGTAATTTCCCCACAGGGTAACCAAACAATCACCCTGGAACACATGGAAAGCTTAAAGGGTGAAGGTATGCAAGAAGCCCCTGGTGGAGGTTATGAAATACGTATTCCTTTACCTGAAGCAGATTATGAACAGGCCTTAATTGCTCGTAATCTTTAAAGGTTTTTCCTATTTAACCGACATAATGGAGTATGAACTTTATTACTCCAAATACTCTTTATCTCTGTATCGATCAGGGCGGGCATGCCAGCCGTGCAATTATATTTAATCACGTTGGAGAATTAATTAGCAGCGCCTATTGTAATGTTGCAACAGAACATCCCGCCAAACACTATGTTGAACTCAATGCGAAAGATGTTATCGATTCAATCAACAGTTCAATCAAACAAGTCTTAGAAAAAATTGGTGATAAGAAGAAGCATATTGTTTATGCCGGGCTTGCGACTCAACGATCAAATATCGTTTGCTGGAATAAAAAAACAGGCGAAGCCTTATCACCTATCATTAGCTGGCAAGATCGACGCAACAGTGAATGGTTAAAACAGTTTGGCGATAAAAATGAATACATACATAAAAAAACCGGTTTGTTTCTCTCACCGCATTACGGCGCAAGTAAACTACGCTGGTGTATTGATCATATTCCAGCAGTCAAAGAAGCTCTAAACAATAACACACTGGTTTTTGGCCCCATGGCCAGCTTTATTAGTTACCATCTGACTAAAGAAAAATTTCTCCTCGCTGATCCGGTTAATGCTTCGCGCACCCAGTTATGGAACCTGAAAAGCCATAGCTGGGATACGGAGTTACTTGAGCTGTTTGATATCCCATTATCTGCATTACCACACTGTGTCCCATCCATGCATTATTATGGAACTCTTGATCTGGATAGGCTGGATGGACTCGATGATCTCAAGATTCCACTCCGTCTTGTTAGCGGTGATCAATCTGCTGCCATGTATGCTTATGGACATCTCCAACCTGATACGGCCTATGTCAATACCGGTACAGGTGCCTTCCTTTCCCGCTCATCAGGCCCCTTAGCGTTATACAGCCGACGATTACTCACCAGTCTTATCTTTCGTGATAGTGAACTTAGGGGTGGCAGCCAAAATCATTTTGTACTCGAAGGAACAGTGAATGGTGCGGGTAGTGCCATCGAGTGGTTAGCCAAGCAATACCCTGATACGGATATTTTTAAACATTTACCCCAATGGCTAGATGAAGTTGAAACACCACCATTATTTTTAAATGCTGTCTCCGGATTAGCCGCTCCTTTCTGGTGTCCAGATTTAATAAGCAGATTTGATAGAGAAGCAACTATTGCAGAGAAATCTGTCGCCATCATCGAAAGCATTATTTTCCTGTTAAGAACATGCTTGGATGAAATGTGTAAACTTTCATCACCACCTGAGCAAATTCAAATAACCGGTGGTTTTGCTTCACTTAATGTATTAAATCAACGACTCGCCGATCTATCAGGCCTATCGGTTTATCGTCCAACAGATTGTGAAGCAACTGCGAGAGGAACAGCATATTTATTAGCAGGACAACCTCATCATTGGCCGGAGGAAGATGCCGGAGATTGGTTTAACCCTGTAGAAAACAATGAATTAGAAAAACGTTATGAAAAATGGATGGCTCTCATGCTAGAAGAAATACGTGAAAAATAATGACCACATACCAGGCTGATTCATTCGCTAAAACATAGCTCTATAACGCATAAAAAGTGTGTGCTAAAATACCGTTTACGTCTTACTTAATACTTGCTTGAATTTATAAATTTCAGAAGATGGGGGTTAGTTTGCAGACTGTAAGTAACCAGCAATCCCCTAGTAGGATGCTCATACTACCGCTTGTGCTTTTATTAGTAACAACACTGTTATCCATTTTAGCCATTGTTCTCTATAGTATTATTCAGGTTAATGAAGATGCACGAATATCCTCTGAAGATTATGTTTCTGCAATAATCGAAGACAAACTAAATCAGCAAGCAACATTGGCCAAGGATTATGCTTTCTGGGATGAGACAATTCAACATGCTTACCTTACTCAGAACACTAAATGGCTCGAGCAGAATTTAGGGGCATATTTAACAGCGACATTTAAGGTAACGGATCTATTTATTATCAACGAACATGACAAGCTTGTTCTTTCGCTAAAAGATGGGCAACTGAATAATTCCAACTACAAGACGGTAAATAAAGCGGCACTCACAAGCCTTATTAGCAAAGCTCGACTGTCTGCCCCTTTACCTGTTCCAGTATCCGGAATAATGAAAATTAACAATTTTCCTGCCATTGTCGGTGTTTCCATTTTAGCACCAGAAAATGGACCCGCACTGCCCGTGCCTCAACCGGTTCTTGTTGTTATAAAACGAGTTGAAACAGAACAGATACTTGAAATATCTAAACAATATAGATTAAACAAACTTCAATTCAGCGCTAAACAACCCGCTAAAAACCATAAGGCTTTTTTAAAGATTCTCAATCCCACAAATTCAGAACTTGGATATCTTTCCTGGCAACCTGTACAACCTGGAAACTTAATGCTCTCTAAAATTAAGCTTCCCCTAATCATACTTTTAATTGGCATAGGCATAATTACCTTTGTCATTATTAACGCGTCGTTAATTACCACCAAACGGCTAAAAGATGCCTATAACAACATGGCGCATCTCGCAAATCACGATGTTTTAACGGGATTATCAAATCGACGTTTGTTTGAAGAACTACTCGAACAGACTATTCATGCCGCGAAGAGAGATAATATTTCCAGTGCAATGTTATATCTCGATCTTGATGGTTTTAAAAAAATAAATGATACCTATGGACACCATGAGGGCGATAAGTTGCTTGTTACTGTAGCAGAGCGTCTTAAGGAAAGTATTCGTGAGGCGGATACTATTGCACGTATAGGAGGCGATGAATTTACCATTCTTCTACGCAACACAAGTAGCCAATCAGATATTAAAGCCACTGTACAAAAGATTCAGGTATATCTTGAACAACCTATTCAGTTATCCCATAACGAAGTATCCATTAGTGCCAGCATCGGGATTACAATGATCCCACAGGATGGCACTGATCCTGATATGCTAATGACAAAAGCTGATCTGGCGTTATATGAGTGCAAGAAACACGGACGAAATACATTCAGGTTTTACAGCTCATTGAACGAATAAATTCTCGCTCTATTCTTTAGATAAATACAATTGTTTAGTGTCAGCTATCCGTTGTCTTTTACCTAATAAAGGCTTTATTTTTTGAACAACTAATTCAGAGGTTGAACGGTAGGCCGTAAGTTTGCCGCCATACAATGATAAAAAACCCGGTATAGCCCAGTGCAATATCGTATCTCTGGGTCGAGAAAACATGCTTCCATCATCTTTAGGTAACACTCTCAAACCAGCAAACTGCTGAATAACTTTTACAGTCGTTTGTTTTGTATCCGGGATAAAATACGTTTTATAAATATTCAGTAAATAATCCACTTCTTCATCTGTTGCTTTTACATCATCAGCTTTTCCCAGAAACAACTTCTCAGTGGTTCCAACCATTGTTTTTTTCTCGCCATTAAATTCATATGGCATAACAAATACAGCACGTTGATCCTGCGCTTCAAGATAATAAATACCTGAGGGTGCAGGAACATCAATAATGATATGTGTGCCTTGTACTAAATCGATATCCAGTGAATTCACTGGCGCGAGCAGTAAGTTATGTACTTCATTCACCCATGGTCCGGATGCATTAACAACAACCTTTGCCTTAACAGTACATTCTTTATTTTCTTCTGTATAAGTGATTGAGTAACCTGATTCTGTTTTAGTCATTGCATGAATGATTGCCCGGCAAACTAACTGAGACCCAAGTTGTTGCGCACTGCGCATAACAGCCTCAGTTAACTTTTGATCATTTGTTTGCCCGTCAAAATAGCGGTAGACATGTTGTAAATCAGCTTGCTTTAAGCCATCAGTTTTTCCCGTTTTATTTCGACGTATGCGTTTGAACAAATTATTCTTATGCAAACCACCTAATAGCGCATATAAAATCAGGCCTGTTCTTATATGCAATGAGCGACGTGTTGTGTTTTTGTAAACAGGAATATAAAACGGTTGTAACTTGACTAATTCTGGCGCAATACGACATAGCACGGCACGTTCTTTAAGTGATTTACGCACTAATGAGAACTGATAACTTTCGAGATAACGTAAGCCACCATGAATAAGCTTACTTGATTTAGATGAAGTACCTGTTCCGATATCATTTTTTTCAATAACTAAAACAGAATAACCGGCAGCAGCGGCAGCTTGTGCGACGCCCGCACCATGAATACCCGCACCAATGACCACAACATCAACTTCATTCATTAAGCATTCTCAGCAGGGAAGGCATTCAACATTTCTTTTATGCAAAATGTTTCCAGATAAGTGATGCCTTTTGCTAATAAGTGTTTTGCTAAGCCAATATTACCCACTTCAAAAATAGCAATTTTTGATTTAATCTCTAATGCTTCAGCATCTTCAGGAAGACCGTCATAAGAACAAAAAAGCCATTCAGAAATCCAGTCAGTGTTTTTATCCAGCTCACACCATTCATCAACCACGATACCTGTTGCAAATTCAGTCGTGTCATGAATAGTTTTTAATATTTTTTGGTTGTATGAAATAAAACTAATTTGACTTTCCATTCCATTAAATAAAGGAAGAATAGTTTTCAGAACTAATGCTTCACCAAATGTATCGATCATTAGTCGCTTTAATTCTATAAACGCATTTAGCGTGGGATGTTTTTTTAAATACTCGATAAAAACCTGCAATGAAGTAATTTTGTTCATTGCATATTTATCCGCAAACTTTTCAGCGTCAGTTACATAAAATTCTGCTAACTGAGAAAAAGTATAATCATGAATAGCACCTGGCTGTTGGCATAAACGCTTCAAATCACGGTCATGAAATAAAACCGGGACATGATCAGCACTTAACTGAACATCAATCTCAACAAATTGTGCACCTGCTTGCTGAGCGGCATCAACCGCGATTAAGGTATTCTCAGGATATGCTGCCGCGTACCCTCGGTGAGCGATAAATGTGGGGTGTAGCACTAAATCTCTCCATTTATTTAATACATCTTATAAAAATAGTAGCCTATATTAATTCTATAACAAACTTCATATGCGCTTTATTGATAAAAATTTATTATCATCATTTAGCTGGATTTTAAATGAACCATGAACACCCTCCTTTAGAACAAACTCACGCACTTTGTCGGCAGGAAATTGAATAATTTTTCCACAACGACTTTTCACCTGAATAAATTTTGCCCTGCCCTCGTAATACTGAAGGTAGTCTTCTGCAGAGAGGTGAAGTGTAAATTCGAATTCAGTCATTATACTTTTTGTCTCCCATGGCAAAATAACAGCGAACATCGTCATATCAAAATCTTGTCACAAGCATAAGCGAACAACAAACATCCCGTTGAGTGATCATATCCTTTAGCTGATCATAATATATCCATTTTCACTTTAAATTTATAGACAGTCGCCATCAGCTTAACGAGTCTGATATAATCTTCCCAGCTGTGCATGCAAGGAGAGTTGCTCCTGATGTACCTTTTATTAACCTTTTCAATTAAGTGAACATAAAATGAAAATTGCATTACCTACATTTAATAATATTATTAAAGCTTTTATTATCGCATCCATTCTTTCTGTTATTGGATATTTCCTTTTCCCATACCTGAGCCTTAATGAACTTGCATCTGCTCGTTTAGTCGCCTATTCAGTATTAGTCAGCGCATTTATCGCAGCTGTTCTCGCTGTGATACCTATGGAATTTAACTTGATCAGTTCAAACCAGGTTTCGGTTTTCATTGGCAACCTTGCTTTCAAAGCAAGTGCAAATGATATTCGTGATCTCTTCGCAGAATATGGTGATATTCAAAGCGTACGCGTCATGACAGATCGTGCTACTCGTCGTCCTAAAGGCTTTGCTTTTGTAGAAATGGATAAAAAAGGGGCCAAAGCCGCTATTGCTGATCTTGATGGTTCTGAATTTTTTGGAAGAGATATCAAAGTAAATTTTGCCACACGCCGTAAAAACGCAGCATAAGTGCTTCACGCTAGCTGTAAAATAAAAAAGGGCTGATTTATCAGCCCTTTTTTATTATTTAACCCTGAACTTCAATCAGCTCTATATCAAACACCAGGGTCGCATTGGGTGGAATCACCCCACCCGCTCCTGCCGCACCATAGCCCATATCAGCGGGGATAATGAGGGTACGTTTACCCCCTTCCTTCATACCTTCAAATCCCTGATCCCAGCCCTTAATGACCTGACCGGCCCCAAGGTTAAATGAAAAAGGATCATTTCGATCTAACGAGCTGTCAAATTTTGCCCCTTTATTGTTATCTGCATCGGCGTCAAACAACCAACCCGTATAATGCACGACAATCGGGCTGCCGGCTGTGGCTTCTTTACCTTGACCTTCAACATGGTCAATTTTTTCAAATTCATTCGACATAATATCTCCTACTGGCTTTTACCATTTTTACTAAAAATTATTTTTATTACATTCAAAAGAGGATTCACCTTATTCACTTTCTAATACTGTGTAAATATGGCGCAAGTGTTAATTTTACTAAAGTTTTTTGCTTATTTGTCGCTAATTGGACTATATCTTAATGGTTAAGAATATTATTAACCCATTTTTATCTAAACATTCAGTAGAAAATATTATGAGCAACTTTATTCAATCAGTCGATGAACGCACCCAGCTCGCAGGGGCCAACCGTTTAGAGATTTTGTTATTTAGCCTGGGTTTAGATAAAAATACCGGCCGCGAAGAAGTCTTTGGGCTAAATGTTTTCAAAATTCGTGAAGTTATTCAGGTGCCACAGATTACTCATGCGCCTGATATGCCAGAAGGTGTTATGGGCATGGTCAGCCTGCGTGGCACAATGCTTCCCGTTATCGACCTGGCCCGGTTTTGCGGCATGAATGTTGAAGAACCCGCAGACAAACTCATCATTACAGAGTTTAATAAAACCACTCAAGGCATGCTGGTTAAGTCTGTGGAGCAAATTATTCGTATGGAGTGGAATGACATTCGTGTTCCGCCCGCTATGATGGCGAATAAAATGGGTGGCCTTGTTACAGCGGTTACTGAACTGAAAGACAACAGAATCGCGATGATTCTGGATGTTGAAAAAGTCCTGAGTGAAACAGCAGGTGTTGACGAGGATGAAAGTGCCTTTGAAACTATCGAAAAGACGGATTTTGAATCATTTATGCTCTTTGCTGATGACTCTGTTGTGGCGCGTAAACAAATTGAGAAAACCTTGCAGAAGATGGATATTAATTATGTCAGCGCAAAAAATGGCGATGATGCCTGGGAAAAACTCCAGGAACTTGCCGCACGCGCAGAATCAATGGGCATTCCTGTAAAAGATTATTTAAAACTCATACTGACCGACGTAGAAATGCCAGGTATGGATGGTTATGTCTTAACGAAAAAAATAAAATCGGATGAACGCTTTAAAGACATACCCGTACTTATGCATTCGTCATTATCTGCCGATACCAATATGGCATTAGGTAAACAGGTCGGCGCTGATCATTATTTACCTAAGTTTGATCCGGTTGAACTTTCTAAAGCGGTATTAAGTTACATTACACCAAGTACAAAAAATTTATCTTAAACAAATTCAGTATACTGGTATTACAATTAATTCCATTCCAGGTATCAGATGTATCAATGGCAAGATAATAAACCCTGCCTATCATTTCACCTCATCCATGTTCAGATGTCTTTATAAAAGGTAAACCTCACGACTTTATCTTTGTGGCACATTGCTGAATAATATAGCCGACGAATAATTAACACTGAATGTTAAACACTCACCCGGTAGTAAATACAGGATAGCGATATAAAATGAACAAGATTTTTGACACTTCGGTAGAAGAATTTGATAAAGACATTATTGAAGCATCATATCAATACCCCATACTTGTTGATTTATGGGCTGACTGGTGTCCACCCTGCGTTGTTATCGCCCCCATTCTAAAACAAGTTGTCGAAGAAAGTGATCTTGAGATTGCCCTGGCTAAACTGGAAGTTGATGAAGGAAAAAACATGAAAATAGCTGGACAGTACCAGGTGCGTGGTTTCCCAACTATTTTATTAATACAAAATGGCGAAGAAAAAGCACGTTTTAGTGGAGCGCAGTCTGCCTCATTTATTGAAAATTTTATCGATGAAAATATAGAATAAAAATTTCACTTAATTTATTTTTTCTTGCCTGTTTTTTTCTTTTTCTTGCCCGTATAAAACACACCTGGTATCCAGGTTTTATATAACTGGGCTGTTTCATCCATGGACTCAGGATCTTGTGAAATAAAGCGAAAATCACTCATCCCAATACGAATCAAATCTTTATCTTTAAGTTTATATAACTCAACAGGTGAATCATTAACAAAGGTATGGTTAGTACTGTTTAAATCTTGAATTAAAAACTCAACCCCATTATCCAGGCTTATAATTTCGATAACGGCATGATGTTTACTCACCAGCTCATCATCTAGCGTAATATCATTATTAACATCACGGCCAATAGTTGTACGTTGTTTTTCCAGTGAAAGCTTAATGCCTGCACTATTTTCTGTCAGTTGAATAATTAATGCCATTTTATTACTCAGTTAATGCTTGAAAATAAGGATACCAAACTAAAATAAAGATAAAGCTTAATATTAAATTAATTCGTAATATCATTATATAACGTTTTTGTTCTTTCCCTTCTGTCTGTGTTGACCATAACTTGGCAATTAAGCTATCTAACCACAGCAACATAAGTAAGATAGGTGAAAATACAGGTAATAATAAAGTCGAAAATACTTCCCAACCTTCATAAACTAATTCTGTACCCGGTGCAGGCTTAAAAATAATCGAGATCAGCACTGTTAATAATAGTACAATACGCATCGGTCGTAGATCATATAATAAAGATTTCATTATCCCCCCCTGAATGAAATAAAACATACCACTAAAATATAGCCAGAAAACGTATGCATTATGGTACAAATTTAGCTGCAACGGTATAGTTTATCTTGTTGATTGCTTATTTATATTTATGAGACAACATGGAATTAGAACAGAAAATTCTGCAAAACCTTGAGGCAAAAATTAAAAGCAATCGGCTGGTTTTGCCCTCAATGCCCGATGTATTCTTGCAGATAAAAAAGATTGTTGATGACCCATCATCAAATATGGTAAATATCGCAAAGGTCATCAATCGAGACCCTTCTCTTACTGCACGCATATTAAAAGTTGCAAATAACGCCCTTTATCGTGGCAACCACGAGATTACTAACGTCCAGCTTGCAGTATCAAGAATGGGATTGCAGTTAATAAAAACGTTAGTAACCAGTCATGCTATTACACAAATGTTTAACCAACCCAAAGGTGTATTAAAACCTTTTTTTGATGCATTGCATAAACATAGTACTGAAGTTTCAGCCAATGCCTATGCCATTGCAACTCACTATAGCAAACTCGATCCTGATGATGCCCTGCTTGCTGGTCTGGTGCATAACATTGGCTACTTACCGATGGCAAGATGCATTGAATCATTTCCGGAAGTTGAAAGCGAACCCGGCTTACTGGTTGAAGTGATGGGCAATGTGCATACACAAGTGGGTGAGATGATCTTAAAATCCTGGGCTTTTCCTAAAAACATTATTGATGCATCAATATATTATGTTGAGCAATTTAGAAAGGGCTCAGAAAATGTTGATCTCACTGATATCGTCATTATTGCAAGTCTCAATACCTATCGGGGCACCGATCACCCTTGTACATTACCGGACTGGTCTCAGTATCCTGCTTTTAAAAAAATTGGGATAAATACCAGAGAAGAGCTAAACAAGTTAGATGAAATTAAACCCGATATTGAAAATGCAAGGACAATGTTAGGAATTACATCAGGCGTTGAATGATACTTTAACCTGGTTTTTATGTTCCTGATCAAAGATTAAATCAAACATCACTTTGCGGCTAGCTTGATCGATATCGGCTTTAACTTGTTTTAAATCAGGATAACGCGTTGCAAGATATGAATTCATCGCGGCAATTACCGCTTCGTTGTCATCTTCAATTGCAGTCAACAAAGTGAAAGCAACAAATTGTGCACGTTGTTGTTGATCCGGATTGACGATCGTTTCATTGCCTAGCTGTATACCACCATCCATTTTCTGATCCATTCGATCAAGGTACTCTTGCTGTTTCGCAGCTAATTGTTTTGTTCTATCATATTCAAACAAGGCTTCGCCATTAAGCAATACAACCATACTATCTGACATACTATTCTCCACTAAAAAGTTTAATGGCATATTTTACCTTGTCGCGAAGAAAAATAGGTACTATAAAAAATAAATTTAGTTATTATCGAGCACTTTCTTAACTGAATTCTTTTTAATAAAGTCTTCAATTAGCTCTGTCGGTACAGCACCTGCTTGAGCCGCTTTTAATTCACCGTCCGGTGAATAAATTAGAAAAGTGGGCGTGCCAGCAAACCCTTGCCCAGTTGATTCCTGAAAAAGCTGCGCAACAGTTGCCGGCTCAGCAATCAGGTTAGGAAAATCGACTGAATGTTTTTTAATGAAAGCTTCAGCTTCTTTTTTCCGGCTTGCACCATCAAGAGACATTCCAAGTACTGTCGCATCGGAATCTGAATGCAGCATATGAAAATCGACATATTGATGAGCTTCACGATTACAAATATGACAGTCTGAGGCCCACATCATAACAACCAACCATTTCCCCTTAGCTAAATAATTTTCAAACACTTGAGGCTTACCACTAAAATCCTCAAAGCCCTTTATTTCAGCGGAAACAGAAAATGGCAAAAATAGAAAAGTAATAAAACTGAATATTGCAATCTTGTTCAGCGTAATATTTTTTAATAATTGAAAGTGACTCATGTTATATCCTGTAGTATTTGGCGTCTTATTAGTGTGATGTGGCTAGGACATTAGCTCAGAAAAGGAGTTCAATATTAAGGAAACCTAAAGAGATTTGGCAAAATACCTTTCAAGAAAGGTTGCAAAAGACAACGTATCATTTTCTTCAATCTGTTTTTGCTGCTTGAGTGATATTGATGCTAAGTCGGCATAAAACTGTGATTTTTCAGCACTTAACTCTCCATGAACGAAAGCTTCATGATGATGTTGCGACATACGCATCGCATGTTGATAAAAACCCTCATCATTTTGCCTCATTTCAGCCAGCATTTTAGCTGAAGGAGTGCATTCTGGATCATTTATAGCCTGCTTTTGATTATTCAAGCTTTGCGAATAATCATTGCTGCCATGAACTTCATCGAGTAATGCTGCAAAACCCTGCATCACATCAAGAAGTTCACCCCCCCATTCTATTATAGAAATATCTTTACCATTGCGCGTTAAACGTAGATCAGGATCGCGGCCCTGATGAGCGGTTAACATTTCATTTTGATCAATTTCTTTTTTTTCATTCTCACCAATGGGTGGACTTTCATGTACAAGGCAGAACAGCATAAAAGTTTCAAGAAAATAAAGTTGCTCTTCATTAATGCCTAAAGGATGAAAAGCATTAACATCAAGTGAGCGTAGCTCAACATATTGAACACCTCTTTTCCTTAGTGCCTCAATAGGCATTTCATACTTATGGGTTATTTGCTTTGGCCTGACCGTACTGTAGTACTCATTTTCAATTTGTAAGATATTACTATTAAGTTGTTGGTATTGCCCATCAACTTCAAAGCCAAATTTTTCATACTTGGGGCACGGTGTCTCAATGGCGTGTTGCAAACTACGTATATAATCCATAAGTGAGTTATAGTTCGCAACCACACCAACTTCATTTTCTTTATTGTTTTGATAACCAATGTCACCCATGCGCAATGAAGTAGCATAAGGTTCGTAATAAGTCGTTTCGTTAAATTGTGATAGCGTGGTTTCTTTCCCTTGTAAAAATGATTTACATACCGCGGGGGATGCACCAAATAAATAAGGAATTAACCAGCCGAAGCGCTGTAAATTACGTATTAAAGAAAAATAGGATTCTGAAATTAAATCTTGCTCTGAACCTTTATTTTTTTGTTTATTAATATTAAAAAATACCGGCCAAAATTTTTCTGAAAATGAAAAGTTAAAATGTACACCCGCGATAACCTGCATAACCCGGCCATAACGGTGACCTAAGCCACGGCGATAAACTGTTTTCATCAATCCTGAATTGGATGAGCCATACTTTGCTAATGGAATACTGGTTTCGCCTGCCACCACACAGGGCATACTGGTTGCCCAAAGTAACTCATCATCAAGCTGGTTATAAATGAAATGCTGGGTATCACTTAAAAACTGTAAGACCGAAGGAATATCATTCGAAGGTGGTGTCACGATTTCAAGTAATGCTTCAGAATAGTCTGTTGTTATATAGGGATGAGTTAACGCTGAACCCAATTTTATTGGGTGAGGTGTTTGTGCTAAACCACCTTCATGATTAACGCGTAGCGTTTCTTTCTCAAGTCCGATCAGGCTTTGTGAAAATATAGATTTGTCTTTAATCTCGGCAAATGCTTTAAGATATTGTTCGGCTAACTGATACAAACGTAAGAATCCTTTTTTTTAATCGCGCTTTTTAATCGAATACCCAAAACCACGAAAAATCATTCTGGTAATTAACTATATTAATAGATACTTCAATTATAAGGTCTGCGAGTCAAAATCGCTATTCCCATTTAAGCTAAATTTTTTTTATTTGCCATGGCCAATAAGTATGCAGCCAAGCTCTTATCTTTAACTAATTAAGTCAAACCAGAATTTAATAATTCTAGCTCGGTCACCAAAACCTCTTCATTTACAACATGCCACTTCAAATCATAGTCATATAATTTTATGGAAAATACATTTTTTATTTTTTTGTTTTCCTGGTAAGCCGGGCGTGGATCAAGTTGTAATATTTCTACTATGATATTTTCTAATTGTGGATAGTTCTCTTTAGCTTGTTGAATTTCAGCCAGTGCTTGTACGGAAAAATTAACAGTAAGTTTTTTTTGCGGCTTATCTGTTGCATAACCTGATTTATCAGTATTAATTGAATCTGCATAGGGAATATAAGGTTTAATATCGATTACCGGGGTCAGATCCAGAAAGTCTCCGCCAATAATATTCAAAATTATGTTGTTGTTTTTTCGTTCGATACTGGTTAACTCAACAACTGATAAACCAATGGGATTAGGGCGAAACATGGAGCGGCTAGCAAATACGCCCACACGTTGATTCCCGCCTAACCTTGGCGGCCTTACGGTTGCTTTCCATTTTTTATCCTCAATGCCATGAAATACAAAAACAACCCAAATATGTGAAAATGATTCCAGCTCACGAAAGGCTTCATCTTTTGAATAGGCACTATCAATTTCAATAGTAGCCGGACTTGCTACAAGTGCTGGCTGCCTGGGTATTCCAAATTTTTCTTTATAACAGGAATGGATCGTGCCGATGGAAGTGAAGTGATATTGAGCCATATACGTTATGCAAGTAAAATGAGTTAATTATTGATCTAATGTCCGGATGGTACCTGTTGGATTATGCGCTAACTTTAAGTACTGATCCGTTCCCATTTCAGTTAGACGACTGATCGTTCGATTAAAAGCAAATTTCATTCTATTGCCATGATATAGCCCTGAGGGTAAAGCATGTGCAGTAGCTAATAACTTCACGTTATGATCATAAATTGCATCAATAAAATGAATGAAGCGTTTTGCCGCGGCATCATCCTTTTCACTAAATACCCGGATATTGCTCAACATAATAGTATGAAAACGTTCTGCTATTTCGATGTAGTCATGAGCAGAGCGATTAGTATAACAGAGTTCATAACAATCAAACCAAATCACATCATCAGCACATGAAATATAATTTATTTTACGATGATTAATCTCAATGCTTCTATCATTTTTGGCTTTACACGGTGCCAACTCAATAAATTTGTATGACAAAAAATCATCGCCCATTTCTTTTGTGTTCTTCTCATCAAACACGTAAAAATGTTCACTTTTCCCTAAGATATTAAACCGATAATCTGTACCGTTACCCAGATCAAACTCTTCTGTATACTTTTCCAGTAACTCAATGGCATACATAAAACGTTCACGTTGTAATCCATTTTTATATAAATCATGTATCGCAATATTTGAAGTTGCAACCAGAGTGATGCCCTTCTCAAACATTGCCTTGAGCAGACCAGCCAGTAACATGGCATCCGCAATATCATGCACATGAAACTCATCTAAACATAAAACATTCATTTTATCGGCAAGTTTGGCTGCAACAATATTTAATGGGTTGGGTGACTTTGGTAAGTCTTTTAACTGCTGGTGTATATCAAGCATAAAACGATGAAAATGAATACGATGTTTTTTTTCTCCGGGTAAACATTCGTAAAAGCTATCAACTAAATATGTTTTACCACGGCCTGTTCCACCCCATAAATACAGCCCGCGAGCAGGTGTTTTTTTTCGCTGTATGAGCGACGAGAAAAAATTCCCTTTACTCTGAGATGAAATGATTAATTCAGAATAAACTCGCTGAGTATATTGCACAGCTTGCCACTGTTTTTCATCAGTTTTGATTCTTCTTTTTTGTAAATCTAATTGATAACGTTGAAGTGGCGTCATAATAATTTCATATATGTCTTTAGCTGATCCAAATATCAATTTTATTTAAGCGGTAAAACCAGACTGTTTATGCCGGGCATCACAAAATGGTTTGTTCTCAGAGTGTCCACAGCGACACAAAGCAGCTTTTGTCCGGGTAGTTTTTGATAAACCATCCCGACTAAAAATTGTTACCGGGCCATGAAGACTATACATAGCATTGGCTTTAACCGTGATAACCAGGTCACCATCATAACCACTTATATCTTCTTCACGTGCATCGTTAAATAACTGCGGCATATCTTCTTTCATCGTTTTATGTGAACCATCACAAAAAGGTTTGTTTTTTGATAAACCGCAACGACACAAAGCAAACTCTTTATCTTTTGCAATGATCCTTGCATCTTCATCCTGCAAAGTGATGTCACTATCGCCTTTACATATTAGCGGACCATTTGGGCGAACCATGATTGAATTACCTGAATAAACCGGTTTCTTGTTCTGGTCAGCAATATTCTCAGTATTCTTAATATCCAAAATGACATTTCCTGTTAATTTAATACGTAATTTATACTTAAAGTATCATAAACTGTACACTATACTTAATTTATGGACACCTGGAATTTACGAAGAATTTTAAGAATAATTACAAAGCATTAATAAAATCAAAAATAAGGATTTAGTGGTTGAGTAAAATAAAAAAGAAAGCAAAACTCGCCATTGTTATGACTGGCGGTGGAGCTCGAGCAGCCTACCAGGTAGGCGTATTAAAGGCGATTGCTGAAATGCTGCCTCAAGGATCTCCCAGCCCATTCACTATTATCTGTGGCACCTCAGCTGGCGCAATTAATGCGGCATCATTAGCAGCTAAAAGTGACCACTTTAAGCATTCGGTTCGTCGCTTACACTTTGTCTGGTCTAACTTCTCCTGTGATCAAATATTTCGAACAGATGTCCTTGGAATAATTAAAACGGGTGCACACT
>JAPHTF010000074.1 GCA_026197095.1 Gammaproteobacteria bacterium
AAAACAACTAGCCATTCGACTAAGCATGCCATGCTAAGTCGCTGGTTATCCCCTTACCCCCCTCTCGTGAAGAGAGGGGGAATTATTTCGTTGTTATAATAACAAGCGACGTGCATCTGCTAACAAGTGACTAACATAAGTAACAAAACGTGCACCATCTGCACCGTCAATCACTCGATGATCATATGATAGTGATAATGGGCACATTAATTTTGGTTCGAAATCTGACCCGTTCCATACTGGCTTCATTTCTGCCTTTGATACACCTAATATTGCAACCTCAGGCGCATTAACGATAGGCGTAAATTTCGTTCCACCAATACCACCCAAACTTGAAATTGACATGGAACCGCCCTGCATATCAGAAGGCTTTAATTTTTTATCGCGCGCTTTAATTGAAATTTCACGTAGTTCTTTTGAAATATCGACTATTGATTTGGTATCAACATCACGCACCACGGGAACAACTAACCCATCAGGTGTATCAACTGCTACACCGATATTAAAATAGTTTTTCATGATTAAGTTTTCACCGCTGGGTTCTAGCGATGAATTAAAACGAGGATACTTTTTCAGGCCTGCCGCAACGGCTTTCATAATAAAAGACAGCATAGTGAACTTAACGCCTTCTTTTTCATACTCTTTATTTAACTGCTTACGGAACGCTTCGAGTGATGTGATATCCGCTTCATCAAACTGTGTAATATGCGGGATAGTGACCCAGTTACGATGCAGGAATTTACCCGTCAATTTATTAATTTTGCTTAGTGCTTTAATTTCAACTTCGCCAAACTGGCTGAAATCAATTTCAGGCATGGGTTCTACACCTAATGCTGCTCCACCATTTACTGATGCGCCGCCTGATGTCATCACTTTCTTTACGAACGCCTGAATATCTTCTTTAACAATACGCGCACTACGACCACTGCCACCGACTTTACTTAAATCAACGCCAAGTTCACGCGCAAATTTTCTGACAGCGGGTGACGCGTGTGCATTTTTAAAGCTGACCGGATCAATATGGGCTGTAGGGGATGGTTTATTTTCAATTTGTATCGCAGGTACTGGCTTTGCTGCTTCAGCTGGCGCTGCGGCTGGTTCTGATTTTTCTTCTTTAGGTGCTTCGGCTGCTACTGGCACTTCCGAAGCGGTAGCTGCGCCCGATGCTTCGAGCACAAGGACTAAACCACCTTCAGCAATCTTATCCCCGACTTTCACTTTTATTTCTTTTACGGTACCTGCATGGCTACTTGGAATTTCCATCGTAGCCTTATCAGACTCAACCGTGATTAATGAATCTTCTTCTGCAATTTGATCACCGACAGATACGAGTACTTCAATAATTTCGACTTCATCAAAATCACCAATGTCAGGAACTTTTACTTTAACCATTTCACCCATGGTTTCACTCCAGTTATTTTAGCGTCACCTGATTTCTGCAGTCGCGGAAATCACAGTTACATATATTTTTTACGTTGCAAAAACTATGCAGTTAAAGGATTTGGCTTCTCGGGATTAATGCCATATTTCTCTATGGCCTCCTGAACCTTACCTGCCGCGAACTGACCATCATCTGCCAGGGCCATTAGTGCCGCAACTACAACATAATGTGCATTTACTTCAAAATGTTTACGCAATTGCGCACGTGTATCCGAACGACCAAAACCATCGGTCCCCAGCGTTGTGTAATTTGCAGGAATCCACTTACGAATTTGTTCTGAATAAGAACGAATATAATCGGTCGCTGCAATCACAGGGCCACGTTTATCCTTCAGACATTTCTCAACGTAACTCACCCGCTTTTCTTGTAATGGGTGCAACATGTTCCAGCGATCGACATCTTCACCTTCGCGTTTAAGTTCATTAAAGCTGGTCACACTCCATATATCTGCATCGATAGACCAGTCTTTGTCTAACAAATCTGCTGCTGCAATGACTTCACGCAAAATCGTACCTGATCCCATTAGCTGCACTTTCTTACGACGCTTACCGCCACCTTGTAATAAGTACATACCTTTAACAATGCCTTCTTCTACACCTTTTGGCATTGCAGGCTGCTGATAGTTTTCATTCATGACCGCAATATAATAGAACACATTTTCCTGGTTCTGATACATGCGACGCATACCATCTTGAATAATGACAGCTAATTCATAGCCAAAAGTTGGATCATACGATACACAGTTTGGAATGGTGCCAGACACCATAAAGCTGTGGCCATCCTGATGCTGCAAGCCTTCTCCCGCAAGTGTTGTTCTACCAGCTGTGCCGCCCAATAAGAAACCACGTGCCTGCATATCACCGGCCATCCATGCAAGATCACCAATTCGCTGGAAACCAAACATTGAATAGTAAATATAAAACGGAACCATGTTTACACTATGTGTGCTATATGACGTTGCCGCTGCAATCCATGAAGACATTGCGCCGGCTTCATTAATACCTTCTTCAAGAATCTGGCCAGTTTTATCTTCTTTGTAAAACATGACCTGTTCTTTATCTTGTGGCGTATATAACTGCCCCACTGAAGAGTAAATACCTAGCTGGCGGAACATGCCTTCCATACCAAAGGTGCGTGCTTCATCGGGTACGATGGGCACAACATACTTGCCCATTTTCTTGTCGCGGGTGATCAGTGTTAATAAACGAACAAATGCCATGGTCGTCGACATTTCACGATCGCCTGAACCTTTGGTAATAGGTTCAAACACGGATAAGTCAGGCACTTCTAAAGGTGCCGCTAATCGTTGACGAACCGGCATCGGCCCGCCCAGCTTTTCACGCTGCGCTTTCATGTATTTCATTTCTTCAGAGTTTTCATCCGGACGGAAGTATTCGCACTTCGCCGCCTGCTCATCCGTAATGGGAATATTGAAACGATGCTTATAAGCAATCATTTCATCTTCATCGAGTTTCTTCTGTGAGTGAGTGCGCATCTGGCCTTCGCCTGCTGCACCCATGCCATACCCTTTAACACTGTGTGCAAGGATGACTGTTGGCTGACCATCACGCTTCGCCGCTTCTGCATAGGCTGCATACACTTTAAAGGGATCATGACCGCCGCGATTTAAACGCCAGATATCTTCATCCGACATATCGGCAACCATGGCTTTTAATTCCGGGTATTTACCAAAGAAATGCTCACGCACATAGGCGCCGTCTTTGGATTTGTAGTTCATGAAATCGCCGTCAACCGCTTCAAGCATCCGCTTTTGCAACAGGCCGTCATGATCTTTGGCGAGTAATGGATCCCAGTAACTCCCCCACAACACTTTAATCACTTTCCAGCCGGCACCACGGAATACGGCTTCCAGCTCCTGAATGATTTTGCCGTTACCACGTACAGGGCCATCTAAACGCTGTAAGTTACAGTTAATAACAAACGTTAAGTTATCGAGCTTTTCACGTGATGCCAGAGAAATAGCACCTAAAGATTCGGGCTCATCGGTTTCACCATCACCCATAAAGCACCAGACATTACGATCACGTGTATCGGCCAGGCTACGATCCTGCAGGTACTTCATAAAACGCGCCTGGTATATTGCTGAAATGGGACCTAAACCCATTGAAACAGTGGGAAATTGCCAGAAGTCCGGCATTAACCATGGATGTGGATATGAAGACAAACCATTACCATCCACTTCCTGGCGGAAGTTATCCAGCTGAGCTTCTTCTAAGCGCCCTTCGAGGAAAGCACGAGAGTACATGCCGGGTGCCGAGTGCCCCTGGAAGAAAACGAGATCACCACCATGTTCATGAGTAGGTGCACGCCAAAAGTGGTTAAAGCCTACATCATATAAAGTCGCAGCGGATGCAAAACTGGCGATATGACCACCTAACTCTGATGCTTTACGGTTAGCCTTAACCACCATTGCTGCGGCATTCCAGCGAATCAGGGCACCGATACGACGCTCTACGCTTCGATCACCTGGCATATTGGGCTGTAGGTGAGTGGGAATAGTATTTACATAAGCAGTATTTGCTTTGTGAGGCAGGTTAGCGCCTGAACGACGCAATTTATCGATCATATGCTCTAGCAGAAAATGCGCACGGTCAGCACCATCTGACTGTAGAACACCTTCAATTGCTTCAAGCCATTCAAGGGTTTCCTGCTGGTCGATATCTTGGTCTTGATTCTGAGTAGACATAGCTTTCTCCACTGCTATAACCATATGGTTTCGGCCATATAGCTTTACACCGGTGTTTACCGGTTATTTATATATGGTTGCCACTTTAATTGATCACCACACAAAAGCAAGCATTTTTTACACGCTGAAAAATATAAACTTATATTTCAACAAGTTACAACCATGAAATAATTTTATGACTGCCAGGTATAGCCCAAAAAACCATCAAATGTACAAAATAAATAACTTATTCAGACAGGCAGAGAGTCAAAAACAAGCTGTTTTCATACAAAGAAAATATATATTTATATTTCAATAAGTTACAGGCATGAAATAATTATTCTGTTAACGATTTCAGATTACACATAACCAGAGTCCTTGCCGCTGTCTATAATTATCAGGGATGAGCGACCATCTTTTAGTGTGGAGTTTCATTTCAAAAATATTAAAAACTGACTTTATGATAAAGATTTCCCCAAAACAGATAAATAGTGCGTATTATTACGCTGCGAATTGCTAATATAGAAAACCATAACTGACTTAACTTAAGCCACAATAATAAAAAACTACTATGTCTGAAAACGATATTCGAAAGTGGTTATCCCACATCACAGAAACAGTTAAAGCGCGAGATCTGAATCAGCATATGAATTTGGTCTCTGAAAATGTCGCCGTTTATGGTATGCCCAGTGGCAAAACACTGAGTTACGCAGACTGGCGGAGTCGCCGTAAAAGTGAATTCCAGCGCGGCTTATTGAAGAGTCTGGCCTATAATAATTTAAAAATTAAAACTATTGGCCTGCGCCGTCTTATTTTTGATATTGAAGAAATTATGGATGGTACCAATGGGGATATGGCTATCATCAATAAACAAGTTATTCTGGAACAAGATATGGATGACGCATGGCGAGTTGTTGAAGAAACTATTAAGAACTGGAAATTCATAAAAGGCCGCAACTAACTATTAAGGGTTCTCACATGACGAAAAAGCAATTTCGTACAGAGCGTGACAGCATGGGGGAATTACACGTCCCGGCAGATGCACTTTACGGTGCACAAACTCAACGTGCAGTAAATAACTTCCCTATCAGTGGTTTAGCCATGCCCCGTGGCTTCATCCGTGCACTCGGCCTGGTCAAAGTAGCTTGTGCAAGTGCTAATGAAAAACTGGGCTTGCTGGATAAAAATATTGCCGATGTTATTCGTTCGGCTGCTCTTGATGTTGCCGAAGGTAAACATGATCAGCACTTCCCTATCGATGTATTTCAAACCGGTTCTGGCACCAGTACCAATATGAATGCCAACGAGGTCATCAGCTATCTTGCAACTGAGCTTTTAGGTGAACCTGTTCATCCCAATGATCACATCAACATGAGTCAAAGCTCTAATGATGTGATACCGACAACCATTCACGTTAGTGCCTGTATTGAAATTAATGAACAACTGCAGCCAGCCGTTCAACATTTAATAGAAACACTCCATCAACGAATTATTGAACTTGATAAAACAGTGAAAACTGGCCGTACTCATTTAATGGATGCGATGCCGATAACGCTTGGGCAAGAACTGCAAGCATGGAAAGACCAACTATCTGATAATCTTGAACGTATTGAAAATAGCCTGACCAGGCTGAGTGCTTTACCTCAGGGGGGAACTGCGGTTGGTACAGGTATTAATGCACACCCTGAATTTGCAAAACATTTTTCAAAAGCGTTGACGGCAAATTCAAGCGTTGTTTTTAAACCGATGAAAAATCTTTTTGTTGGTTTAGCAAGCCAGGACTCGGCTGTAGAAATGAGTGGCCAGTTAAAAACCCTGGCAGTTACACTAATGAAAATTTCAAATGATTTACGCTGGATGAACAGTGGCCCACTTGCTGGCCTTGGTGAAATTGCATTACCCGCGTTACAACCCGGCAGTTCAATCATGCCCGGTAAAGTCAACCCGGTTATTCCCGAAGCAGTTGCGATGGTTTGTGCGCAAGTCATAGGCAACGATACAACGATTACTGTTGCCGGCCAGTCAGGTAACTTCCAGCTTAATGTTATGTTACCTGTCATTGCATATAACTTATTACAGAGTATTGAATTACTTGCAAACGCTTCACGTCAACTGGCCGATAAAGCCATCGCAGGTTTTACTGTTAATACTGATCACATCAAAGAAGCGCTGGATCGTAATCCTATTTTAGTGACCGCGCTTAACCGTGTTATCGGTTATGAAAAAGGTGCCGCGATAGCTAAAAAGGCTTACGCTGAAGGACGTTCTGTTATTGATGTTGCAGCGGAAATGACAGACATAACTGAAGCCGAGCTAACACAACTTCTTGATCCTGAAAAACTCACACAAGGTGGAATTTGTGAGTAACCATTACACTTTAATAATACACTCACATCAATAATACACTTACACCTAACCTAAAACAGAATCAATTTAAATTGCTCTGGCTAATTAGCTGGCTTCAACAATACAGTAAAGGTTGAGCCGTGATTAAGCTGGCTTTTAACTATAATTTTACCTTGCATTGCTTCGATTAACTTTTTACAAATAGATAACCCTATACCTGAGCCTTCGACATCACTACGCTTTGTTACACGTTGGAACGGATCAAATATAGAACTTAATTTTTCCTCATCAATACCATCGCCATCGTCTATGATTTGAATATGACAATAACCATCGTTTTTAATTTCTGCCTCAATATTAATATTTCCACCTGACGGAGTATATTTAATCGCGTTTAAAATAATATTACTAAACACCTGTTTTAGTGAATGCAGATCAGCGACTACACTAATATTTCCCATTTTTTTACCATCAAATATAATCGTTATTTTTTTAGCGTTTGTTTTTGTCTGCAACAAACGTAAGACATGAGTAAAAACATCAACAAGTTCGATGGGTTGCAGTAAAAGTTCAGATTGACCAGATTCAATTTTTGTTAAGTCCATAATATCACTGACCATACCCAATAAATGCCTGGCAGCGATAAGTATTTCATTTGCACTGTCATTTATTTCAACAAGCTCGTTGTCATTTGTATCATGTTCTATTAACTGTGCAAAACCAAGAACAGCATTGAGTGGTGTTCTGAATTCATGGCTCATTTGAGCAAGAAACTCCGATTTTGCGTTATTCGCTTTCTCAGAAAATTCTTTTTCAACTAAGAGTTCATGTGTTCGTTCTTCTACGCGGTCTTCAAGTTCATTTTTTGTTGTATATAGCTTGCGATTCAACGTAAAAATATAGAGTGATGTAAAAACTAACATTATAAAAACAACTATAGCGACAATAATATGAGTTAAATATTCCTCAAAAAAATGTTCATACGGATTCTCATGAAAATGTAAATAAGGCCCTACTTTTAATTCTTTCATTAAACTATGAACGGGTTGATAATCTTCCGGTACCGTCCAGCCTACATATTTACCCGCCAGGGCAGCAGGATGACCTGAAGAAATCGTTAA
>JAPHTF010000185.1 GCA_026197095.1 Gammaproteobacteria bacterium
CCGCCCTGTACTAATCCAATAATAATTGCGAGAATATAAAATCCAGCTATTGCCGTAATTTGAGCTGCCCATAAGGTCATTAAAAAATAAACTATGATAGCGAGTAAAATGCCTTGCTTGGTACCAATGTAATTAGCTAAATAACCAAACGCTATGGCTGCAGGGAAACCTACGAATTGGGTAATCAGTAATGCTGTAATTAAATCGGAAGAATTAAATCCCAGTGACATACCGTAATCAACTGCCATTCTGACAATGGTATCAACCCCATCAATGTATAACCAATACGCCACTAAAAATAAAAGAACCATAGGTAATTTTTTTATCTTGCGGAATGTAATTTTAAGTTGTTCAACTCCAGACACTATTGCCTGGCTTATTTTCACATTGCTTTTTGTATTTTTAACGTTAACATTGAAAAATAATGGTAATGAAAAAATAAACCACCACACTGAGACGGTTAAAAATGAAAATTGCACGGCTTCAGTACTGTCTTTAAAACCAAACAATTCGGGATTTAATGTCATATAGACATCAAACGCGAATAACACACCTCCGCCTAAATAGCCAAGGGCATAGCCGAGACTGGAAATCTTGTTATAGCTTTTTTCTTCGCAAATATCCGTCAATAAAGAATCATAAAATATAATACTGCCTGAAAAACCAATCGCGGAAAGACAAAACAAAGTTAAAGCTAATAGTGTTTCACCCTGGCCAACAAAATAGAGTGAACCGGACATTAAAATCCCGAGCAAAGCAAATATATACAGTAAACGTTTTTTTAGATTACCCGCATCAGCAATAGCACCTAGAACAGGTGCAAGAATAACAATGACAGTACTTGCTATTGAGTTGGTTAAACCTAACTGAAAAGTACTGGCGGATACATCTGTTGTATCACTCCAGTATTGTTTAAAAAAAAGAGGAAAAAAACCGGCAAGAATTACTGTTGCATATGCAGAGTTGGCCCAATCATAGAGCGCCCATGAAAAGGTCGTTTTATTTATCGTTTTTGCCATGCCGCAATCTTACACTACAAAAATTATAAAGAATATTTAGCAGAACTATTATCTGCGTTGGAAGCGTTCAATACGGCGTTGTTGGGTTTTTTCATGCATATTTTGACGATCAGCAGGCGACATATCACGCCACTTGTTTCGTTGTTCGGTTCGTTTTTTCTTAATTTGTTCACGTTGCTGTGCAGGAATTTGTTGCCATTGTGCACGCTTGTCTTTAATGCGCTGGCGAAATGATTCTCGTTGTTCCGCTGACATATTATTCCAGCGTTCACGTAATTTCTGACGCCTTTCTTCCGGTAAATTTTTAAACCACTGGCTTTGTTGCCGAATTCTTTGTTTTTCATCTGCTGGTAATCTACGAAAATCTTCATATCGTGCTCTGATCCGCTGGCGTTGCTCAGGTGTCATGTTTTTCCAGCGCTGTAACCTGTTTTTTGCCTGTTCGCGTTGTGCCGGTGTCATATTACCCCAGCGTTTGGCACCTTTGAGTAAACGTTGTTTACGTTCGTGCGGAAAATCATTCCAGTGTTCTTTAAAACGGTTTAACAATTTTTGTTCATTCGCATTTAAACCATTCCAGTTCAGCACATTCTCATCATGAACATTACTTTTTTCCTGAGCATTCAGATTAAATGGCAAGCTCAGAATAAAACTCAGCATTACAAATTTTAAAATTCTGTTGTTACTCATCTGACTCACTCTTTGTAACTTTCTGGTTCATTAAATTTTGTTCACTGGTAAATTCAGTTGTTTCATATTTATTTTCCATCTCGGCATCAATAAATACATCATCACTTTGTTCATATATTGCTAAAAATTCAAATAGTTCAATATCGTTTTCTTCATTTGCAAGTAACGCAAAGGGAGAAAACATCAATAAAATGATTAGCCACTTAGCTGGCATATTCTTCAGACTCAGCCAGCCATTGCATGAACTCCAGGTTTTCCATTAAATCCAGGCTTTCATTTGTGGTTAACATTTCAATATCTTTTTCCATTACAAGTTCTGTATTATTTAAAATATTTTCATCAAAATTAAATAACAACATTGCAGAGACAACCGCAACGGCAAGCATTGCTGCCGTTACTTGAGGATAAAATGACCAGATTGAACGAGGCTTTGCTTGTTCTAAAGCGGCATAACGCGCCTGTTGTAAGCGACGGGCAATATCAGGACTAATCTCATCAATACTCTCATCGAGCAATGATTTAGTTTTGTTCTCAAATTTATCTTGCTCATTCATAGTCAGCCTCGTCGAGTTGATTCTTTAATGCCTGTACCGCACGCGAGTAATGTGTTTTAACACTACCGGTTGTAATGCCCATTGCTTCTGCAGTCTGCTTAACATCCATACATTCCCATGAGCGAAGTAAAAAAGTCTGCTGCTGTCGAATCGGTAAAGTCTTTAATGCTTGTTCCAATTTATGAATGGCTTTCTCACCACTTATCTTTCGTATTGGATCATGAATTTTATCATCTTCAATGGTTTGTATCGGGTCTTCTTCAGTGCTTTCATCTCCTGTAGCAAACCAGTTTTGAAAAACGTTTCGTACTTTTTGCTGCCGATACCAGTCACGTATTTTATTTTGCAGTATGCGATGGAAAAGCGGTGGCCATTCATCCTTATCTCGCCCTGCATATTTACTCGCTAAAACCAGCATAGCATCTTGTACTATATCCAGCGCGTCATCAACATTCGATGTGGCTATACAAGCCATACGAAAAGCACGTTTTTCAATTTCTTTTAAGAATTGTTCAAGACTATAAGTATCCAGAGCCATCCGAGCTTGCCGCACCTTGGCGTTATCACACGCTTGATTAAAAAAACCGACCGAAAATTTATTTTCAGTCGGCGATACACAATAGCACAGTTGGGGATACATCTTAATTTTATTAGTTTGCGCGACGGTTAACTCTGGCCTGAATTTTATCGCCACGACGATCCATACGCTGTTCGACACGATCTCCTCGACGGTCCATGCGATTCTCGATACGATCTCCGCGGCGATCCATACGGTTTTCAATACGATCTCCACGACGATCCAATCTATCAGCTTTACGATCATTACCATTATTGGCAGCTCTTTCAGCACGGCGATCTAAACGTTCGTTAATATTTTCACCACGTTGTTCAAGACGTGCATTAATTCGTTCACCTCGTTGATCCAGACGTTCATCAATACCATCACCACGGCGATCAAGACGAGTATTGATTCGTTCACCTCGATGAGGGGAATCAGATGAAGCAGCTCCGATATTTGAGTCATCTGCTATAGCGGGTGTAGCAAGAAGTATGTTTAATGTGGCTACTGCAATAATTAAGTGTTTCATAAGATAGCTCCTGTTCTCTGTTTATTTTATATCGTTAGTAATAACAACGAATAAAAACAGAACAGGTTGACAAATTTATACAAAAAATATTATCAGAAAGCTTTTCTTGAAAATAAACATAATAAAAACAATAAGTTAATCTCTTTTACTAAGTCAGAATATCAATTCAGGTATAAATGCTTGATTTAATAGAGAGTATACAACGGGAGAAAGGACAGGGTTTAAAAATTCACTCCCACTGATTGTGGGAGTGAATGTAGAGGTAAAATTCAATTCACCCAACAGATGTATTACTCAGCTGATGCTGTATACATTTTTTCTTTCGCTAATTCATAAGTCCATGGAAGTTTGGCTTGTTTCCAGCCATTTTTCATGCGCATACCTTTAAATTCACCTGTTTTAACTTTGTCACCTTCATAGCCATCTACAACGGTATAAACTTTCTTATAACCCAGGTCAGCTAAAAGATTGGCAGCTTTAGCACTTCGGCTACCTGAACGACACATTAAGATAATAGGGTCAGATTTTGATAGTGATTTTTCTTTAAGACGAGTCGCAATATTTTTTTCAAAATCACCGTTTACATCTAAATTAAAAGACTGTTTTTTATCATTCCATGTATACCACTCATTCATGCGCATATAAGGTACATTTGCATCAGCGAGAGTTGGCATACCTAAAAAGTTAATTTCTGGACGCGTACGCACATCTATAAATAATGTTTTAGTATGATCATTTTTCATCATATCGAAAGCTTGTGTAGCTGTTAGATATAAACCGAGTTTAGTTTGTTTCTTTTTATTTAACTTACTAAAGTCAGTTGCATGTGCAGCAGAACCAAACATGCATAAAGCGAGTGAAATTACTGAGATTATTTTAGAATTCATCTTATTTCCTTATATTTCCATGATTTATAATTATTGCATTTCGCAACTATTATAAGCAGCTTGAGAATATAATGGAATACTTATATTACGATGAAATTGTGGCATTTATCACATCTAATATACTGTTTTTTATAACTTTTTAGTGCTCACGAGTTGCTCTGAAATCAACATCTGGCCAGCGCTCAATAGTTAAATCCAGGTTAACTCGCGTAGGTGCAAGATAGGTTAAACTTCCGCCAGCATCTAATGCCAGGTTATCCGCAGCCTTCTTGTTGAAGTCATTCAGCATTTTTGCATCAGCACATTCAACCCAACGCGCAGTATTAACATTAACTGCTTCAAAACCACATTCCACGCTGTATTCTTCTTTCAAACGAAATGCAACCACATCAAACTGCAACACCCCCACCGCACCAACAATCACATCATTATTATTGATGGGTCGAAAAACCTGGGTTGCACCTTCTTCACTCAATTGATCCAAGCCTTTTTGCAGGGCTTTCATCTTCAATGGATCTTTTAAGCGCACACGGCGGAATAATTCTGGTGCAAAGTTTGGAATACCACTGAACTTGAGTGACTCACCTTGCGTAAAGGTATCACCAATTTGAATCGTTCCGTGATTATGCAAACCGATAATGTCTCCAGGATAGGCTTCTTCAACGTGTTCACGATCACTCGCCATAAAGGTAATGGCATTTGCGACTTTGACATCTTTACCAATTCGTACATGCTTCATCTTCATGCCTTGTTGGTAAGTACCTGAACAGACACGCATAAAAGCAACACGATCACGATGAGAAGGATCCATATTTGCCTGAATCTTAAATATAAAACCAGAAAATTTATCTTCATCTGGCTTAACTTCGCGTTCGTGTGTTAAACGAGCCTGAGGTCCTGGTGCAGCAGAAACAAAATAATCGAGTAATTCTTCTATGCCAAAATTATTAATAGCTGAACCAAAAAATACCGGTGTCAGTTTTCCAGCCAGGAAATCTTCTTTATTAAACTCGTGACTTGCCCCTTTTACCAGTTCAATTTCATCTCTCAGTTCTTCAGCAACAGACTCTCCCAAAACTTTATTTAATTGAGGATTGTCTAACCCCTGAATCACCTCACCTTGCTGAATTTTCCCGCCATGAGTGGCGCTAAAAAGATGCACTGAATCATTATATAAATGGAAAACACCTTTAAGGCCTTTCCCCATACCAATAGGCCAGGTGATTGGAGCACATTGAATTTTTAAAATCTCTTCGACTTCATCAAGCAACTCTATCGGCTCACGACCTTCACGATCGAGTTTGTTGATAAAAGTCAAAATTGGCGTGTCACGCAGACGACATACATCCATTAATTTAATCGTACGATCTTCTACACCTTTTGCACAATCGATAACCATTAAGGCAGAATCTACCGCCGTAAGTGTCCGATAGGTATCTTCAGAAAAGTCTTCATGACCAGGCGTATCAAGGAGATTAACGATACATCCTTTATATGGAAACTGCATTACCGCTGAGGTAACCGATATACCCCGTTGTTTTTCAAGTTCCATCCAGTCTGAAGTCGCATGCCGATCGGCTTTTTTTCCTTTTACTGTTCCCGCAGATTGTATTGCACGTCCGTACAACAATAACTTTTCGGTCAGCGTGGTTTTACCCGCATCAGGATGCGAGATAATCG
>JAPHTF010000042.1 GCA_026197095.1 Gammaproteobacteria bacterium
CGTGAATTTTCACTACTGATTTTACAACCGCCACGTGTTATCAAGGGATCTTCAACAACCTTCCAACGTAATTCATCTGCTTCAGTTTCATCACCTAAAGAAAAGGCCGTGCGAATTAAATCACCATCATCAGGATGAATGTTTAATATAATTTTATGTGTGTTTGCAGGTAGCGCACTCATTGCTTCACGCACAATACCCACTATCTCACCTTCTTCAGTATGTAATTCGCGTCGCACAACTTGTTTCGCTACCATCATAGATAACTGTGCGAGTTGATTAACGACACTATCATCCAGCTCTTTTAATGGTTCAGCTAATGCAGCAATGATAGAGCGAAAAGAGGCTGTGATTTTTTCCAGCTCATGTTTTTTTTCTTCATAGCCTTTATTTTGGCCTGAAGCATAACCTTCTTTATATGCGGCTTCCTGAATAGATTCGAGTTCTGCCGCTGATGAAACTTTTGTTCCATTAACCAGGGGTAATTCCCATCGTTCATATGCGGACACATCATCGGTATTGGCTATTTTAGATGTAGTCATCACCGCCACTACCACCTAAATTAATTTCACCGGTTTCAGCCATGCGCCGTGCAATGGTGAGTATTTCTTTTTGCGCCGCTTCTACTTCACTCACTTTAACAGGACCTTTTGCTTCCAGGTCATCACGCAACATTTCTGCCGCACGCTTAGACATATTTTTAAGGATTTTCTCTTTAACTGATTCATCTGCACCTTTTAGTGCAACAATTAAATTCTCAGATGAAACTTCCCTTAATAATGATTGAATACCACGATCATCAACATCCATTAAATTATCAAAGACAAACATTAAGTCCTGAATCTTGTCTCCAATTTCTTCATCTTGTTGTTTAATACTTTCCATTAACGCAGCTTCATACGAAGAGTCCATAAAGTTAAGTAAGTTCGCAGCGGTCTTTAAGCCACCTACACCGGAAGATTTAATTGAATCAGTGTTACCTGAAAATTGTTTTTCCAACATTTCATCAAGTTCGTACAATGCGCTAGGCTGAATACCATCTAATGTGGCAACACGCAGTAATACATCTGTACGCATGTTTTCGGGCAATGACTGTAATACAGCAGCACCTTGATCACTTTCTAAATAAGAAAGAATAATGGCAATAATTTGCGGGTGTTCAAGTCGAATAATTTCTGCAACGGCTCTTGGCTCCATCCATTTTAATGTTTCCAGACCCTTGGCATTATGCCCCATTAAGATGCGATCGATTATATTGCCCGCTTTATCTTCACCCAGGGCATTCACTAAAACACTACGCAAGTAATCTTCGTTGCCTACACCTAGTTCAGTTTGTTCTCCTACTTCTTCATGGAAATCAGATAACACCCCATCAAGTGCCTCACGATTGATATTCTTCATCGCCGCCATGGCTTCGCCGATTTTCTGAACTTCTTTCGGCCCCATAAGTTTTAATACTTCTGCAGCCTCCTTATCACCTAAACTGCGTAATAAAATAGCTGCTTTTTCCAGGCCGCTATATGATGTGGGTATTTTATCGTCTGACATATATGTGCTACTTTAATTTATTCATTCATCCAGTTTTTCACAACCTGAACAACACGCTTAGGTTCTTGTGCTGCTAATGATTGTGCAAGTTGTAAATTTTCTTCATAACTCGCAACTTTCGCTAACCGCTTTTGATTATTGCCTCCACTTAAGCTTAGCTGATCTTCATCTAATTCTTCACCTGTTTCAGAAATAATTTTTGTAATCGGTGGTGCAATAGCCAGGTTTTTCATAACAGGCTTTAAAACACCAAATATAACGAATAAAACAGCCAATGCACCCAGCACCTGTTTCGCGATATCCCATACCCACGCTTTTTCGTAAATGGGTTCATCCGGTATCGTTTCAATTTCAACTTTAGTAAAGGGCACGTTAATCACATTAACTGAATCACCGCGTAAGGTGTTAAAACCGACTGTTTCTCTGACTAAATCAGTTATCCGTGTTAACTCTTGTTGTGTATAAGGTGTCTCTGTTGCTTCTTTATCTGCATTTGCGCTCGTAATTTTGTTATTTAAAACAACGGCAACAGATAAACGTTTTACCTCACCTGCTCTATTTCGGGTGTGGCTAATGGTTTTATCCAGTTCATAATTTTTAGTCAAGCGACGACTGCTTCTATTGGCACCCTGTTGAGTCGTAGTGCCCGCTTGTTGATTGGCTTGCTGATTAACTTGTTGCGGAGCAGTGGCTGCCGCAGGTGGTTGATTACTTAAGGCGCCAGGAATCCCACCCTGACTTGAACCTTGAGATTGATCTTCACTGCTTTGTTCGCTTCTTAACGCGGCAACATCAGGGTTAAACATTTCTTGTGTTGATTCTGTCTGGGTAAAATCAACCTCGGCAGTTACTTCTGCACGAACATTACCGTAGCCCACTATAGGGTTGAGCATACGTTCAATACGTGAAACTAAGGTTTTTTCGATGTTACGTGTGTAATCCAGTTGAGAGGTGGTTAATCCCATCATGTCCGCGGATTCAGCATTGGATAATAATTTTCCTTTGTCATCAACGATCGTTACCTGGCTGGTTTTAAGACTGGGAATACTCGAAGCAACCAGATTAGTAATGGCGGCTATCTGATTTTTTTCTATCTCATGCCCGGGTACCAAATTAACAAAAACAGATGCCGAGGCATCACGATTGTTACGAATAAATGCGGAGTCTTTTGGTAAAGCTAAATGTACTCGCGCAGATTGAATAGAGCGCATTGATGTAATAGTACGCGCCAACTCGCCTTCAAGGGCTCGTTTATAACGCGCTTTTTGTAAAAAGGAACTTGTGCCAAAACCTTGATCTTTTTCAATCATCTCAAAACCATGCCCCGTGTTAAGGCTAAGGTTTTCAGAAGCGAGTTTTAATTTTGCTTCATTAACTTTTGTTGAATCGACCATGACTGAACCTGTTGTCGCATCAACGTTATAACGAATATTATTTCTGTCCAAAACCGCAATAACATCATTCAGTGTTTGCCCGGATAGTTGTCCCGGTAACATTGTATAATTTGGCGTTTTCATCCATAGAACCACAGCAACACCAAGGGCGATACTGGCCGCTAAACCGATTAACAATCCTAGCTGCCGTACAACTGGCATTGCTGCCATCCCCTGAAATGGAGCACTGACATTTTCGGCTTTAACTAAATCCATATTTTTCTCACACTAATTCGTAAGGGTTATTATTGAGATGAACAATTAAACCTGCATGTTCATAATTTCCTGGTATGCACTTACCAGTTTATTCCTGACTTGCAGCATAGCTTGAAATGATACATTTGATTTTTGCATTGCAACCATCACTTCTGACACCTGTACATTTGGATCACCTGCCTGAAAGGCTTCCTGTAATTTTTTAGAGTCCGCCTGTGTTTCATTCACCTTATCAACTGATTGCTTTAGAAGTTCTGAAAAATCAGATTGTCCGGCCGCACTACTTGTTTCCGCAGACTTACCTTGAGCCTGTGCTGCCATTGCCCGCATTTGTGTTAACAGCGTATCTGGATTAATCGTATTGTTCATTTTTCATACCTTCTCTATATCAATTCGCGGTCTTTCAAATTAAGCGTCAATCTTTTGTCTTTTTAGTCCCTATTAGTACTGTATGCAGTTTCCAGGCCAGACTCATTCCTTATCCAACAGATGTGCTTTGACCTGATGAATCTGGCACAGTGATGCCCGCATCACGCATTCGGGCTAATTTATAGCGTAAAGTGCGTTCACTAATACCCAATTTTTCAGCTGTCATTTTGCGACTGCCTTTAGCGGATTTAATAGCCCCCAGAATCAAATTCCATTCACGTTGTTTGAGATCGCCCGTCAATGAATCCAGGTTGCTGTCACTTTCGACTTCTTGCTCAACAATAGACTCTGTAACAACTTTAAGTGCAGGCTTTGCTTTGCGCGCAGCTTCAAAATGAATATCACTCGCCGTTATTTCTTCGCCGGATTGCAGGATTAATGCACGTTGCACAACATTATCGAGTTCGCGAACATTGCCTGGCCAGGCATAGTCAAATAATTTTTGTTCCGCATCTTCAGTTAACACAGGAATGGCGCGATGTGCACTTAAGGCATGTTTCTCTAACAGTCGTTTTGTTAGCGGAATAATATCTCGAGGGCGCTCGCATAAAGGTAATAAGTGCAAAGGAAAGACATTCAATCGATAATAAAGATCTTCACGGAACTTACCCTCAGCCACAACTTCTTGCATGTCACGATTTGAAGTGGCGAGTACACGGACATCAAGTTCAATAATTTTATTGCCCCCTAACCTTTCAACTTCTTTTTCCTGTAACACGCGCAATAATTTTGCCTGTAAGCCAATATCCATTTCAGAAATTTCATCTAACAAAATAGTGCCACCTTGTGCCTGTTCAAATTTACCCGGGCTGGCTTTATATGCACCGGTGTAAGCACCTTTTTCATAACCAAATAATGTTGCTTCAAGCATATTTTCAGGAATCGCGGCACAATTAATCGCAACAAACGGTTGATCTGCGCGTGAAGAATTTGTATGAATGTATTGAGCAAGCACTTCTTTACCCGATCCACTTTCACCTGTGATCATAATAGAGGCATCACTCTCAGCGACACGTTTTGCTATTGCTGCTAACTCTACTGATGAGCTATCAACCGCAATCATTGCGACATCATCACGTTGTTCACCAACATAACGACTTACCATATTAATCAATACTTCTGCTTCAAATGGTTTCACCATATAGTCCACGGCACCATC
>JAPHTF010000189.1 GCA_026197095.1 Gammaproteobacteria bacterium
CAAGTTGGGCGCGATCCTGGTGCCCTTCAATTGGCGGCTGGCAGGGCCGGAGCTGGCCTTCCAGGTGAACGACTGCGGAACCCGCCTTCTCGTCTTCCACGACGCCTTCCTGGGAAGCATCGATCCCGCAAGGAAGGAACTCAGAGTCGACAAGGACAAATTCCTCTACCTGAGAAGCGGCAGCCCGGGCCTGCCGGAGTGCCCTGAATGGGCAGAAGACTATGATATGTGGCTTCGCGCGCATGCAGCGGGTATTAAAATGGGTAAACCAGAGGGTGTACTGTTACATTGGCGAGAACATCGTAACCGTTTAACCCATTGCGATAATCGCTATGATACCAGGTTATTTATGAAGGCAAAGGCCTATTATTTAGCTCAGAGCCAGGCACATTTAAAAAATCGAAAAGCAATTATTTGGGGAACTGGACCCACCGGTGTCTATCTTTATGATATCTTGGTTGAGCAAGCAGTTGAGGTTGAGGCCTTTATTGAAGTTAATCCCCGGCGAGTGGGTGGTATTAAAAGAGGCTTGCCTGTTATACATTTTACTGAAATAACTCAGTATACTCTTCAATATGACAATGCACCCTTAATCATAGGTGCAGTTGGTGCACGTGGAGCACGGACTGAAATGCGGCAAGCCTTGTTGGATATGGGCAAAGAGGAAGGAACCGATTTTCTTTTTGCCGCTTAATCAATAATACAATAATTACACTCTTAGCCCCTTATGATGTAAATTTTATTAATAGAACAAGAAGAACATTATGGACAAATCTCACTACGACACGCTTGCAGAAGAGCTCATCCAGACAGGCAATTATAAAGTAGTAAAACGCTTTGAGCCGGTTGAGTTTTATAATCAAAATCCTGGTGATGATATTAAAATAGGTATTTACCTGGATACTGAAACAACGGGTATGGATGCAGACGAAGATCAAATTATTGAATTGGCTTTAGTGCCTTTTGAGTTTGATAAAGCGGGAAATATTTATCGTCTTTTACCTGCTTATAATGCATTTCAGGATCCCGGTTTACCCATCCCGGAAATTATTACCCAAATAACCGGGATTACGGATGACATGGTCAAAGGCCAATCTATCGATTTAGACCAGGTATCAAAAATGTTATCTGAGGCGGTTATTGTTATTGCTCATAATGCACGTTTTGATCGCCCCTTCGTGGAAAATTTACTGGATGATTTTAAAGACATTGCCTGGGCCTGTTCTATTGCCGATATAGACTGGAATAAGGAAGGCTTCGAAGGCGTCAAATTAGAGTTTCTGGCTTATAAGTTTGGTTTCTTTTATGAAGGGCACCGTGCAACAATTGATTGCCAGGCCGGCATCGAAATATTGAGCCGGAAATTTCCAGTCAGCGGTGATCCGGTTTTAAGTCATTTATTAAAAAATGCACGTCGCACCGATATCCGTTTATGGGCAGAAGGTGCCCCTTTTGACCGTAAGGATGTTTTAAAGAAAAGAGGTTATCGTTGGTCGCCCGGTGAAAATGGTCAGCGTAAAGCATGGTATAAAGATCTGCCAGAAGATGAACTTGAAGACGAAATGAAGTATCTTAATGACAGTATTTACACACGAGCCGTTGGTGTATTACCCACAGATAAATTTAATGCAAAAATTCGTTATTCTAAAAGGATTTAAGTACAAAAATCTAAATACTGGATGGCGATAATTTTAACAAGTTATATAAAACTAAGGATAAGCATATGAAATGTAATATGGGAAAAACTGATAGAATCCTCAGAGGCATTGTTGGTATTGCCGTGATTGCAGCGGGTGTTTATTACCAGTCATGGTGGGGAGCAATTGGCGCTATTCCGCTTGGCACAGCAATTATAGGCATATGTCCGGCTTACATGCCTTTCGGTATCTCAAGCTGTAAAACAGACTAAATTATTTATTATTTCTACAGGGGGCTTACGGTTTTATTTCCGTAAGCCCCTCTAAAGATTTGATTCACTATGCCGATATAATAACTATATAAGAATTGTTTGTTTAATGGATGTACAAACGAGTTTAAACACAATGATTAAAATATTATTAGTCGAAGATAATGAAGATAACCGGGACATGTTATCACGTCGTTTAGAACGCAAAAATTTTATTGTCAGTCTTGCTGTCGATGGACAGGATGGTGTTGATAAAGCGTTAGTTGAACAACCCGATTTAATTTTAATGGATATGAGTTTACCCATTATGGATGGTTGGCAAGCAACAAAAACGTTAAAAGCTAAGCCTGAAACGGCCAATATACCTGTTATTGCGCTCACTGCTCATGCAATGTCGAGTGATAGAGAAAAAGCCATCGAAGCGGGTTGTGATGATTACGATACAAAACCCGTCGATTTTCCACGTTTGCTGGAAAAAATAGCGAAACTAACCAGTTAAGTCGTTCTATAGATTTCGATAAAAAAGCCACCTTTTAGGTGGCTTTTTTATGAATTGGATATTAAATAGGATGCCCCCGACACGATTCGAAAGCGTGACTACATCCTTAGAATACTGATTGAAATTGTCATTTAATCAACAGGTTACAATTTTAATCTGTTTGACAAAATCACATAGATTAACCCTATTGATTTTTAGAGAGCATCATCAATACCGCCTGTGTTTTCCCATAACTACCCCAGAGATGAATCTACCACAACGCATCAATTTTTAGTTTTATTAATCTTGTTGCCAGGTAAAGAATAAACGCTCATTTTATATGGACTGTCATATAGCTTTAATATTTTCAACATGAGTTTGTCACAATTAATTTCTAGACTGTTCCCAACTTAAGAGGGTTGTCTAGATGTCTGTATATCTTGTCGCAAGAAATGAAGGTGGTTTGCCCATCTATCGTCAGATTCGAGACGTACTGGTAAATGAAATTCATGACCTGTACAAAGCGGGTGATTCATTACCAGCAGAAACTGAGCTAGCACTACGATTTGGTGTGAATCGACATACTCTTCGCAGAGCGATTGACGAGCTTGTGTCTGATGGATGTGTTGAAAGACGCCATGGTAAAGGTGTTTTTGTCCTTGAGCCTGCGATTAATTATTCCATAGGCAGTTCTACGCGCTTTACTGAAACATTACAATCACAAGGAAAAAATACCACAAGTCGTGTTCTACGCAAACTTGTGATACCAGCTAAAGGGACGGTAGCTTCACGCTTACAAATACAAGAGGGTGAAGACATTATTTTTATAGAAACACTTCGCTCTGTTGAATCAAATCCATTTTGTATTATTTCCCATTTTATACCGTTACATAAATTTTATGAGATTTTAGAAAGTTATGAAATGGGATCATTGCATGAATATATAAGAATGCATTTCGGTATTGAATTGAAACGGTCAGAAAGTTTAATAAGTTCTGTTGTTCCAGATATTGCTGATGCAAGTTTATTAAATATGCCAAGACATGCACCTATGTTGAGGGTTAAGAGTTTGAATTTGGATATTAACTCAAATGAAGCAGTTGAGTATGCCGTAACTCGATTTCGTGGCGATACCACACAATTATCTATTAAGCATTAATCAATTAAATCTTACGAGGAATAAAAAATGAAAATTAAAAGTATAGTGGCTGTTGGTATAGCAACAGTTATGTTGACAGGCTCTGTTTTTGCTAGCAATACACCTGATGGCTCTAAAGAGCACCCATTACGCGTGTTAATGATTCCTGCAGATACCGGTACTGATGATATAACAAAAGATTATGCGCCTGTGTTTGAAGGTATTACAAAACACTATGGTATCCATTTTGATCTTAAAGCTGGTAGTAGTTATGCCGCTGTGGTTGAAGGTATGTGTAATAACCAGGCTGAAATTGCATGGTATGGTGCATCTTCTTATGGAGAAGCTAATGCAAAATGCGGTGTTGATTTACTTGCTGTTGATGTTAAGAAAGGTGACTCTGTATATTATTCCGGTATCTTTACTCGTAAAGGTAATGATATTAAGTCACTGAAAGATCTTAAAGGTAAACGCATTGCGTTTGGCAGTACAAGCTCTACTTCTTCATTCAATTTTCCTGTCGCTATGTTAATTGCAGCAGGTCTTGACCCCGTTAAGGATTTCAAAAAGGTTATTATTGCTGGTTCTCATTCTGCTTCACTGGCCGCTCTGGCGGAAGGGCAAGTTGATGCGGCAGCTGCTTCATATAATTCTTTTGGCAAAGCAGTAAAAAAAGGTGCGATTGATGCAAAGAAATTTAAGCCATTAGCTAAATCACAACCTATTCCTAATCCACCATTAGCAATGAACAAGCATTTGTCAAAGAATCTTAAAATTAAACTTAGAAAAGCATTCAATAATATACACAACCTTGTTGATGCTTCTAAGATTCGTGGTTACGGCGGTAAAAAAGTTGATCGTTATGATGCAAATTTTGATGAAAAGAAAATATTTGCTGCTTTGTCAAAGTTGGGTGCTGTTACGAAAGAAGTGAAAGTTGGCATGATCGATAAAGCCGGTCAACGTTAATAAAATTAAAACTAATAAAGGAGATGGTTATCCATCTCCTTTACTTTAGTGAGGTGAGTTATGTTGGGATTCGAAGCAGTAAGCTGTATTTATGATGATGGCACAAAAGCCGTCGATAACATTTCAATACATATAAAACAAGGAGAGTTTTGCGTTTTATTGGGTCCTTCAGGAGCAGGTAAATCAACCCTTATGAACCTTATTAATGGCGTTACTGAACCCAGTAGAGGGACATTGCGCTTTGATAGTCTTGTTCTTAATAAAAAGAATAAAACGAATATACAACGTAGCATTGGTATGATTCATCAACAGCTACATTTAGTGCCGCGTTTATCTGTATTACATAATGTGTTAACGGGTTTGTTACCAGATGTAAGTCTATGGCGAAGTCTAATAAAATTATTTACCCCTGATGAACAGCGTCGCGCTTGCCAGTTATTGGATGAGGTGGGTTTAGAGGAAAAACATCTATCTCGTAGAGCATCAAATTTATCAGGTGGACAACAGCAACGCGTTGCGATTGCCCGGGCCTTTATTTCTGATCCAAAAGTGGTGTTGGCGGATGAACCTGTAGCAAGTTTAGATCCTGCAATGAGTCGTAGTGTTCTCAATAGTTTAAAAACTGCAGCTGAAAATCATAATACAACTGTGCTTTGTACGTTACATCAATTGGATTATGCTTTGGAATTTGCAGACAGGATTATTGCACTTAAAAATGGAAGAGTGTTTTTTGATGGACATCCAGACGAGCTGGATGAATCAACTCAGGCTGAGCTTTATTCCCTGGATCAATCTCAACCAGTTAAATTAGAGAAAGTAGCATGAATACTGAGGTTGAAAAATCTAAACCATGGCAAGAATGGCAATTACATAGTGCAATAACGAAGAAAAACATAGTAATTCTATTTATAGTATTTGTCTTGTTGTCATTCTCTGCTCATAACACTGAACTTGATAAAGCAGCGATAGATACAACAAAGGCTGCATTATCTATCGTTGGTATAGGTGAATCACAGGTATTGGATGGCGCACTACGATTTGTCAGCAAGGCATTGCCTATTCAAATATCAGAACGTAATGCTATTAATCGTTTGCAAAACTTTGATCGCAATAAGCTACCTTTATTTTCATATATCGAGACAGGCGAAGAAAAAGACTATGATGCTCTAACTGATACCTGGACTATTGAAAAAACTGAATACCTGGTTGAGCCTATTGGTTATTTAAAAAAAGTAATTATTAAAATGGTTGAAACCATTGAAATGGGATTTTGGGGTACTGTGATCTGTATTATGATTTCATTGCCTTTAGGTATCCTCTCCAGCAAAAACTATACGCCGCATAAATTTGTATATTCGTTTACACGAACATGGTTAAGCTTTCATCGTGCCATGCCTGAATTAATAGTCGCGTTAATTCTGGTTCTTATGTATGGCTTTGGTCCTATAGCAGGTGTATTAGCTCTGGCCATTCATACAAGCGGAGTATTGGGTAAATTCTTTGCTGATGAAATTGAAAACGCACCAACTGGCCCACAACTGGCATTGAAAAGCAGTGGTGCTGGCATCTTTAAAGTCCTTCGCTATGCTGTGTTCCCTCATGTTTATCCTGCATGGATTGCTTATGTGCAATATATATTTGAAAGAAATATAAGAACGGCAACCATACTCGGTATTGTTGGTGCAGGTGGAATAGGTATGGAATTAAAAGGTCGCTGGGATGTGTTTGATTATAGTCATGTTGCAACGATTTTATTAGCAATTTTTGTAACGGTTATGTTACTTGAGATTGTTTCACAAAAACTTCGCAAGCACGCACTTTAAATCAGCTGATATTTTTAAAAAATTAACTTATCTAGATATCTGGACAACTTGATATCTATAGGACGAGAAGATAAATGTTAGAACGAACATTATGGGTTAGTGCATTAAGTGCTTTACCCAGCAACGAACTTATAGAAATTACTTCAAAATTATCTGAAGGATGGACACTACGTCCTAAATCTGTACCACAAGCTGGATTGGGTATGTTGCAAATTAAAGATAGTGCTTTTCATCAAGCGTTTTATTTAGGTGAGTTTCCATTGGCATCTGCCTGGTTAGAAGTAACAACTCTTGATGGTCGTAGAGCTGAAGGAGCAGCACAGGTCATGGATGACTGCATTGAAATAGCTGAAGCTTTAGCATTATGTGATGCCATATTGTCAGCTCAATTACCTGGATGGGAAAAAGTGTCTATGATGATTGAAAAGGGTTTAACACTTAGAAATACAATAAATAAAGAACGTAAAATGATGTTGGCGCGTACACGTGTTGATTTTTCATTGCTTGATGATACAGGTAATGGTGAGGGGCTGAATAATGTTGAATCTTGATCCTGTATGGCAACCTGACTCACAACAAGGCTACTTTCGCTTGTTACTTGAAGCCATGTCTTATCCGGGTAAATGTTTAGAAGTCGATGATTTACCCAAAGATGAATCTATGACAATGACAGTCTTAGCTACTTTACTTGATAATGAAGTCTCTCTGTCTGATCCGCATACTCTATTGATTGAAAGAGACTGGTCAATGTTGCAAGTTAAGCCAGAATCAGACGAGCAAGCAGATTATATCTTGTGTAAGGCATCAGAGTTATCCGACTTTGAACCAAAGCTCGGTACATTATCAAGCCCTGAAAAATCCGCAACTATAGTGCTGCTAGTCGACAAGTTAGGTGAAGGCGAACATAAGTTAAAGCTAACTGGTCCCGGTATTAAAAACAGTGAAGTGTTGTATATAAAAGGTTTGCACTCAGATTGGTTGTTGAAACGTGAAAACTGGAATAGTTCTTTTCCATTGGGAGTGGATTATATTTTTGTTGATGATAAGAGTTTTGCCGCATTACCTCGTACGACAAAAGTGGAGATCATGTAATGGGTTATGTAGCTATCAAGGGTGGTGCGCAGGCTATTGAAGGCACTAAAGATGTTTTTGAATTTTTACGCACATCTCAAAATGACAGTCATGCTTTACCATTAGATGTTGGAACGATCGAAAACCAGTTACGTCTGTTGCATAGTCGTGTCATCTCTGAAGGTGGTGTTTACCATCCAACATTGGCTTCTCTTGCCATAAAACAGTCACAGGGTGATACCTTAGAAGCAGCATTTGCTTTACGTGCTTATCGTTCAACACAGCCACGGTTAGTTGAAACACCTGTGTTAGATTCTAAAAATATGCGTGTTACACGGCGAATTTCATCTGCCTTTAAAGATATACCTGGTGGACAAATGCTGGGGGCAACCACTGACTATCATTTGCGTTTATTGCGAATGGAGTTATTAAATGAATCACCAGAAAATTTCCGTAAGGTGACAGAAATTTTATTTGAAAATAGTTCAATTGATGATATTCCAGATACATTTCCTAAAGTGTTGGATGCATTACGTGCTGAAGGTTTATTGCCTGAAGTTAACGAAACGACAGACAATAAAAAACCTTTTGATATCACACGTGAGCCACTTGTTTTTCCGGTTGATCGATCTGCCGCTTTGGCGACTATGACGCGCGCAGAACAAGGCTCATTATTAGCTATCGCTTATTCAAATATGCGAGGCTATGGTGATGTACATCCTACCATTGCGGAATTACGTGTTGGATATTTGCCTGTGTTATTACCACATCCTATAACCGGTGAACTCACTGAAGTGGGTGAAGTTGAAGTAACAGAATGTGAAGTGGTTGCAATGTATGAAGGTGATAATGATAACGAAGCGACTTTTACACTGGGTTATGGTGCTTGCTTTGGCAATAATGAAGTCAAAGCAATCAGCATGGCAATTCTTGACCGTGCACTACAAAAAGGTATGAATGAAGAACCCGCTAATCCATCGGAAGACCCGGAATTTGTTTTATTACACATTGATGGTATCGACTCAATGGGTTTCTGTACACATTACAAAATGCCGCATTACGTAACATTTCAGTCAGACATGGATCGACTACGTACTACACAGAAAAAACAGAGTAAAAAGGAAAGCCAATTATGAGTCTATCTTATCCCTTCGGTTTTCTTGATGAATACGCAAAAAAAGAAATACGCCGAACTACATTAAAGGCAGTGGCAATACCGGGTTATCAAGTACCTTATTCCAGTCGTGAAATGCCAATGGGACGAGGTTTTGGTACGGGTGGTTTGCAATTAACACTATCAGTCATAGGTAAAGGTGAAACCTTGAAAGTGATTGATCAGGGAACTGATGATTCAGTTAATGCAGTGAGTCTTCGTAGTTTTATCGAGATGACTTGTGAAGGTGTTAATACGACAACTAAAACAGAAGAAAGCGATCTCATACAATCCCGCCATCGAATTCCTGAAAAACCATTACGAGAGGATCAAATTCTTATCCTTCAAGTGCCTTATCCTGATCCATTAATTGTTGTAGAGGCCTCTGAAGAAAAACGAAAAACGTTACATGGTGAAGCAGATTATTCACGGCTGTTAGTTAAACTTTATGAAGATATAGTAAAGTTTGACGAGATAACTATTTCACATCGATATCCGACACGTATTAACAATCATTACGTGATTGATCCTTCTCCAATACCTCGTTGGGATGTTCCAAAATTGAATCAATCTCCTGCTCTAATATTACTGGGAGCAGGCCGTGAGAAAAAAATCTATGCCGTTCCGCCATATACAAAAGCGGAGCCACTAGCCTTTGAAGATGTCCCTTTTCGTGTTGAAGATTTTAATGATGTAAATGGAATGCGTCGCTGTTGCCAACGATGTAATTGTAATAATAGTTTTCTTGATGAATTTATTGATTCGAAAACTGGCCATAAAGTTTATCAATGTTCCGATGCTGATTGGTGTGAAGAAAATACTATAAACAACAATGAAACGTTGGAGATAGCTAATGGATAAGGTTCTTGAAGTTAATAACTTGTCTAAAGTTTATGGTCAGGGTTGTGCGGCATGCTTTGAACTTACGGGGCCAGAACATGACACTAATATTTGTCCAAAATGTGGCAGTGTTGTAGCCGCACACAATGTTTCCTTTGATCTATATAAAGGGGAAATCCTCGGAATAATGGGGGAGTCAGGCTCAGGGAAATCGACAGCCGTTAAGTGTCTTTATTTTGACCAAAAGCCAACGTCAGGAAGAGCATCATTCTTTAATGATGAAAAGCAATATGACCTATTTAACATGAATGCCGCTCATCAACGTCATTTAATGAATCACAAGTTTGGCATGGTTTATCAAAATCCACACCTGGGACTTAATTTCGATATATCAGCGGGAGGCAATATTGCTGAACGTTTATTAATGTCTGAAGTTGATCACTATGGTGAAATTCGAAAACGAGCTACAGATTTATTAAAGCGCACCGAAGTACTTGCAGAACGAATGGATGAATTACCAAAGAATTTTTCTGGCGGTATGCAACAACGTGTACAAATTGCTAAAGCGTTAGCCATTAATCCTCCGTTACTCTTTCTTGATGAAGTGACTACCGGGCTTGATCTCTCTGTGCAGGCTGCCATTTTAGATCTGATTCTTGAAATACAACAAGAAAACCAAACTGCAATGATTGTTGTGACTCATGATCTTGGTGTAATTCGGTTATTGGCAGGGCGTACACTAGTCATGAAGTATGGACGTATTATTGAGAATGGACTGACAGATCAAATTCTTGAAGATCCTCAGCATGCTTATACTCAACGCCTGGTGGCTTCAGCACTTTAATGGAGAAGTTATGAATAATACTGAACAACCAATTTTACGTGTTGAAAATTATGGTAAATATTTCCAACTACATGAACAGGGAAAAATTATTCCTTCATCTCACGATGTGAATCTAGACGTTTACCCGGGGCAACTGACGGCTTTAATCGGCCCAACCGGTGCAGGTAAGTCTACTGTATTAAAAGGAATTTATCGCAGTTACTTGCCGACAAGTGGGCGCCTGTTGTTTCGTACTAAAGATAATGTCGAGATTGATTTAGCCCAGGCAGATGAACATCTTATTCTTGAATTACGGCGTACTGAAATTGCTTTCGTTACCCAGTTTTTGCATGCCTTACCACGACAAGCAACACAAGATATTGTTGCCCAACCTTTAATACGACGTGGTATGGATTACTCTCAGGCACTTAATATTGTGCACGAGACATTATCCGCAATGAATTTACCCAAAGCGTTATGGAGTATTTCACCTGCGACATTTTCGGGCGGTGAAAAACAACGTGTAAATTTAGCTCGGGGATTAGTGTCCAGGCCTCGTCTGTTATTGCTTGATGAACCCACGGCAAGTCTTGATCCCGTTACTACAGAAAAAGTAATTGGTCTGATTGAAAACTTAAAAAATGAAGGCGTTGCGATGTTAGCTATTTTTCATCAACCAGAATTGGTTGAACGACTGGCTGACAGCGTTGTGAAACTTAATCCTCCCATTGTAGCGGAACAAATATTGAAGGAGATAGCATAATGAAAACTTATATAACTAATGCACGTGTGGTGCTTGCCGATTCAATTATTGAACAGGGATCAGTACTGATTGATGATGGCAAGATTGTCGCTATTAGCCCAGAACATGTTACCGAAGAGGCTGTGGTTATCGATCTTGAAGGTAAAGTACTAATGCCAGGTATGATTGACCTGCACTGTGATGCGCTAGAGAAAGAAGTTGAACCTCGGGCTAATGTTTTTTTCCCTTTAGATTTTGCCTGCGCTCAGGTAGATAAACGTAATGCCAATGCGGGCATTACAACGGTTTACCATTCTCTTTCATTTGCGAATGATGAGCTTGGTGTGCGAAACAATGATTTTGCAGCAGAAATAGCCAGGGCAGTACATGAGTGGCAACCACATGGGCTTGTTGATAACCGAGTACATTGTCGTTATGAAATCACAGATGAAACAGGCTTGCCGGTATTAAAAAAATTACTTGAAGACAATGCGATGCATTTAATTTCTATGATGGATCATACTCCTGGCCAAGGACAGTTCAAAGATATGGCCGCCTATCGTGATTATTTAACACGTACTTATAAAAAAACGGCTGATGAGGTTGATGTTATTGTTGAACGAAAACTCGAAGCGGCGACAGGTGCTTTTGGCAGAATGCAAGAGCTTGCATTTTGTGCACATGAAGCAGGCATTTCTGTTGCAAGTCATGATGATGACAGTGTTGAGCGTGTCGAAACCATGAAAGGTATTGGTGCTGATATTTCAGAATTCCCTATTACACTTGAAGCCGCACAAGCTGCAAGAGCTGCGGGTATGTCTACTATTTTTGGTGCCCCTAATATTTTACGTGGTAAGAGTCAATCTGGCTCAATGAAAGCCATTGATGCTATTCATGCCGGTGTGGCTGATTGTTTGTGTGCAGATTATTCACCTGCTTCATTGATTGTTTCAATTTTTAAAATACCTGAATTATCAGCACTTGATTTAGCTGCTGCTATTCGATTAGTGACGCTTAATCCTGCTAAAGCAGCGCAATTGGCTGATCGTGGAGAAATAGCCGTAGGTAAACGTGCTGACCTAATTGCAGTTGGTATGCCTGGTGGGTTGCCTCAAGTAACGGATGTTTGGAGTAATGGCAGAGTTGCTTATCATGCGAGTTATGACCATGGCTAATCTCTATTATGTCATTGGTGCCTCTGGTTCCGGTAAAGATAGCCTTATGAATTTTGCAAGAAATCATATGCCTGAAAATACTAAAGCTGTTTTTACTCACCGTTACATTACTCGTCCTGCTAATGCCGGAGGTGAAAATCATGTAAGTTTAAGTGAAAAAGAGTTTAACTTACGAAAAGCAGCAGGGTGTTTTGCGATGTCGTGGTATAGCCATGATATGTATTATGGCATTAGCATAGAGATCAATCAGTGGTTGCGTTTTGGTTTGGATGTCGTTGTTAATGGTTCCAGAGCATACCTTGATGAAGCTACAAAATTATATCCTCAATTACAACCCGTACTCATTAGTGTCAATTCCGATATTTTAAGAGAACGACTTGAATCACGAGGAAGAGAAACTCCTGAACAAATCGAACGTCGGTTAGAACAGGCTCATTCTCTGGAACTGCAAGTTTCACATCCAGGATTAATTATTATTAAAAATAACAGTACAGTAGAAAATGCTGGAGAACAGTTCATTCAATTAATTTGTAATCAAAAACAAACACAATGCGCTTAACTTTACTGGGCACTGGAAATTCTGCAGGTATGCCATTGTATGGTTGTGATTGCGAGCGATGCACGACTATTCGACAATTTCCTGAGAAAAAAAGAGAGCATGCAGCTGCATTACTTGAAGTCGAGGGAAAAAAGTATTTAATAGATGCGGGATTGATGGACTTAGCGGAAAGATTTCCTGCAGGTTCTTTAGATGGAATATTTCTAACACATTTTCATCCTGATCATGTTCAAGGATTATTTCATTTACGGTGGGGAATAGGGGCTAAGATACCTGTTTTTTGCCCACCTGATAGTACAGGTTGTGCCGATCTCTATAAAAATTCAGGAATTTTAGATTTTAAGTTATTGAAAAAATTTAACTCGTTTGATGTGCATAACCTGAAAATTACACCACTTCCTTTAATTCATTCAAAAGTTAATTTTGGCTATTTATTTGAGTTTAATCATCAACGTATCGCCTATTTAACTGATACAAAAGGGCTGCCAGAAAAGACACAGATATACCTTGAAGGAATGAAGCTCGATTTGCTTGTCATTGATACAAGTCATCCTGCTGGTATTGAGGATTTAAATCACAATAACCTAAATGACTCATTATTAATTCAGCGCAATTTGGGAGTTAAACGTACTGTTTTAACTCATATTGGTCATGATTTAGATGTTTGGTTAAGTAATAACGTTAATCTACTACCTGAAAATGTGAATGCTGGATATGATGGTATCGTTATAATTCCACATATGTGAAAGGTTTAGCCCACCTACATAGGCATTTTATAAAATGGTGCCCCCGACACGATTCGAACGTGTGACTTCACCCTTAGGAGGGGTGCGCTCTATCCTACTGAGCTACGGGGGCCAGTGACCGGTATTTTATCAGAGTTACTTTGCTGAATGATTATTTTTTAGATGTTTTCTGCACGAAATATAAATTGCTGGATCGTTTTTTCAATACTGGATCGATGCTGGTGTATTTCTAAACCCACGGCAATATTAGAGTAATTATTCTCTATCCGCATGTTTTGTACTTTAGCTGATACTGAAAATCCATTTTGTTCAGGAAGTTCAATATAAATATCATCAATCATCTGGTTAACATGAAAACACGAAGCAAAGGAATACGGAAAACGAAGACACAGTCCATTTAGTGAAAGGTTAATTAATTGGCATGGCAGTTTTTTTGTTGATGATAAAAAAATGGTTGCTTTAACTTCATCAATATACTCTGTGATAAAGCGATAGTAATTCCGATTTTGTGGATAATAAATTTCATCGGGAAACAGGGTATAGATGTCGTTATATTTATTTCTGGCGTTATTGGAAATTAGTGTGCTTTTAAATTTAACGGGCAGGTGATCCAGTTTTAAAGAGAAAAATGCCTCGTTTTTTGTTGCAAAAAGTTTAGCGCTTATTTCTGGATTAGGCTCATCAAATATTAAAACTTTAGCATCGTGATGTACCTCAAGTAACGAGGTTAAACAATAGTCAGGTAATGATTCAAACGACAGAGAAATAAGCTGTTTGGATTTTTGAATATTTTTTAACAGGTTATAAATGTCTAATTTATTTGTAAGATGCGCGCTCATAGTATTAAGCTTTAAAAATAATTTATGCTCGAGCGAGTGTGTTTGAGTGACGTTGCTTGACGTTCTCGCCCGATGCTGAGTAAGTGAGTTCTACAGCAGGCGCTGATGTGCTAAGTATTTCTATTTGTGCTTGAATACGACGACGACTACCGTTAATCACTAGGCCATTTATTTGGTTTTGTTTTTGTGCCTGTGTAGAAAGGCTTTTAATTTTATTCCAAACAGAGATCAGCTTGTTATTGTCTAGCCACTGTGAGGGCTCATTTGCATTAAGTGATTTGTTTGTTAAAAAATGAATACGTTGCTGTTCATTTTTCTCAATTTGTTCGGTCAGGATAATTTTTTCCCGTGTGATACTTTCAAGCGCTTCGATATTATTTTTTTCTAATAATACCGTTTCTTTTTTTAGTACTTGCAGGAGTTGATGCATTTTATCCTGTGTGAATACCAGGATATTTTCGAGAGAGAGATAATGTACAGAGTCTTGCATCATTATTTATTCATGAAATCTTCGAAGGCCAGCATTTTATCGGCAATGCGGTCGGCATCAACATTGTATTCACCATTCGAAATCGCGCTTTGCACTTCGGCGACACGTGCATTATCAACTGATGATGCACTGCTTAGTTGCTGCTCAATGTCTTTTAAACGTGAAGCCGTGTTCGTTAAGGTGACACGATCACCTGCAGCTGATACAGAGCTCTCACTCTGGTTCTCTTGTTTTGCTTCATTTCGGCTTTTTACTGAACTACTCTGATTTGAGTTCAATTGTGCCCGATTTGAATTTATATTGGTAATGTCATTCATAGGTAACTCCTGGCGTACATAGTCTCTCATAAGGGTTAGCGTCTGCATTTTGAAAAACTTTAGTACTTTCTTTAATAATGCCTAAATATCAATAGCTTACACAGCTTTTAGATTAAAAATTCACTTTCACCATCCCGGCTGAAATCACACGGGCATAAATAAGCTTTTTACTGTTTAAATTCTTCACTTTTATGGTTTGACCCTGTTGTCCATCCATTAAAGCTTTGCCTTTGACTCGCAGATTTAGTCCACCGCTTTGGGCAACAATCGTAATATGCTGCCCACGCAACACCAGTTTCTGTGCTTTGAGCAGGCTTGGGGTGAGTACCTGGCCTACTCTAATGTTCCGTTTGGCTTCCATATTGTTGAGTAATTTTGCTGAATCATAGTAACCATGGTTCAATTGTGAATAACGGCGTCGTGTAAATTTAAGATCGTCAGCCTGTATCATTGCGCCACGGGGAATAGGGTGTCGTGTGACCAGGGCATCAACTTCTCCATCAATATGGGCAGCAACATGAATTTTCCATTGTGGAGCTGCGCAACTTACTGAAAGACTGCTGTGGCCTAACAATTTGGTGCCCGGTGCCATATTCACCTGCAGTGTTTGTGCACATTTTGGCAATTGTAGCTGTTTGTTCAAGGACGTAAGGTTCACCTGGATATTTTTTAATGGCACGTTTTGCTGCAACACAAACTGTTTTACGGCATGACTGATACCACCATGGCTTTGCAGTGAATTTGCATGCACAGAAAAAATGATGCCAGGCGTCAATAAAGCGGCAATAAGTGTCCGGTAAAAACCTTGATGCGGCTTATTCATTCTTTTTTCCACTAAAATAGTCATTTTTCACGATATATTGCCCCTAAAACAACGGGATTCGTTTCTCTGTTGAAAGAAATGCAATCTGTATGCCATCTAGATAATCTTTTTTTCTGGACACCATCTAAATTTAAGTAAATGTAAGCTCGCGCCGATAACACCTATGTAATTTTATATGTGATATTACAGAGGAGCCTTGTTGTGGCTGGTATTCTAGAACAAGTTGATAAACGTACAAATTTAGTAGGTGAAAATCGGCTAGAAATTTTAATGTTTCGCTTAAATGGCCGGCAAACCTTTGGTATTAATGTATTTAAAGTTCAGGAAGTATTAACCTGCCCACGTTTAACCAATATCCCACAATCACACCCAGCAATGCGTGGCATCGCAACAATACGCAATAAAACAATACCGGTTATTGATTTAGCGGCGTCTATTGGTCTGCGTCCTCTTGAAAACAAGCCGGAAAACCTGATCATTATCACTGAATATAATGGCACCGTTCAGGCATTTTTGGTTGAAGCGGTAGATCGTATTGTGAACATGAACTGGCAAGGGATTAAATCACCACCAAAGGGAATCGGTCGCAATAACTATATGACAGCCGTAACAGAAGTTGATGACAAACTGGTTGAAATTATTGATGTAGAAAAAATCCTCTCTGAAATCATTAGTGTCGATGTATATCTTGAAAATGCCGAGCAACTTATTGGTAAAGATGGAAACACATTGAAATTTTTAATTGCCGATGATTCAATGGTGGCACGTAACCAGGTTCAAAGAACTGCCGAGCAACTTGGTGTTGAGTGTGTGGTGGCAACAACCGGTAAAGAAGCTTTAGATGTATTAAAGTCTATGGCGGATGAGGGTGTGGAAGTCGCAAAAGAATTTAACCTTGTTATTTCCGACATTGAAATGCCTGTTATGGACGGTTATACCTTAACCTCTGAAATTCGAGATGATGCACGATTAAAAGATTTAAATGTAATGTTGCACTCATCATTAAGCGGTGGTTTTAATGAGAGCATGACGCTTAAAGTTAAAGCAGATAAATTTATTCCAAAATTTCAAGCTGAACAACTGGCAGCAGAGATTAAAGCATTGCTAATCGAAAAAGGTGAAATTTAATTTTAAATTTTCAGTATAATAAATGAAACAAAAGTAAGGCAGCCAGTGGATCAGTCTCCTATAGCAGTAAATGAATATGACCTTTTCAGACGTTATCTTGAAGATGCGTGTGGCATCGTATTGGGTGAGAATAAGCATTATCTGGTTACGAGCCGGTTAAAGCGGGTAACAGAAGAATTTTCTTTTCCCTCCCTTTCTGAAATGATGCATACCCTGGTTAAAGGTAATGACCGTCACTTACGTGAAAAAGTCATTGATGCAATGACCACTAATGAAACAATGTGGTTTCGGGATGTTTATCCTTTTGAGATATTAAAAAAAGACCTGTTGCCTGAATTAGCCGCAAAGAAAGCACCAATTAGAATCTGGTCTGCTGCAAGCTCTACAGGGCAAGAAGCTTACTCTATTAGTATGGCAGTCAGTGAATTTCAGCAATCAAATCCTGGCAAGTTAACGTCTACTGTTGAAATTGTCGGCACGGATATTTCTCAAACCGTGGTCAACCAGGCTAAGCAGGGTGGCTATGATGAACTCAGTGTTGTTCGTGGTTTATCCCCAGAACGGCGAGATAAATTTTTCAGAAAACAAGATGATAAATGGGTTATTGCATCAGACATCATGCAGCGCACCCGCTTTACTGAATTAAATTTATTAAACAATTATTCATTGTTGGGTAAATTCGATATTATTTTTTGCCGTAATGTGTTGATTTATTTTTCATCTGAAATGAAGAAAGATATTCTTGAACGTATGGGACAAATTTTAAAACCCGGTGGAACACTCATCCTCGGTGGTTCCGAATCGCCCACTGGCTACACTAAAGCATTTGGCATGCAACGTTATCCTGATGGCGTTGTTTATCGTTTAAATGATCTGTAAACGAAACGTTTAGATTTTTAAAAGCGTTTCGCTCGCTGCTCCGCAGCTGTAGCGAGTACCTTTCTTTTGCTTGTCCAAAAGAAAGGCACGAAAGAAAAAGACACCCGAAAACTTGTTGGAATTTCCAATTCCAATCCCCTTGTAAAAAAATAAAATCAGGCGCTCGCTAACTCGCGGGAAGCAAAGCTTCTTATCCGCTCAAACAAAAGCTCGCTATGATCCTGATTTGATTTTTTACTCGGCATCGTTTAACGGGAATGGAGCACAAAGTGAGTATTATGATTGTATATGTGAAGTTCTGCTATCGGCCATTAGCGGACATTTATTATTTTTGTACATTCAAGCTTGGAATTAAAACATACTTAGTAATTTGTCCGATTCGCTTATGCTTTTCTGGCTCACTAATTGGACCTGAACAAATAGTTTGCCCCTTTCCAAAAAACTGTATCCATAAACCATCTATCCACCCTGGATATCGAGAATATGAAGTGTCTCGTCCTATCACTTCATTTTTCTGCATATCCATAATTACTCTCTGATGTTTTGTAAGTTGATGTCCAACTTTAGAATGATTATGAGTATGTAACAAATGGTATCGTGACATTGGTTTATCATGAATAGTTAATAACCATTTTCCATTTTCTTGTTTTTCAACTCTTGAATATTTATTCCCTGGTAACCGATAACCCACCGTGTATTCTTTAAATCGAAAACCAGATTTTTCATATAAATCAATTGCTTTTTTATTCTGTATATTACCTGTATTTATTGGTCCACTTCCTGTTGCATCCAAATAACCGTCAGCTATAACTTTCCGTTTAACATGAACACCAGCATCTTGACACAATTCTTCAAAATTAGAGTGGATTCTAATTTCTTCAATCACCGGAACAGCAATTAAAAATAAAGTAATTGGAGCAATAATCCATATCTTCCATTTGAAATTTTTTAACAAAAACCATAATGGAACAGCAATTACATATAAAATTAAAGCGCAATAACCGAAAAAAATGAAATATCCAATAATTGAGAAAGGATAATTTATAGAGGTAAATATTGTTTCAAAAACATCTTCCATAATTCAGTTTATTTCCATGTTGCGAATGTCTGCTATGGGTTGCGGATTCAACCGGTCGTCGCAACACGTTATTCTTTATATCAAAAAAGAGGCGTGTTGGAAATGCAATATAGAACAAGGATCTATTATAGTGAATCGC
>JAPHTF010000070.1 GCA_026197095.1 Gammaproteobacteria bacterium
AACGACTATGCTGATTACACCTGTTACGGCTGTCACGAGCAGTCACGCTCAAAAATTCGTGAGGAGCATGTTGAAGAAGGTATACGTGATTATGAAAACTGTACTGAGTGTCATCGTAGTGGTGATGAAGATGAAGCAAAACGTATCTGGCGTTCTAAAGATTTTAATAAGGGTAAGTTTAAAGCTGGAAAAAAAGACAAACGACGACATGATGATTAAGGTCTGTTAAGACAGGATTTTTTTATCTTAAAAAATATTGCCAATGCATCTTCAGGCCCAATTAATAAACTCAGGTCATCTGGCATAGGTTTTTTACATCTCTTAGCACCTACTGCATTGGCTACGGAAAAAGCTGCGGGGGAAAAATATACATGTACTTCACAATGAAGTCTTCCCTCAGATTCATGACGAATAAATACTGCTGCGCTATTTGAAGCATTGGAATGATTGCAATCACTGTAAGAGGACAGGAACCGCTTCTTAATTCTGTCCAGCTGTTCTGTGGCCAACATGGCGTCACCTAAATTTTTTTTGAACCAGGCACTCATCACTTCTCCGAAATATCTGTTCCATCTTTTATACACATTATAATTTCCAGGAATCTAATTCACTTAATGATGTTGATTCATTTAAATATGTAACATTATTCGCTAAAGATAATTTTTGTATTTTTTTCAATAACGATGGCATAGATAATGAGCCAAGGTCTTTGCCGGATAGAGTGTCATATTTAGATACATAACCCCACATGTGCAATAACGTGTTTTCTATAAGTCCTGGATCAGGGGCGAGGCGTAAAATCGACGTTAGTTCCAGAGAAACATTTCTCATATCTTTTGAACCCGATTTTGATGTTACCCATTTTCCAATATCTTTATACGCTGCAATATCACGCGCCATTACACGGTGCTCACCTAGAAGGCTTTGTCTATTTAGATACCCTGGATTTAAGTCCCAAATTCTCATCTGATCTCAATTTTGTCTGTATGCTCGACAGGTTGGTCTTCAATCGGGTTAAGCAGTTTTTTCGCATTCATGCTTGAGTAAATTGTATGGTAATTTATTAATCATAACGAACTATGTTAAAACCTTCAGATTCTAAGGGCGCTTGAAAATATTTATTAATGGCATCAAATTCTTTTTCAGTTGTAAATGGTGAATCCTCAGGCATGTTTTTATTTCTTATTTTTAATTGTTGTTTACATTTCTCATCACTTTTATCTACGAAATGAAGTATATGCGGAATATTTGTTTCTTCAAATATTAAACGAAACCAATTGCGTTGGTTCTTAGTATTAGCAGGGAAATCAAGAACAACCGAAAGGCCCGAAGAGAGTAAAGATTTAATGTGGCTTAATAATACGTTTTGTAGACGAGAAGAATATTTCAAGTATTCTGGGATATTAGTTATTTCGCCAGGGTAAAGTTCAGAAAGCCATTCATCTTCTACCAATAATATTGCGTCGTGCTTTTTAGCCAATGCTTTAGCTAAAGTGGATTTTCCTGCTGCCATTTTCCCGCAAAAGAAATGTAATGTTGTTTTGTTATTCATAGCATCCTGATTGCTGGATTTATTCTTTGCTTAACGACAACCATCAGTGACGCGCTTGGCGCGCCTGCTGGATGGTTTTGTTTGTGTTCATTGAGCCTGTTGTTGTAGTTGCTTTTTGTGAACCCATTTTTTTTCATACATAAGATAGTGCAGTGACATTTATAACAAGAGAGCATTCACTAAACCAATTGCAGCGCATGCAGCAATAACTTGCACAATGCCCATTTTATATTTAAATAAAGCAATAAAAGCTGCTGCACCAATGATGGCAGATAACCATTCAAAAGTTGCATCAAAACCTTGTGGCCAAAGTACATGGTAAGCAAAAAAAACAGCAAGGTTGAGTATCACGCCTACTACTGCGGCAGTGATACCCGTTAATGGCGCAGTAAATTTTAAGTCCCCACGTGTTGCTTCAACACTCGGGCCACCAAGTAGTATAAAAAGAAACGACGGTAAAAAAGTATATAAGGTGGCAATGCTTGCACCTGCTGCACCGGCGAGTAAAAGTGCATCAGGGCCAAAGAGTTCTTTCGTCCAGCCACCGACAAAACCGACAAACGCCACCACCATGATCAGTGGGCCAGGAGTTGTTTCACCCAGAGCAAGACCATCAATCATTTGTGTGCCACTTAACCATGCATATTGTTCAACACCACCCTGGTAGACATAAGGTAAAACGGCATAGGCGCCGCCAAAGGTGACGAGAGCGGCCTTGGTAAAGAACCAGCTCATTTGTGTCAACGTACCTTGCCAGCCATAAGTGATAGTAAGCGCGGCCATTACTGCAGCACCAATGGATAAGCCAATTAAAAGAAAAACAATAAAACGGCTCCACTTAAATTTAGTGTGTTCAGGTGCAGGGGTATCATCATCAATGATGGCGGGGCCATAGGTTTCTTTTGAACTGCCATGTCCGCTGCCGGCTTTAAATTTATCCGGCGCATAACGTGAACCGATATAACCAATTATTCCAGCCATTAAAACGATATAAGGGAAAGGAATATTAAAAGCAAAGATAGCAATAAAAGCGAGAACAGCCATGCCACGCAGCACATTATTTTTTAAGGCTCTTGAACCAATACGATAAGCAGCAAAAACAACAATGGCTGTTACCGCTGGTTTGATACCGTATAAGATACCCGCTACTGCAGAAACATCACCATAGCTAAGATAAATCCAGGTTAATGCCATTAAAATAAATAAAGAAGGTATTACAAAAAGAACACCGGCTGCAATGCCACCCCAGACACCATGCATTAACCAGCCGATATACGTTGCCAGTTGTTGCGCTTCTGGTCCGGGTAATACCATGGTGTAATTCAAAGCATGTAAAAATCGGTGTTCAGAAATCCAGCGACGTTTTTCAACCAGCTCCTGGTGCATCATACTAATTTGACCCGCAGGTCCACCAAAACTAATAAAACCAAGCTTTAGCCAATAAACAAAGGCTTGCCAAAATGAAACAGGTGCAGGACGTTCGAGAGAGTTTTCCATGGTGTTACCTTTAAATTATTGTTATTTTAAGTTTCAACTTTTTGTACAAACCAGTTATACGCAGCTCAGGTTAGATAGAGAGCAATGTTAAAGCCACATAGCTTATAAGGTTACGATAGGTTTATCGGTGTTTCTTGTTATGATTTTTTAATTTCATCAAACACGCTGGTTATGATTTTATTAAAACGTTCTATGTCCAAAGGTTTTGTAAGGTACTCACTAAAACCAGCTAGTTTGCCCTTTGTAATATCATTTTTCATAGCTTTGGCTGAAAGGGCGATGACAGGGATATGTTTCAGTTCATCATGACTTTTTAATAGCTCTAATGCCTGGTAACCATCCATCTCAGGCATATTGATATCCATTAAAATGATGTCAGGATTTTCTGAGTCGGCTAATTGAATACCAATATAGGGGTCTTTTGCAGTAACTAATTGAATGTTTTTATGGCGATTTAAATAGCGTGCAACAAGTTTTATATTAGCCGAGTTATCATCAATATAAAGAATCTTGCAGGGCTGGTCATTTGCGATAATATATTCATCATCAAGCGGAGTCATCTCTTTATTATTGCTTTCTTTTCTATGCCCTATAGGGAACTCTACCCAGAATACACTTCCTTCATCAACTTTACTTTCAACGCCTAACTGGCCACCAAGCAGCTCAACTAAACGGCGGGTGAAAGTAAGCCCAATTCCTGTTCCCTCGATATCACTATATTCAGCACCAAGCCTGTTGAAAGGTTCGAATAATTCATGCATGCGATTAGCAGGAATCCCTTTACCTGTGTCTCTAATCATAATTCGTATTGTATTGTTGTTACTTGATTCTGCAGTTAACTTAACTGAACCACCGTCACGATTGTATTTAATTGCATTCGTAATGAGGTTTAATAAAATCTGCTTAAAGCGAGTAAGGTCTGTGATAATGCTGACATCTGTCGGAACAGAATGACTGACTCTCACATTAACTGTTTCTGCAAGTTTACCGGTAAATATAAAACAATCATGAATCACCTGGCTTACATTAACGGTTTCTAATGAAAACTCGACATGACCAGACTCCACCCTGGAAAGATCGAGTACTTCGTTTATCAGGCTGAGTAAATGCTTGCCGGCTTTGAATATTTCTTCAGCACACTCTACATTTCCTTTATCCAGGGTTGTATCGGTAGAAAGTAATTCAGAAAATCCCAGGATGGAATTCATTGGGGTACGTAATTCATGACTCATGCTCGACAAAAATTCAGATTTTGCTAAATTAGCTTGCTTTGCTTCATCGACTGCAAACTCTAATTCAGCACCACGTTGTTCTAACATAACCTGGTGTTCTCGTAGCTGGTCTTCTACAATTTTGCGTCGGGTAATCTCGTTTGAAAGTTTTCGATTCCAGTAGAGGATAGCTAAAAATATTATTAGCGCAGCGCCAATAATTTTTATTATTAAAGTTAAATCAAGTTCTTTTTCTGATTCAATAGCAATCCATTTTTGAAGGATGGCGTTTTTCTCTTCAAGGTTTATGGAGTCAAGCGTCTTTTCAAGAATGGGAATAAATTCCGGCCAGTCTTTTCGTACACCTATACCTAATTCATGCTTATAAGGAACATGTCCGGATACTTTAAGATTAGTTATACCATTGTTACGAACGACGTGACTCATCGTGGCAATGTTACCAATATAGGCAAAAACTTTTCCTTGCGATACAGCATTGATTGCTGATTTAGAGTCAGGATAAGGATGCAGTGCTAATTCAGGATGTTCTGCTGAAATAATTTCATAAGAGGCATAATTTTTTTCTACCGCAATCGTTTTTCCGTTAAGCCCGGCCAGCCCATTGATATAACCAATATTATTTTGTGTCACGATGACCATTTGGTGTGAAATATAGGGTGATGTAAATTGTGCGTATTCTTTCCGATTATTAGTTTCCATTGCGCATGAGAAAACATCTAACTCTTTATTTTTGAGCATTTGTGTAATCTCACTCCAGGGCTTTTTAGGCGAGATAACAAACTTAATGCCTAAACGTTTTTCAATAAGATGCATATAGTCAGCCGCGATACCGGAATAGCGCCCCTTATCATCAATCACTTCAAAGGGGGGCCAGAAGGAATCAGAAGCGAGCCGGATAACAGGGTGTGCATCTAGCCAGGCTTTTTCTTTATCAGTGAGTTCGGTTGTGACAGCTAAAAAACCTGTTTCTGGTTTAACAACCTCTGGCATATTCCATTGTGTATAAAACCTCATAAGTTCTGGATAACTGAGTGTCTCCATGCTTTTATCAAGAATGGTTGCAAGTATTTGCCAGTCATTACGTACTGCAAAACGTTGTTTAGATTTACTGCGGGTATAAAGTGTCGCAAAACCAAGATTAGTTAGTCCAAGTTGAGCGATGTAATGATTTGCAGTACCGATATCACCTATTGTTGCATCAGCATGACCACGAGCAACCGCTTCGAGTGCCTCTTGCAAATTTGCAACAAAGTAAGGTTCAATATTTTTTATCTCTTCCAGGAGTAGCTCAGAGGTTGAGTAGTCTTTAACTAAAGCAACCTTTTTGCCCGCTAGCATGTTTTTATTTTGTACTAATGTTAAATTATTTTTTTGGGTAATAATGTATTGTGAAAGCGTTAAATAAGGACGGGTAAATGAAAACCAGTTTTCACGCTTGCCACGTTTTACCATTGTTGCAATAACATCAATGTCACCGTCTTGCGCGGCTGAATAAATATGCTGCCATTGACCTTCAGGATATATCTTAAGTTGCAAACCAATTCTTACGGCCATTTCTTTTGCCATATCCACTGCAATACCAACAAACTCGCCCTCTTCATTTTTATAACTGTAGGGTGGATAATTTTCATCAAATGCAATACGAACAGTAGGGTGCATTTTAAGCCACAGTTGTTCGTCTGACGTTAATATGAGTTGCTTGCCACTGTTTTCATCTCCTGTCCAACGGCTATGAATTTTTCTTATTTCTTCTTGTGTGATATCAGCTAAAGCACGATCAAGAATCGTTGCTAGAATTGCGGCATTTTTACGAGTACCAATTGCGAGTACAGATCCATCTTTTCGTAAACGGCCGTGAACCTTGAGGTTAGTAAGAAACCCTTCCCCTATCAGGTAGAGTGCAACACTACGGTTGCCGGCGTAGGCATCGGCTTCACCTATTGCGACTGCACCCAGGGCCTCGCGTGTATTTTTATATTCTTTTATTTTTACCTGTGGGTAATGCTCTTTAAAATATTGAATATTGCCAAAGTCGCGTTCAAGTGCCAGAGTTTTTCCGCTTAACGCATTTTCATTGGAAATTAATGCCGTATTTTTACCTGCCACAATAATGTGTGGAATATTGAGGTAAGGATGGGTAAAGTTAAAATACTTTTCCCGGTCAGGTTTTGGTGTGATATCCATTAAAGCATCAATCTTATTGTCTTTTACGTTTTGAAAAAGTTCATCCCAGGCACCTGAGACGGGTTTCAATCTTCCACCTAAACGTTTATTGAGCAATGTTATGTAATCAGCACCGATACCAACGGACTTGCCTTGTTTGTTTTTAAAATTGAAAGGAGGCCAGGCATCCATAACCCCAATAAGAATTTCATCGTGTTGTGCCAGCCAGGATTTTTCTTTTTCTGTCAGCTTAAAAGGGGAAGTTTCAGATAGCTGAGCAGTGTGTGCGGAGTAGCTTATAAAAAGCCATAATAATAAAAAAGCCATTGCCCCAATAAAAAAAAGACGTTCAATTTTTTGAATGCTGCTGCGTGTGGTGGCCATATGATCTTCATAATTAAATCGTTAAAGATAATAGTAGCGGTAAATGCTCATAAACTCATTATTTAACGGCCGCATTATTGTTCTAAATCCAATACATTTTGTAGTGATATAAAATATATTAGCTTCTTCTTATTGCAACCATTTGAATAAATAAGAGGCAGGCTATTGCTGTTGCAGTTGGAAATAGCATGGTTGTGAGTGAATAATGTTCCAGTGCCATAAGCGCAATGATATTTCTACTGGCAATAAGAATATAAAAAGTGAGTTGTTCTTCATAAGGATAGTGATAGGCTTTTCTAAACGTTGGCACAAAACCCAGTAGATCAACAGTTGTTAATATCAATACCGCCCATAAGGGATTCGATGTGGCATACCAAAAGGGTATGGCGGTTAAGGCCATAATAAAAAACAGCCAGTCTTTTTTGGCAATCATATGGTCTGATTTTTTTATATAAGCCAGTACTGCAACAAATAAAGTAATGACACCTGAAACACCAATAGGCCATGCGCCTGCACCACCGCCATCTGCAAGTTGCGCAAGAAAAACAATAAAGGTAACAGAAGCCCAGATGATCCATGAAAAGGCATGCGGCTGAGTTTTATTTTGTAGAATTGAAGTGATATAGGGAATAAACGCGATAAAGGTTATCGTAATGGCTAAAGCGCTGAGTAGTTCTTTATGCATTAAATATTTTTAGCTAATGAATATGACATAGATAATTATAATAATAGATTTTCGCTTCATTATCAGCATGGCTATTTTATCTGACAAAAAAAGAGGGCGGTTTTTTAGAAACCGCCCTCGATTAAATTTATGTTGTAGTGAAATTAAGAATGCTAAATTTTTAACGCTCTAAATTATAGTTCTATAATTTAGAACTTAACATTCACACCTGCATAAATTGAACGACCCATGCCAGGAACAAGTACTCCCCAGGGAACGTCAGTACCAGACATGGTTTTGCCTTGACCCATATAAGCTCCACCGAGTGGGTGGTTATACAACTTGTCGAGGACGTTTTCGATACCCACGTCTAAACGAACCTTTTTCCATTGATAACTACTGCGTAAATGGAGTAAGCCGTAAGCTTTTGTGGCTACTTCATTTCTAACTGCTGAAACATCTGTTTTGTCTCCAACCGCTTCGACTTCTACAATATTAGTCCAGTTATCTTTTTGTTGTTCAAAAGCAAGCCTGGCATTCAAAGGCATAATGTTATAGAGGTTGTCACCCGTGGTTTCATTTTTGCCTCGAACGTAATTTAATATGCCGCGTGCAGTAAAGTTACCGTACGCAGTATTTTCCGCCAGAGGAAAATGACCCGAGATATCAATACCGTACATAGATGCACTTTGATTAACAAACTGTAAATAAACATAAGCGTCAGTTACAGTTTGATTCGCTGCACCGCAGTTGGTGTTCACTGTTGAAGTACAACGTTCAACATCAATATAATCTTGTATATAAGTATAGTAAGGAGTCATTTTGAATCCCCACTTATTCTGCGCCGCATCGTGCCAGTCAAAAGTAGCACTAAGTGTGTTAGCAACCTCAGGTTCAAGATCGAGATTACCAACATAACCATTGCCATCACCCGCCCAGTTGATCATACGCATGGCCATGCCACCGGTAGACCAGGTATAGCGTTCGTAGAGATTTGGTGAGCGGGTTTTACGTGCAAAGCCAACTTCAATCGTTTTGGTTTTTTCAGGTGTGTAGCGCGCCAATGCAGTTAAGTCGATATTGTTATCCGTTTTCTTGCGGTCAGCAGCATTGAAGGCTGTGGATTCAGCCAGGTAGTCTGCTGAAGTCGTGTTATAGCCCTGTACTTCACCCGTGTTCATTGTGACTTGTTCACCGCGGATTCCTAACTGGGTTTGCCATTGAGTATTTAATTTTGCTTCCCATTCAGCAAACAGGGCGAAACGATCGCGTTCTCCGTCATTAATATTCCAGAAAGTATCTGGCCACATTCCTTTACCTGAAGGATCCCACCAGTCATCTAAACGGTACTGCTGTATTTCGCCACCCACGCGAAGTAAGTCATTATTCGCTAAAGGAATATCAGCCTTAACAACTACACCCGTGTTATCACCTTCGGTATCCATCGGCATACCTGCAGCACAACCCGTCATACCCCCGCTTGGAGTGCACACTTCGCCATCGGCAGTCGGTACACCAGTATTAGAGCCGTACCAGTAAAGCTTATCATCCGCAAATTGCATTCTATGACGGGTATGCTCATTATAGGCGCGGGTCTCGAGCTTGCCCCAGTCGAAATCACCTTCATAGCGCAGATTGATTTGCTCGCTGTCGTTGCCGGTCATGTCCATGCGCTGGTTTGTCCAGCCTTGATAAGGAATGTCCTGTAAACCTAACGTTAATTCGACCATGTGATTATCAGTACGTGTTGCCAGGCTGAGTGACTGGTTTGTTGATTTGTATTTACTTGAACCGACTTCATCTGCACTGAGATAACCCCGACCTGCTGCAGCAAGACCGGCGGCTTTAAAGTCGCCACCCGCTGTGTAATTGTCAGAAGTTGCCGTTGATGCCTGGTAAGTTAAACTATACGTTTCATTGGCAATGGTTGCAGATAGATTGCCACCATTTGCATTACCGTTACTGCGATAGAAAGCACCGGCTTCACCTTTTGTCAGTAAACCTTCACCAGCTTTGGCAAACTCAGGATCTGCCGAGTCTACTAAAATTGTTCCGCCAATACTGTCGCCACCCACACTAACAGGAGTGATTCCCGCGAAGGTTGTAATGCTGCCAACATTTGTTGGATCGATATAGGAGAGTGCCGGATTCATGTGGTTACCACATGCGGAAATAAGATCCATGCCATTCACTTTAATACGCAGGCGATCATCAGCGAGACCATGAATAACAGGTAAACTGGAAACACCACCACTACCCTGAAGATTGAGTCCAGGTATATTTTTCAAAAGACTGGCCGTGTCACTGGTAGCAGGAACAAGAGACTGAAGTGCCTCCTTATCAAGTGTGGTTGAATTAAGCGTTTGTGTTTCAACCAGTGTAGGTGCAGTAACGCTGATGGTTGGAATATTTGTTTCTTCAGCTAAAGCGGTACCGTTAATACTTGCTGCGATCAGTGAGGTGAGCAGAACCCGCCGACGATAGAAAGGATAATGCATTGTTGTAATTCCTTTATATATAGAGTTAATAATGACTCCTTAGTTAGCATTTTCTGAGCCAGATCATGTTTCTGTTTGAATTCAAAGAGTTAGCTTGAAAATCAGATTTTAACAGGGGATTTTTGTGTAGCATTTCAAACACATGTGTCTAAAATAAAACAGCACAAGTTATGCTGCTGAAAAATACAGCACTGTCTTAATGATGAATTAAAGGGATGTTGATGAGGCGGTGTTGTCGTGTTAATTAATTCAAGTTTACTTTATTGGCTTAACCATTTTATTGCATCATCTTCATTTCTAAAGACGCCGGCAATGTTTACACCTTGCTGTTCCCGGTAAACCATAAACTGACGCATTTCTCCGTAAGCTAAGTCATCTGCAGCAACAAGCGCTATTTTATTGGGCTTTGTGAATTTTAACTTTCCGTATTCAGAAATCGCGATAATCTCATTTGTAGTGAAGTTAAAATTGATATTTGAAATATTCCACATTCTTCTTTCATAGGGAAAGTTTTCTGCAACTTCATCGATAACAGATTTTGTTTCCTCATAAGTTGGTTTACTGTGAAACTGTATTCGAGTAATACCATCAATATGTTTTATTGAATATTTTTTTGACATAATAAACCTGTTTATAGTCTGCAAAAATAAAGCAATTTTTATTTAATACCGATTAAGATCGTTGCACCATATTTATTTCTATTTTTAATAAAAAATCCAAAAATATTAAGTGTTCTTTTAAAAATGTACCAGGATGAATGGTTGATAAAGGTAGGCGGGGGCGAAAGAGTATTTTTAATAAATTTTGCAAGCAGGTAGCCGGCAGAATAATCTCTGAATAATTTTCTCATATTCATTAACTCAAATTCATTTTCATTGATGTCAAGCTGGTTGAAGTCAGCCGTTTGCATAAACTGACTAAGCTCGGTTGTGGTATGCATTTGCATATTGCACCCACATATCTGATAAGTCTTATCTTTAAATGAATCTTTAAGTTTATTTTTATCGCTACTAAAAACAAAAGGTGCATCAACAAATATACCGCCATAAGACAGCATTTTATTTGCTGTTTGGTAAAAGTGTTGAGTATCAAGAAAAAACATACTGACCGATACAGAAAGTATGCCGATGATATTTAAACCCGGATGCTCATTGTTGAATTGTTCAAGCGTGCCAACATAGAAGGAAAGGTTATTTTTATTTGCATACCGCGATTGTGCATAGCTTATAGATTTTTTATTAATATCGATGCCAATTACAGATACGTCTGGTTCTAGCATGCAGGAAAGTTTATACGTGCCATAAGCGCTACCACATCCAACATCAAGGACGATCCCTTTTTTGTTTTTTGTATGATCCGATATTTTCTGGAAAAGCGTATTGATTGAATCAAGCGAATGGGGATGTAAGCCATTAATTCCCATAACGTGTTCTAAAACTTCATATGTATTGACGAGTTCGCATGATGCAGAAGAATGAGTGTTCATGAAGCCTCCTTGCGTTTTTATCTGATTCTAGTTAATTCCTTTTTTGTATATAACGGCTAAATTATAGATTTGTGATGTACACACCGTTATTAGCGGACAGCGAAGCCTTGCAATATATTACCCCTGACCGGACGAGAAAAAAAAGTTTTGAATACCAGGGAAAATGTAAAAGGGACACTGCGATTCCAGGGTAATAATGATACACAGCGAGCCATTGCGCAGTAGCCAAAAATAATCTGTGCCCATGTGCCAATAGTCGGGATCCAGTATATCAACTGCAAGGGTGCAGGAAGGGCAATAAGCAGGAGCATTAAATACCAAAAACGTACCTGTATAGGAAAAGAAGTAATGTTCTTATCGCGGAAGCTGAAATGAATGAGTTGAAAAACAGTAAGAGCAATAGCCAATATAAAGCCAGAAACATGGCCAGTGACGCCGTATGTCAGCAGACCCGCTGTAACAAACCAATACCACCAGCTTATCTCTTTATATTCAATCATTAACATATAAATTTACTCCTTTAAAAGAATATAATTTTAATTATCACCTTCAACAAGTTTCATTAACAAATTAATATATGCAGCGACAGACTCCAGAGATACTGACTCCTTCATGGTGTGGTAGCCTATGGTAGGTACCTGAATTGTCGTTCCACTAACCATGCCGTTTGAAGCTGCGATTATTCTTCCCATCTCCGTACTTCCCAAAGATTTAGGTTTTTCACCTAGTGCTACTAATTTTTCATTTTCCCGTTCAACGTAATTATCTTTATATATATAGCTAAAGCCTATTTCTTTACACAGATTTTCAATTTGTTGCGTGCTTTCAATATTAAAAGAGGCGTTGGCGTCTTTTTTTCTTAGTACAAGTAATTGTGCATTGGCCGCTTCAACATTCGGAAATGGACTGGTATCGAGCACAAAGAGTCGGTTTGTAGAGCCTCCAAATCGGCGAAACCATTCAAGTAGATAACGCCAGCTTTTACCCGCCTCCTCTTGTGCTGTGAAAAAAGCCGTGCCTTTAAAACCCATGCTAAATAAATGAACCAGTGCAGCAGCAGATAAAACATTATCTAGCTGGCCTTCGAGCCTTCCATCAACAACATTCAGCTTATCTTTAAACGCTATAGGTGTACCAGCAACAACATCTTCGAGTCCTTCAACCTCAAAAATGAGGTTGTTGCGAAATTCACACACATATGAATTTTTGATTATGCCGTTGCCCCTGTAAATACCAGACCAGGGTTCATAAGCATAAACCTGTTCACCCGTATACCGCCCGGTAATTTTTGACATCAACTCTTCTGAAACGGAATTTCCTAAAAGATCAGATCTATTGGCGGAAACAAATGCTGCGTATTGAAATTCATTTGGCCCTGTACAAATAAGACCATGACGATCAATGTGCACTGAATACATCGTACTCAAAGGCTCGCTGCCTTGAGCAACCAGGAGCCCCTCGTACCAGGTTACTTTAGCTCCTCTTTCTTCAAGCTCACGCTGCAGCACCCTGAAAAAAGAATGTTCAGCACCAACAACGCTGGGTTGTCGCAGTATTGACTTTAATATATCTATAAATTCTTCATTAATCATTTACGTATTCGCTAAAGTAATGGGAGGTTCTCTAACTATTAATCTGCCATTTTCTTCATTAATCTAACAGCCATCCAGATTAACATCAGTACAGCACCTACCAGTACGCTCCATAAAATCCAGTATTGCCAGTTTATTTCTTTTTCTTTAGGTTGCAGTACTTGTGTATTCACCGGACGCATTGTCCTGGGCAATAAAAGTGCTTCACTGATCATATTTTCATTTTTGACACTATGATTAGTCATGTTGGGTAATAATTGATTCGCATTTATGTTCACCGGCTTAACACGGGTGCTGCCCCAAACAACACGGTAAGGCGGCTCGCCCCGGGCGACAAAAATTAATTGTTGTGGCTGCCATGATAATTTTACCTCAGGTGAACCTGTTCCAATTCCCCCGCCTTGTTGATCAAAGCGTAACAGCCATTGTGCATCATTGTTGGCTGAAATATTAACGGTGGATTTTTCAATGTTCGCGCCATTGACAGATAAACGGTAGAGCAATGATGAACCGCGATATCGCCATACCTGTTCAGGATTTGTTCTTGATAAAACTTGTACGTTAACAACTGTATTATTTTCAGGAAGCTTAATCTCTAACTGGCGAACGAGAGACTTTAAATTATTGTCAAAAACATATTCACCCGAAATTTTTTCTGCTTGTACTGAAACTGTTTTCCAGTTTTCTTTTTTAGTACGGGATGATTGAGTATTAATGACCTGGATACTTTCGAGTTCAAGGCCAGGTTGCTGGTCTTCAAATTCAAGGCGTAAATAATGGGTTTGCGCACTCGTCACGTTAATAGTATTTTCCACCAAGTGATGGTTTTGGTAAGACATGTTTACCAATGCTTTACCCGTTGCTACAACTTGCCAGTGTTCGAGATCATGACTTTTTGAAACCTTTAATTTACGAATAAAAGACGCATTGCCTGAGTTTTTCCAGTTTACTTTTATTTGTTGCACAGGTTTATTCCATTCACGTAAATCTAATAGATAACCCGACAAGCGATTGTCTTTAGTATCTTTAGGTAGACGACTGTGAATATTAATAACTTCACCCTGTGAATTTCTTTTAATGTTTAAATGCAGATCCGTGGTGGTTTGTCCGGTTTGCTGGTAAAGAGGAAAAAAAGGAACATTTATTGTTTCGGTTTTCTGACTTCGCTTGGCCGCTATTGTTCTTAATCCATGCGGCACAACCTGACCCTCACCATTCAATACTCGTAAATCACCTAAGTCAGCACGCGTAATGCTTTCATAAACGATGGTCGGAATTTCCAGCTCGTAAAAAGGGGTGTTCAGGCTGGTTTGTGTTTCAGCGATATAAGCAAAGTCATTTTCAGTTAAAGCCAAAATAAATTTTGGCATACTGAAAATGATTAAAAGGAGTGCCAGTTTAAACTTCATTTTGTAATTCCTTATCTTTGTTTTGTGCGGGTGGTACCGGTGAAAAATATCCGACAACTAATAATAATAAACCAACTGAGATAAATGAGATAATACGTTCAACGGTACCGGTGTTGGCCAGGTCAAACATAAAGAGTTTGATAACCACGGCAGCCATCACAATGGCTCCTGCAATCCAGACACTGCGCATATTTTTACGTGCGCCCATCATCATGCAGGAAAGTCCGGTGACACTCCAGAGTATCGCGATACCTGTTTGCACCAGCCGTGATTGCGTCATATCTGAGAGATCAAAATCAATATGCCACATATGGTGAGCCAGTCTCAACCACATGGTATTTAACCAGAGAAAAATAGACAGGGCTAATAGTAATTTGCTGCTATCAAAGCGCCAGTGGCGTTCATTCCAGTCTTCAAAACTCAAAGGCATACGTAGCCAGTAAATTAAAGCCAATAGTTGTACAGCTAAAACAATGTCTAATGGATTGATAAAAGGCAAGTAAGCCAGCGGCGTTGCATTACCATCATTAAAAATATTCATGACAATAAACCAGATCCATATGCCAATGCCGATGGGTTTGAGCGCGTGAACTTGATATTGTTTTTGATGCCTGGCGACCGGCCAGCTAAGTTTTTGACCATGAACATACATCAGCATCATAAAGAGTGTTGGAATAATGCCGGTCATAATGAGTGGCCAGGTATCTGCGCCATGGACATAGTGATCAACCTGCCAGGTTGCCTCTACAGTAAATAAGAGGACAATAAACCAGAAACCAACGATATGAAGAATGCTGGTATGTTGTGTTTGTTCGTTATCGTATTTTCGTAATATCCAGAAGTGAGCAATCAGCGCAATTGCCCAGCTGGCTATGTTCCAGTCAGCAAAAGGATGTTCATTTTCTAATATTACATAAGGGAATAATACATATAACGCGGGCATTAATAACAACGCGGGATGACGTAACTCTGCCCATTCGAGTTTTTGTTTAAGCCACTGAACCAGTGTCGCTGAAAAAGTGGCAAAGAGTATAAGCAACAAAGGGGTAACTTGAGAGGAGAAATAATCGCTTATTTCATAAACACCTGCCGCAGTCCACCAGACTAATCCCCATACAAGAAAAGGAACAGATAAAAGTTTTTCTTGTGGTATGAGTTTAGGCTTGGCGTCATTGTTATCATTTTTTAAAGCATCATGATTAATTTTTAACTGGTACGCAATGAAGATGCCTGAAAGTGAAATGATTAATGCGCCAATATATATACTGTTAAAGATAAAGAAGGCCTCTTCAGCACTATAAGTGAAAGCTGAGAAGTAACTAAACGCACTGGCAACTTGTAATACATAACCCAATAAGCGTGGTAACAGCCGGGACTGGCGACAACCAATCCATATAGCAGCGGCACCTTCTAATGCCCAGGTACCGGCTGTCCAGTTGGCATCTAATGCAAAAGGTACGGCGAGTGTGGCAAACATAACGCCAAGTGCTAAAAAGGCTTCACAGATTAATCTAAATTCTGCGGTTAGGCGTTGCCACAAGATGGTTGCTAAGCCGATATAAAAAGCAGCAAGCACAATACTGCTCCAGGCGAGTGCATATTCAATATGATGCACCATACCGGCTTGCAAACTAAAGCCCACTAGAGGTACACCAAACACTAATGTGCTATCAACATAACCTTTAAGTTGCACCGGCTGGCGAATAGCAAATAAAACAGAGATGGCAACATACAATAAATAAAACGCAATAAGGAAAGGTTCTGTTTTTGAAAAGTCCGCGTGGCTATATGAATTTAAGCCCCATGCGGTGGCGACCACAAAGGTAAATAGAAAGCCGAGTACATTTAATAAACGCCATGATTTAAACCAGGCGATAGCAAAAATACCAAGATTAAGTACAAGATAATAACTAAACAATGCAACATAGTTACCACTGCCGGTTGAGGTTAATATTGGTGCAAGGAAGCCACCACTCAATGCCAGCACCGCAAGTGCACGTGAGTTTTGTAAAACTGCCAGCGCAGCTGAAAAGGCAGCAAAAGCAAATAAAATACCGAAGGCAAACGTCGGCGGTAATAAGTCATAAAGGCGTAAGGCAGAAAACACCGTGAGATATAAAACGGCTAAGGCGCCACCTTGTAATACTAGGGCGTAGGCAGCTTTTTTCTCGCGTAAACGCCAACCGATTCCTAGCATAACAACGCCTACCAGCGCGACACCGGCTAAACGTAATTCAATCGGGAAAACACTCCTCTCAGCAGCATATTTAACCAGGAAGGCAATACCAAAAAATAATACCGTTACGCCGACTTTGACAATAATGTTGCCCGTGGTGAAAAAGTTTTTAAGCCAGCTGATGGCATGATCAATCGGCATGGGTAAGGGTGGCGGGGTATAGGGTTCTTCGGAATAAGGTTCTTTAATGCTAATGGGTTTAGTTTCTGTAACAGGTTTTTTTTCTGTTTGAGTTTCAACCGGAGTCTGAACGGCGAGGGGTTCTTTAACCGGAGTCGTTTCAGGTTTATCGACGACATCTTTCGCTATTGCCTGTACAGGTTGTGGTTCATTTGATTCAGTTGTTGTTTCAGGCTTGACTTCTGAATAGGACTGAACGCGATTTTTGAGATTAGTTAATTCTTCCTGCAGTTTTTTAACCTTGTTTTCAGTATTCAGCCAGGCGCCAATAGCAAAACCCGCTAAGGCACCATAAAGCCAGCCGCCATGCCGGCCTAACATGGAACCAATCAGTAACCCTGCAATTGCTAAAACGATTTGCATAATGCTCTCCTGCTTAACCCGTATACTTATTTTTATAAAATTATTATGCCATTTTTATTTTTAAATGGTTATTTCACCTTGCAGGTATTTAATAGCAGTTCCTGCGATAGAGACGCGTTCCCCTAATGCTTCACAATAGACCTCGCCGCCTCTGCTTGAGAGTTGTTTTGCATGGAAACTTTTTTTTCCTAATTTCTTTTCCCAGTAGGGTGTCAACTGAGTGTAAGCTGATCCGGTTACCGGATCTTCATTAATACCATATTTAGGGGCAAAGAAACGTGATACAAAATCATAGTGACTGGATTTTGCTGTAATAATCACCCCGCGTAACTCAATATTTTTTAAGTGCTCAAGTTTAGGTCTTGCATTTAACACCTCAGCCTCATGATCAAAGACGAGAATATAGTCCTGTGATTGCAGGCATTCAGAGGGCTCTATATCAAAAGCGAGTTTTATCGCTGCAGGTAAATCACAGGCTGTGGCGGGTTGAGCAGGGAAGTCCATCACCAGAAGTGATTCTTTTTGAACAACGGTTAAAAGTCCCGATTTTGATTCAAATGAAATGCTATTGCCCTGGTAATTGAGCTCATTAAAAATAACAAACGCAGCAGCAAGTGTTGCGTGGCCGCACAACTCAACTTCTGTTGTTGGGGTGAACCAGCGAATATGAAAGCCTTTTTCTGTTGCAACAAAAAAAGCTGTTTCAGAGAGATTGTTTTCTTCTGCTATCGACTGCATCACCTCATCTGTAAGCCAATCTTGTAATGGACATATTGCAGCAGGATTTCCTGTAAAGGCTTTACTGGCAAAAGCGTCAACCTGGTAGATAGGTAACTTCATTGTTTATATTTCCTGTCCTTTATTTGAGCGTGCTGATCTTTCATTTAATATTTTATATTGATCAATTTTAATATTAGCAGAGTAAACTCACCGTTTAGCCTATAACAAAGAAGAGCGCGTCATTGCGAAGGAATAAAATGACTGCAGCAATCTCATGGTAAAGAGTCACTTTTTATGGAGATTGCCACGTTTCGCTTTGCTTCTCTCGCAATGACAGTGCGTTATTTTTGTTAAAAGAGCTCAAAATTGAAAGATCAGCAGTCCCTGTTAATTGACTAATTTAATAATCCAAAAATATTTTTAGCCCAGAAACTTTCTCACCGCGGCAACGTGTCGCCGACTGACTTCAATTTTTTCATCCACATCTTTTAACTCGGTTAAGTAGCGACCTTGTTGATCTTTTCTTATCGCCACAAGTTGTTGTTTTGAGATTAACGCGTTTCGATGTATGCGAATGAAACTGTTATCAAAACGTGTTTCAAGACTTTTTAGTGAATCTTCAATTAACACTTCACCACCACGGTATTTAACCGTGACATATTTATGTTCAGCCAGAAAATAAAAAATTTCATGTATATCTATTTTTCGTAGGCCGCTGTGAATACGAACACTGAGATAATCTTCTTTAGCTTCACTCTCTTCCGGTTGAATGCTTTGCAGTTGTGCGCGGTTAAGGCGTTTTGCCGATTGAATGGCTTTTTCAAGTTTTTCTTTACGTACGGGTTTTAATAAATAAGCAATA
>JAPHTF010000033.1 GCA_026197095.1 Gammaproteobacteria bacterium
GCTGGATCAGTAAATATGATATTTATAATTTAAAAACGGTTGTAGAAATAAGAGCGGGCATTAATACACGAAATGTCGCGGTATCCGGTGATGGAAAAACGGTTTTGGTAGGAAATTATTTACCGCATAACCTGGTTTTATTAGATGCTGAAAATCTTAAACCGATAAAAGTCATTCCGGTTAAAGGCAAAGAAGGTAAAACATCCCGAGTGAGTGCAGTTTACACCGCGACACCAAGGAACAGTTTTATTGCCGCGCTTAAAGATATCCCCGAAGTGTGGGAAATTTATTATAACGATAAGCATGAGCCCGTTTATAATGGATTAGTCCATGATTATAGACAAAAAGAAGGAATTGAAGATAAAAGCCCGTTTCCTATAAGGCGTATTGAACTTGATGATTACCTGGATGACTTTCAGTTTGATCAATCTTATACCCATTTAATCGGTTCTGGCCGTAATGCTAAAAGTGGACAGGTTATTGATCTTAATATTCGTCGTAAAGTGGCTAGCCTGGAATTAACAGGTTTACCGCATTTAGGATCGGGCATTACCTGGGAATACAAAGGTCGTCCAGTGCTGGCAACGCCGAATATTAAAAAGTCAGAAATCAGTATTGTCGATATGACAACATGGAAAACGATTAAGAATATTAAAACATTAGGGCCGGGTTTTTTTATGCGCAGCCATGAGAATTCACCTTATGCCTGGGCAGATGTTTTTTTTGGTCCGAATAATGAAGCGGTGCATATAATCGACAAAAAGACTTTGGAAATTGTTAAAACATTAAAACCCTCGCCAGGTAAAAATGCCGCACATGTAGAATTTGATCGTTATGGTAAACATGTTTTACTCAGCGTTTGGGATATGGATGGTGAACTCATTATTTATAATGCTGATACATTAAAAGAAATCAAACGTATTCCGATGAAAAAACCTTCAGGTAAATATAACGTTTTTAATAAGATAAATCGCTCAGCCGGTACCAGCCACTAAAATACATGATAAAAATACTGAGTTATTTGTTAGCGTAAAAGTTACTTCCATCAAGTTTAATAAGTTTATTTTTAATTATATATTTTTATATTAATTAAGCTTATATAAGTCAATTAATAACATTGCAAAATAGTAAGTTATAGTAACGACATTTAATTTTAAATTTTTGATATAAGTCAATGACTCAAAATACCTATACGTTAGCATATGCTTCTATTTTAGAATCTTAAGTGGAACGAACAAAGGAAATGCTATCACGTAGGGCTTTATTAAAAGCCAACTTTAATCCCCATCAGCAACCGGTACGGTTACCGTGGGTGCGCGATGAGCTTGAATTTGTCGACATATGTTCACGCTGTGGTGATTGCATAACGGCTTGCCCTGAAAAAATCATTGTAAAAGGTGATGGAGGTTTTCCTGAGCTTAACTTTAGTCGCGGTGAGTGTACTTTTTGTATGGGTTGTATCGAAAGTTGCTCAGAAGATTTATTTACTTCACTTGATGACAATCCCTGGTCATTAAAAGCCCTCGTAACAGATGCATGCCTTTCTTTTAAAAATGTTGTTTGTGTTATTTGTAAAGAACAATGTGAAACAGAAGCGATAAGTTTTATCCCAAGAGCAGGAAGTGTCAGTCCACCCGTGTTAGCCCTTGAAAAATGTACGGGTTGTGGTGCTTGCGTTAAACCATGTCCGGGGCAGGCAATTAAATTATCTTATCAATTTACTGAAAATGAACAGCATCAGAATGTAGCGTTCCGGAATGTTCAAATTAAGGAGAATGCATCATGAATATTAGTGGTGTGATTGTTTATGCAGCACCAAAACAATCGGAATTAGTAGAAACAAATTTAAATGCTATTAATGGTGTGGAAGTGCATGCTGCAGAAAATGGCAAACTCGTCGTGACAGTTGAGCATCAAAATATTAATGCATTGGCAGATCAGGTCATGCAATTTCAGGATATGCCGGGTGTAATGTCAGTCGCCATGGTTTATCAACATAACGAAGATTTAGAAACATTAAGTGGTGATGATGTTTTACTTGAAGATGATACATCATCATGTACATCAGGCACTTGTAGTGATTACACATTGGAGGAGGCGCAATTATGAAACTTAGCCGTAGAGACTTTATAAAAACAAATGCAATTGCTGCAACAGCTACAGCGGCTGGCATTACCATACCAGGTATTGATTCAGCGATGGCACAAGCCGGTAGTAATAAAATCCGCTGGGATAAAGCCGCATGCCGTTTTTGTGGTACAGGCTGTAGTGTTTTAGTGGGCACAAAAGAAGGACGTGTTGTAGCAACACAAGGTGATCCCGATGCGCCGGTGAACCGTGGATTAAACTGTATTAAAGGTTATTTCCTCTCCAAGATTATGTACGGTAAAGATCGCCTGACCAAACCTTTGTTACGTAAGACGGATGGAAAATACGATAAAGAAGGTGAGTTTACTGAAGTCAGCTGGGACGAAGCGTTTGATGTCATGGCTGAAAAGTGGAAAGACGCACTTAAAAAGAAAGGCCCCACCTCAGTGGGTATGTTTGGTTCTGGTCAATGGACCGTTTGGGAAGGTTATGCGGCATCCAAGTTATTAAAAGCCGGTTTCCGTTCAAATAATCTTGATCCAAATGCACGCCATTGTATGGCTTCAGCGGTAGGCGCATTTATGCGTGCTTTCGGTGCGGATGAACCGATGGGTTGTTATGATGATTTAGAACATGCAGATGCCTTTGTATTATGGGGCGCTAACATGGCAGAAATGCATCCGATTCTCTGGTCACGTTTAAGTGATACCCGTTTAACGAAGCCCGGTTCATCTGTACATGTGCTGTCGACCTTCAAACATCGTTGTTTTGATTTAGCTGATAACGGCATGGTATTTACACCACAAACAGATTTGGCGATTGCGAATTATATTGCGCATTACATCATCGAAAACAATGCATATGACAAAAAATTTATTGAGAGTAATGTTAACTTTACTAAAACAGTAACAGATATTGGTTATGGTTTACGCCCTGAACATCCGTTAGAGAAAAAGAAAACGGGCACAGGTGGTAAGTTAACGGCAATTAGTTTTGAAGAGTATAAAAAATCAGTTGCCAAGTATGACCTTGAATACACATCTAAGTTAAGTAATGTTCCTAAAAAGAACTTACTCGAACTTGCGAAACTTTATGCTGATCCTAAAAAGAAAGTCACTTCTTTCTGGACTATGGGTTTTAACCAGCATACGCGTGGTGTTTGGGTTAATGGTCTGGTTTACAATATTCACTTATTAACCGGTAAAATTTCAGAGCCAGGTAACAGCCCCTTCTCATTAACTGGCCAGCCATCTGCGTGTGGCACTGCGCGTGAAGTAGGAACCTTTGCACACCGACTTCCTGCTGACCTGGTTGTTAATAATAAAGACCACCGTGATTTTGCCGAGAAAGTTTGGAAGTTACCTGAAGGCACCATCCCAGAAAAACCAGGTTATCACGCTGTATTACAAAACCGTATGTTAAAAGACGGCAAGCTCAATGCATACTGGGTTATGTGCAACAACAATGTTCAGGCTGCCCCAAACTTTAATGAAGAAACTTATCCTGGTTACCGTAATCCAGAGAATTTTATTGTTACATCCGATCCCTACCCAACAGTTACCGCGATGGCTTCTGACTTGATTTTGCCTACCGCCATGTGGACAGAAAAAGAAGGAGCTTATGGTAATGCTGAGCGCCGAACTCAATTCTGGCGTCAACAGGTTAATGCGCCGGGTGAAGCAAAATCAGATTTATGGCAGATAGTTGAATTCTCTAAACGTTTTAAAATAGAAGAAGTTTGGCCTGCTGATCTGATTGCAAAGCAACCCGGTGTTAAAGGTAAAACACTATATGATGTTCTGTTTAAAAATGGACAAGTTGATAAATATCCAAAACAACAAATTACTGATGAAGCGGGTAATCAATATGCTAATAGTGAGATGGATGATTTTGGTTTTTATCTGCAAAAAGGCTTGTTTGAAGAGTACCGTACATTCGGTACTCAAGGTCCGAAGATAGGTCATGACCTAGGTGAGTTTGATGCCTATCACAAAGCACGTGGCATGCGTTGGCCTGTAGTTGATGGTAAAGAAACACTATGGCGATATCGTGAAGGTTTTGATCCCTTTGTTAAAAAAGGTGAGGGCGTTAAGTTCTATGGGCAGAAAGATGGTAAAGCGAAGATCATTTTTGCGCCATATGAACCTGCAGCAGAAAGCCCGGACAAAGAATACGATTTATGGTTATCAACCGGTCGTGTACTGGAACACTGGCATTCTGGTTCTATGACCCGTCGCGTACCCGAGTTATATCGTGCCTTCCCTGATGCGGTGATGTTCATGCATCCTGAAGATGCTAAAAAACGTGGATTACGTCGTGGCATGGTTGCCAAGGTGGCAAGTCGTCGTGGTGATATTAGCTTACGTGTTGAAACACGTGGTCGAAATCGTCCACCGGAAGGTTTGGTTTTCGTACCCTGGTTTGATGCAGGTCGATTGATCAATAAATTGACTTTAGATGCAACAGATCCTTTATCTAAAGAAACGGATTATAAAAAATGTGCCGTTAAAGTAGAAAAAGTATAGTAAAACCATTGTTGTAAAAATGAATGCAAAAAGTCAACAAATTAATACCAGCCGTAGGCGGTTCATGCAGGACACTGCAAGAACCCTTTGCGGTGTTAGTTTACTTGGGCTCGGTTTGGGGGTTTATTCACGCCAGACACATTCATTACCGGCAACAGCACTCAGGCCGCCGGGTGTTAAAAATGAAAAAGATTTTTTAAGCGCGTGCGTGCGTTGTGGTTTGTGTGTACGAGATTGTCCATACGATATTTTAAAGTTATCGACATTCTCTGATGATATTGCGCTAGGAACACCATACTTTACCGCTCGTAAAATTCCTTGCGAGATGTGTGAGGACATACCCTGCGTTAAGGCATGTCCGACAGGAGCGTTAGACAAAGAATTAACCAATATTGATGACGCAAGAATGGGACTTGCGGTAATTGTTGATCATGAAACATGTTTGAATTATCAGGGGTTACGTTGTGACGTGTGTCACCGAGTATGCCCATTGATAAATAAAGCGATTACGTTAGAACCCAGACATAATGAACGCAGTGGAAAACATACATTATTTATCCCCGTAGTTCATTCTGATAGTTGTACCGGTTGCGGCAAATGTGAACGCGCATGCGTTTTGGAAGAAGCGGCAATCAAGATATTTCCTCTTAAACTGGCAAAAGGCGAATTAGGTCACCACTACCGCTTAGGCTGGGAGGAAAAAGAAAAAGCAGGCAAGAGTTTAGTAACACCTGATCAAGAACATAAATACAACTTACCTGAAGGTTTGAAATATGAGCATGAAGGTCAGGGATTAATGAAGGATTTACCTGAATGACGGCTAGCTTACCAGAAGATGCCGGAAAAGCAGCCATAGCAGAAAAAGGCTGGTGGCAAGCACATCAGTGGTTATTGTTAAGACGGCTTACACAGTTATCGATTTTAATCGTATTTTTAGTTGGACCGTTGTTTGGTTACTGGATAGTAAAGGGCAATTTAACTTCAAGTTTAACCTTAGAAGTTTTACCGCTGACTGACCCATATATTTTATTACAGTCATTTGTTGCCGGGCATGAAATAGTCAGTACCGCATTTATTGGTGCAATTATTGTTACCGTTTTTTATTTGTTGGTTGGTGGACGCGTATTTTGTTCCTGGGTTTGCCCGATAAATATTGTTACCGATGCAGCTGACTGGTTACGCAGACGTTTACATATTAAAGGTGGTGCACGGTTTTCAGCTCAAACGCGTTATTGGATATTATTGATGACGTTATTATTGGCTGCTATCACAACATCGATAGCGTGGGAGTTGATAAATCCTGTCTCGATAGTACACCGCGGTATTATTTTCGGTTCAGGTTTTGCAGTAATGGTTGTGGTTAGTATTTTTCTTTTTGATTTGCTAATCAGTCGTAAAGGGTGGTGTGGCCACCTTTGCCCGGTTGGCGCTTTTTATAGCATATTGGGACGTTATAGTTTGTTGCGGGTCAGCGCAAGTAAACGAGAACAATGTGATGACTGCATGGATTGCTTTATGGTTTGCCCTGAAGAGCAGGTAATAAAACCTGCGCTAAAAGGAAAAGGTAAAGGGATAGGTCCGGTAATTATGGATGTGAATTGTACTAACTGTGGGCGTTGCATTGACGTCTGCGCTAAAAATGTTTTTTCATACTCTAATCGTTTTAATAATTCCACGCTTTTAAACGTGGCTAATAAGAAGGAGGTTGCGCCATGAAAAGGTCAACTGTAATTAATATAGTAATGGTGTTGAGCTTAGGTATATTGTCTGGTCAGACTTTTGCAGAAGGGGTGAATTCATTGAGAGGTGCTAA
>JAPHTF010000081.1 GCA_026197095.1 Gammaproteobacteria bacterium
ATAACCTGGCGAAGAATGAGTCAAAAAAATGATAACCTGGCTGAAGAATGACCCAATATTCATATCCACTACACGTCATTGCGTGGAGCATGAGGAACATAGCGACGAAGCAATCTCACTATAAATGGTCTTAAACTAGTAGATTGCCGTGCTCTCGCTCGCAATGACTGCATTTTATTACAACCGGCGATAAAAAATAAACGTGACAACAAATACAGAACATCTAATAGAACAATGGCGTCAACGTTCAGAGAAAAGCCTCGATAAATGGCTTCCTTCTGAAGATATTAACCCCGTTCTACTACACCAAGCAATGCGTTACTCGGTATTAAATGGCGGTAAGCGTATACGCCCTATTCTCGTTTATGCCGCGGGTTATGCAGTTTCTGCGGATGCAACCGCGTTAGATGCACCCGCAAGCGCAGTGGAATTTATCCACGCCTATTCACTTATTCATGATGACTTACCCGCGATGGATGATGACGATTTACGTCGAGGTAAACCGACCTGTCATAAAGCCTTTACCGAAGCACAGGCCATTCTCGCGGGTGATGCCTTACAATCCCTTGCATTCCATACCATCGCTCACGGTTTACCTCATACCATTCCTGCAGAAAAGAAGCTGGATATCCTTGATGCATTAGCGGTTGCAAGTGGCTCACGCGGCATGGCCGGTGGCCAGGCCATTGACCTGGCATCAGTAGGTAAGTCACTCAATATTGCAGAATTGGAAGATATGCATGTGCACAAAACAGGGGCATTAATCCGCGCAAGCGTAAAAATGGGGGCTTTGTGCCAACCCAATATTGAAAACTCACAGCTCAAAAACCTGGATCATTATGCTAAATGTATTGGTCTGGCTTTTCAGATTCAGGATGACATTCTAGATGTCACCAGTGATACAGAGACATTAGGCAAAACACAGGGTGCAGATATAGCGCTGAATAAACCTACCTATCCTGCTCTACTAGGTCTGGATGGTGCCCGTGAAATGGCCGCAGAATTACACAAAGAAGCCCATGAAAGCCTCAACATCTTTACCGATAAGGCCGAGCCGTTGCGCTGGTTGGCTGACTATATAGTGAAACGCAATTACTAAGTCTTATTTGACCTTTCTACTTGCATGTTTTGAGCTCGAAGCTCATGATCCATCCTTATGACTGAAAAGAATACAGAATCCCTGCTCCAGCAAATAGATAACCCTTCACAAATGAAGGCACTGTCTGTTGCTCAATTAACCGAGCTGGCGGATGAATTACGTGAATTTATTATTCAGTCGGTGAGTAAATCAGGTGGCCACCTTTCTTCAGGACTGGGCACGGTCGAACTCACGGTGGCCTTACATCATGTGTTTGATACCCCGGAAGATCGCCTCGTTTGGGATGTGGGCCATCAAAGCTATCCACATAAAATTCTCACTGGGCGTCGAGAACAAATGTCGAGTATCAGGACAAAAAATGGTCTTAGCGGCTTCCCTCGTCGAGAAGAGAGTCCCTACGATACCTTTGGTGTTGGTCATTCAAGTACCTCTATCAGTGCTGCTCTGGGCATGGCAATTGCAGCTAAGCAACAAAATAGTGAGCGTCGTGTCGCAGCGATTATAGGTGATGGTGCATTAACCGCAGGTATGGCCTTTGAAGCCCTGAACCATGCCGGTGATTTAGATGCGAACTTGCTCGTCATTCTCAACGATAATGATATGTCCATCTCACCGAATGTCGGCGGCATGTCGAACTACCTTGCAAAATTGCTTTCCGGCAAGCTGTATTCGAGCATGCGCGAGGGCAGTAAAAAGGTTCTGGGCAAGATGCCTTCAGTGTGGGAACTCGCACGCCGTGCAGAAGAACACGTTAAAGGCATGGTTGTGCCTGGCACCTTATTTGAAGAATTAGGGTTTAACTATATTGGCCCAATTGATGGACACGATATGGATACTCTGGTCAAAACCCTCAGTAACCTGCGCCAACTTCCGGGTCCACAATTCCTGCATGTGGTCACCACTAAAGGCAAAGGTTATAGCCCGGCGGAAGAAAATCCTATTGCCTACCACGGTGTGGGCAAGTTCTGTCCAGAATCTGGGAAACTTGAAAAATCTTCCGCAAAAACACCCACTTACACTCAAGTTTTTGGCCAATGGTTATGCGACATGGCGAAGGCTGACGACAAACTCGTCGCGATTACACCTGCCATGCGAGAAGGATCTGGCCTGGTTGAATTCTCAGAACAATTCCCAGATCGCTACTTCGATGTCGGTATCGCTGAACAACATGCTGTTACGGTTGCCGCAGGTATGGCCTGTGATGGTTTAAAACCTGTAGTCGCTATTTACTCAACTTTTTTACAGCGCGCATATGACCAACTCATACATGATGTGGCTTTGCAAAACTTACCTGTTTTATTTGCAATTGATCGTGCCGGCCTTGTTGGCCCGGATGGCGCCACCCACGCAGGGAGCTTCGATTTAAGCTATTTACGCTGTATTCCAAATATGACCATTATGGCGCCGAGTAATGAAAATGAATGCCGCAAGATGTTAAGTACCGGATTCAAACTTAATAGCCCTTCAGCGATCCGCTACCCACGTGGAATTGGCCCCGCGACCACAATAGAGCCCGGACTTGAGACTCTAGTGGTAGGTAAAGGTGAGATTTGCAGCACAGGCAGTAATATTGCCATTTTGTCATTTGGTAATGTTTTAGCCGAAGGCACGCACGTAGCCAAAAGATTAAATGCCACCATTGCAAATATGCGCTTTGTGAAGCCATTAGATGAAAAGCTTATACTCGAACTCGCAAGTAACCATGATGTCCTGGTTACCCTTGAAGATAACGCGGTTATGGGTGGTGCAGGCAGTGCGGTAAATGAATATTTACTCAAACAGCAATGTCATAACCGTATTCTTAACCTTGGTTTACCGGATACTTTCATGGAACACGGTAGTCGCGAACAGCTTCTGGATGATGCAGGATTATCAACTTCTGGTATACTGCGCGCCATTGAAGACTTTCTGGACACAGAAGAACTTGCAAAACATGTCACACTCGCTTAAATTCCCAACCTGATTACTCAAGTATTATGACAAAACGATATACAATGAAAATCCTTCTGGATTTTGCAGCCGCTCATTACCTTCGTAATTATGAAGGCGCATGCAACCGCTTACATGGGCACAACTGGAAAGTTGAAGTTCAGGTGACGGCAACTCAACTAGATGATGTTGGCATGGGAATGGATTTTAAAGTCATTAAAGATGCTACACGGGAACTCATCGAAAAACTGGATCATTATAATCTTAATGATATCCCACCTTTTGATAAGATAAATCCTACTGCTGAGAATATCTCAGCCTACTTGTACAACGAGTTATCTGCCATGTTAAATGCTGATGGCGTGATGGTAAGTTCTGTCACCTTATGGGAAACAGACCGGGCTTGTGTCACCTACAGTGAAGATTAATCATTAGTTGATATTTAAAACTATTGTTAAAAAATTTGGAAATGAATTCGTATGAGCCAAGATATGAGCCAGGAAAAGAAAACTGCCATGGAAGACGTGCAGAACAGAAAAGATACCCGACAAATTCCAATTAATAAAGTTGGAATCAAGGATATACGTCATCCTGTCCGCGTTGCAGATCGCACCGGTGGTGAACAAAACACCATTGCAAACTTTAATATGTATGTGAATTTACCGCATAACTTTAAAGGCACGCATATGTCGCGCTTCGTGGAGATTTTAAATAACCATGAACGTGAAATATCAGTGAAGTCTTTTAAAGATATGATGGTAGAAATGACTGAAAGGCTGGAAGCAGAGTCAGGTCATATTGAAATGAGCTTCCCATACTTTGTTAATAAGAAAGCACCTGTTTCTGGTGTGATGAGCTTGATGGATTATGATGTTACTTTTATTGGCGACATCATCGATGGCGATAATCAATTAACCTTAAAAGTTCTGGTTCCAGTAACCAGCCTTTGTCCGTGTTCTAAAAAAATCTCAGATTATGGCGCACATAATCAACGTTCACACGTTACAGTTACCGCTAAAATCAAAGACTTTGTCTGGATTGAAGAAATCATTGATCTGGTTGAACAAGAAGCATCTTGTGAATTGTACGGCTTATTAAAACGCCCGGATGAGAAAGCAATCACTGAACGCGCTTATGATAATCCAAAGTTTGTTGAAGACATGGTACGTGATGTTGCAGCCCGCTTAAATGATGATGATCGTATTGTTTCATATATTGCTGAATCTGAAAATTTTGAATCCATTCATAATCATTCAGCTTATGCCTTAATTGAAAGAGATAAAACGAAAGATTAATTCTATAAAGATTTAAAACAAAAAAGGCGCTAACTATTTAGCGCCTTTTTTGTTTGTGAAATATACATTAAAACTTTTGCTTAAGTAACATCACTTGTCCCTGGCGTTGCATTTCCACACGATTTAAAAATGAATTACCTAATAAAACTTCACTGGGCGAGGCACCTTCGAGTACACCGGCTTCAACGTTGCTTAATTCAATTTCACCTACTCTGACTTTATCAAGAGTGATTCTATAAACAGGAGCAACACCGTTTGCGGTTGATACCATGCCACGCTTTCCAATATAGCGAAAATTAATTCCTAAACTTCTTGCCTGGTGAGAATTCATGGCAATCCATGTTGCACCGGTATCCACTAAAAAATTTACCGGACGTCCATTAATAAACCCTGCTATTGAGTACATACCATTAACAGGCATTATTTTAGCTTCTGCACTTTCTTTTTTCTTAAAACTCGTACCAACATGTCGGCCAAGTTTATATTCTTGCTGCTGACCATCAACTTCGAGTATCGCCATTTGACTATCCGCTGATATCAGTTTTACGCCTTCAGGACTTACCTTGCCTTTTTTTAAAGTTCGACGTTCTCCATCAATTTTTACAATGGCGCGGCCTTTAAAAAGGCCTAAAATAATAATATCCAGCGCATAAGTAAATTGAGCTGGAATAAAACAGAACAAACCTATAAAAATAAATTTTTTCATTTGTTAAGTTGCTCCTGGAATTTAAATTTATTGGAATTTAAATTTATTGGAATTTAAATTTAATAGAGGCGAATTTGATATCGATCACCTGTCATTTGACTCATATCAATTTTCACTCTATCTGGTGACCAGCCATGTTTTAAATCATGTGCTTCAATAAAAATAATTTTTTTATCTTTCGGCAGATGAAAACCACTTAATGTTCGAGTAAAGGGCTGTTCATTTTCATGTGGATGGTAAAGCGTTCGTTTACCAATTTCATTTCCGTTACTATCAACTAATCGCCAGCTATCAGCATAATGTTCCCAACCTGTATCAGCATGTTTTAATGTCACATCTGCTCGCCAGGTTCCAGCCTGTTTCGTTAATACGACTTTAATAATTTCAACATTATTAGCAAAGGCAGAATTAATAAATATAAAAGCGCTAATTGTCAGGATTAATTTTAGCCATAATTTTTTTAGCATTTTAATGCTCCGTTATCAATGCTGTTAATTTATACGTAATATCTTTAGTTGATAAAATATTTTAGTTGATAAAATACTTTAGCGAATAAAATAAAAGCTTAGCTGTAAAACAACTAAAGCATACGCTCCGGCCAGTAAATCATCCAGCATTATCCCAAGGCCACCTTTCACTTTGTGATCAATTACACTTATAGGCCAGGGTTTCCATATATCAAACAGCCTGAATAACACAAACCCAACAAGAATCCACTCCCAGCCAGCGGGAGCCATTAACATCGTTAACCAATAACCGAGGAACTCATCCCAGACAATAGCGGGATGATCTTTTACTCCCAGCCTGTCTGTCGTTTTCTGACATAAATATATTCCTAATAGTGAACCCAAGATTAAAACTGCAATGTAACCCCAGAGAGGAAGTGTTGCTAAAGGAATATATAGCAAAACGGCGAGGAGTGTACCTGTTGTACCGGGTGCAAAAGGTGATAATCCACTCCCCAGCCCTAAACTTAAAAAATGTACCGGATGAAAAATAATATCACGGGGCTTTATGTTCGTAACGTTATTCACAACTCACCTTTAATTTAATCAACAAAATGTTCGTACCCCTTTCCTTGAATATCGATTTCTTTATTATTCAAAAAACATCTAACCCCCGGACGTAATTCAATTTCTCCTATACAGGAAACTGAAATTCCGTGCTCTTTCATTACCCTATCAAATTCTTTTTGCTTATTTTCAGGAATGGTAAAGCAAAGCTCATAATCATCCCCACCAGATAAAACTAATGCTAATAAAAGCGCTTCATCTGTTAAGTTCAATTTAAGTTCTTTAGAAAGAGGGATTTTTTCAAAATAAATAGCCGCTCCCACATTACTGTTATCTGTAATATGTTGTAGATCTGCAATAAGCCCGTCCGAAATATCAATACAAGCACTGGCGTACTCTCTTAATAACAATCCTAATTCAACCTGAGGTTGTGGCCGATTTAATTGCTCATTCAAAAAAGACCTGGTTTCATCTTTAAGCAGACAATCGCCTTGCCATGCTGCAAGCGCTAATGCTGCATTGCCTATCGTACCCGAGACATAAATCTTATCCGATACCTGGGCAGTATTTCTTGTTAAGGCCTTACCTGCCGGGACAAAACCATTAATTGTAATAGAGATACATAGTGGCCCATTCGTAGTATCACCACCAATAAGTTGTACATTATATTTTTTTGCCAGAGAGAACAGGCTTTTACTAAATGCGTCTAACCATGCGCTACTGTCATCAGGCAGAGTAATGGCGAGTGTAAACCAGGCCGGCTCTGCCCCCATAGCCGCCATATCACTTAAGTTAACAGCTAAAGCTTTATAGGCTATATCTTGTGGTGTTGTTTCTACTGGAAAGTGTACCCCTGCAACCAGGGTATCAACCGATTGGATCAAGTGGTGGTTTTCAGGGATGGATAGAATTGCGGCATCATCACCAATGCCAAGTACAACATCATCACGACCTTCATTAAGCATGAAGTATTGCCGGATGATATCAAACTCAGACGGCAAAATTTTCCTTAACCGCCTTTTTTGGCGGCGACCTCAACTTGACGTAATGATTCTGCGAGTTTATCCATTGTTCCATTAACAAATTTATGTGCCTGATCCGCACCAAATGTTTTAGTTAATTCAATGGATTCATTAATCACAACACGATAAGGAATATCAATACGATTTTTTAATTCATAGCATCCTAAACGGAGTATGGCTTTTTCAACAATATCGACTTCTTTAAATGGGCGATCTGATAAAGGAGATATTTCAGCATCAAGTTGTTCAACTTCGTCTGCTACGCCGCTAAGCAACTCATGAAAATAAGGCCGATCGAATTTACGAGTTTGATGCTCAATGAGAAATTGTTGCTCAATTTCTTTAGGTGAATTGCCGGACACTTGCCATTCATATAACGCCTGAACAGCATAACGTCGAGCCCGACTACGATCACTGGTAATTGACACTAATTGCTCCGCCTTAATTGATGTTACGTAACAAGTTAACCATTTCAATTGCAGATAAGGCTGCTTCTTCACCTTTATTACCTGCTTTTGTTCCAGCACGTTCAATGGCTTGTTCAATGGTATCTACTGTCAGCACACCAAACGCAACCGGAATTTCATATTGCATCATACTTGAAGCCATGCCTTTAACGCATTCACCAGCCACATATTCAAAATGCGGTGTACCACCACGAATCACGGCACCTAAAGTAATGACCGCATCATAGCTTTTACTAGCCGCCATTTTTTTAACGGCTAAAGGAATTTCAAATGCACCTGGTACATAAACAACTTCAATATTACTTTCATCTGCACCATGACGTTTTAAACAGTCCACAGCACCTTCGAGTAAATTTTCAACTACAAAACTGTTCCAGCGAGTAATAACGATGCCAAAACGCGCACCTTTAACAACCAAATCACCTTCAATTTTTTTAATATTATTCATCATATTTACCTAATAAATTTTTTTTACTTTATTGCTACTCAAATAAACGTCATTGCGAGAAGTGTAACGACGAAGCAATCTCCAGAAAAGCGCAATTAATTATGAGATTGCCACGGCTCGCGTTGCTTGCCTCGCAATGACAAGCTGTACTGACTAAAAAGTCATGAATTTTCATCGTAAACGTATTCAATTACTTCAAGGCCAAACCCTGAAAGTGCATGCATTTTCTTTGGCGCACTCATTACACGCATCTTACGCACACCCAGGTCTGTTAATATTTGCGCACCAACACCATACGTCCGTAAATCATCTTTATGCTCAGCATTTGCATGCACTTCACCTTTATCATGCATATCATAATGTTTAATCATATTCACCAACATGTTCGACTCTTCTGCAAGGCGTAAAATAATAACCACGCCTTCGCCTTCATCTGAAATACGTTTCATGACATCACGCAATGGCCAGCCACAATCCTGACGATTACTTCCAAAAATATCACACATACTATTTTCAACATGCACGCGAACTAATGTGGCTGTCTCAGGCTCAGGCTCGCCTTTCACTAATGCTAAATGAACCTGTCCATCAATTATATTACGGTATGCATGAAGTTTAAAATCGCCCGCTTCAGTAGGCATATGACAATTTGCTGCACGCTCAATCGTTTTTTCATTGCGCATACGATATTCAATTAAGTCTGCAATCGTACCAATTTTTAATTTATGTTGTTCAGCAAACACTTCAAGGTCTGGACGGCGAGCCATAGAACCATCTTCATTCAGTATTTCCACAATCACTGATGCCGGTTCTCGACCAGCAAGTCGTGCTATATCACAGCCTGCTTCAGTATGGCCTGCACGTGTTAAAACTCCGCCAGGCTGAGCCATTAAAGGAAAGATATGACCTGGTTGGATGATACTTGCAGCCGTCGCATCTGGAGCAACAGCAGCTTGAACAGTCACGGCACGATCCGCGGCCGAGATACCTGTTGTTACACCACTAGACGCCTCAATACTCACAGTAAAGTTTGTTGAGTAAGCTTCGTTATTTTCTCGAACCATTAACGGTAAATTTAAACGCTCACAACGATCCTTCGTCAATGTTAAGCAAATTAAACCCCGGCCATACTTAGCCATAAAGTTGATATCTTCAGCTTTCACACAATCGGCAGCAATAATGAGATCACCTTCATTCTCACGATCTTCATCATCCATCAGGATAACCATTTTTCCCTGACGTATATCTTCAATAATTTCTTTTGCGCTATTTAAAGCCATAATATTTTCTTTTCAGTTATCTATTTAATTACGATTTAATAAATCCATGTTTGCTTAGCATCTCCATGCTAATGCCTGAATTTTTACTCTCTGCAGCTTTATCACCCAAAATTAAACGTTCCAGGTAACGGGCAATAATATCAACTTCCAGGTTAACTTCAGTACCAACTTTAAACTGTCCCATTGTTGTTTCCTGCAAAGTATGAGGAACAATATTGAGTTCGAAAACAGCACCTTTGACTGCATTAACAGTCAGGCTAATTCCATCAACACAAACTGAACCTTTTTCAGCAATGTACTTTGCCATTTCATCAGGTGCTTGAATATGAAAGCGTACCGAGCGGCCATCATTATAGCGTTCCACTACCTTTCCAATACCATCAACGTGACCACTAACAAGATGACCACCTAAACGCGTTGTTGGTGTTAATGCCTTCTCAAGATTTGCTTTAGTCCCTGCTGTAAGAGATTTAAAGGTCGTGCAGGATAATGTTTCACCTGATATATCTGCCCAGAAACCATCCCCAGGTAATTCTACTGCAGTTAAACAAACACCATTTACAGCAATACTGTCACCTAATTGCACATCTGCCAAATCAAGCTGATTAGTTAAAATGCGCAACCGCGCATCATTGCCTTTAGGCTCGATAGTGGCGACTTCACCAACAGATTGAATAATACCGGTAAACATAGTTAATCTCGTTTCGCTTTTTTAAGATCGTTTAATTAAAATATCTTAATTAATTTATCTCAATTGAGTTGCCTAACTTTTGCTGTAATTCGTATATCTTGACCAACTGATCTTTGCTCAATAATATCGAGTTCAATTTTATCCTGCATCGAATCCAAACCGGGCAATGCAAATAAACCGCGTGCATTATTTCCCATTAAAACAGGAGCCATATAAATAATAATTTCATCAATTAAACCCGCTTGTAACATCGCGCCGCTTAATGTCGCACCTGTTTCAACTAACACATCATTAATGTGCATATCACTTAGTTGTTCTAAAACTGACTTCAAATCAACACTGCCATTACAATAGGGCAGCATATGAATATCGGCGCCTGCATCTGTTAATACTTGTGTCACTGCTTCATCAGCACTGCATGTCATCAAAATAGTTTTACCATGCTCTCTTAACATTTTTGCATCAGCAGGCATGCTTAAATTAGTATCCACCACAACGCGTAATGGTTGACTATCAAATCCATCTAGCCTAACTGTCATAGAAGGATCATCCGCTAACACAGTTCCAACACCTGTTAAGATAGCACCACTTCTGGCACGTAAATGTTGTACGTCTTCACGAGCAGCCGCTGATGTAATCCACTTACTTTCACCTGATGCCATTGCAGTTCTACCATCCAGGCTCATCGCTAACTTACATCGAACATAGGGTAAACGTTTTTGCATACGTTTAATAAAACCTGAATTTAAGGCTTTGGCTTGTTCTTCGAGTAATCCTGACTCAACAAATATACCGGCTTCTTCAAGCTGCTTTAAACCCTGTCCCGCTACTTTTGAATGAGGATCAATCATTGCAGCGACAACACGACTTACCTTCGCTTTAATCAAGGCCTCAGTACATGGCGGTGTTTTCCCATGATGACAGCAAGGTTCTAAAGTTACGTAGGCAGTTGCACCTTCCGCGTTGTTACCCGCTTGTTTTAATGCATGAATTTCAGCATGTGCTTCACCTGCTTTTTCATGCCAGCCTTCACCAATAATTTCACCATTTTTTACTAATACACAGCCAACATTGGGATTTGGTGCAGTGGTATAAATTCCCTTTTTTGCCAAATGCAAAGCACGTGACATGAACTTATGATCATCTATAGAAAATGACATTAATCATCCTCAGGTAGCAATGATTTTTGTTGCCGTTTAACTTCGGGTGAAGGACCTTGTTTTAGCCTCTCAATCTCTTCTTCAAAGGCACTCACATCTTCAAAACTTCGATAGACTGAAGCAAAGCGAACATAGGCAACCTGATCTAAATCACGCAGTTCATCCATGACCCAACTACCCACTTGATCAGCGGGTATTTCACGATCACCCGTAGCACGCATGCGCTTCATAATATGCACAATAGCTTTTTCAATATCATCCGTTCCTACAGGGCGTTTTTCTAGCGAGCGCTGAATACCCGAACGAAGTTTATTCTCATTAAACGGTTCACGTTGCCCACTTTGTTTAATGATATGCGGCATTACCAGCTCAGCAGATTCAAAGGTAGTAAAACGTTCACCGCATGCCTGGCACTCACGGCGACGCCTGACCATTGCTCCCTCATTCGCTAAGCGGGAATCAATTACCTTGGTATCATCTGCGTTACAAAATGGACAATGCATCTAAACTAATCATTATTTATAAACAGGTTTCTTTTTGCAAAGCGCTAATGCTTTCGCTTTAACGTCATTGATCACTTTGTCATCACCGTTAGCATCAATAATGTCACACATCCATCCAGCTAAATCACTACAATCTTTTTCATCAAAACCGCGTGTTGTAACAGCAGGTGTACCGACACGGATACCACTTGTAACAAAAGGTGATTGTGGATCATTTGGCACAGAATTCATGTTAATCGTGATATTTGCCTGACCTAGCCATGCGTCTACTGCTTTACCTGTTAGTCCTTTTTCAATAAAGCTAACGAGGAATAAATGATCATCTGTCCCACCTGAGACAACTTCATAACCACGCTCAATAAATACACTCGCCATAGCTTGCGCATTTTTCACGACTTGTTGTTGGTACTCTTTAAATTCAGGTTGTAGTGCTTCTTTAAAGGCCACTGCTTTTGCAGCAATAATATGCATTAAAGGACCACCTTGCGTACCAGGGAAAATCATTGAGTTTAATTTTTTCTCAATTTCCGGGTTTGATTTAGCCAGGATAATGCCACCACGTGGACCACGTAATGTTTTATGTGTTGTTGACGTTGTGACGTCAGCAATGCCTACAGGGTTTGGATAAATACCTGCTGCAATCAGACCGGCAACATGTGCCATATCAACCATTAAATAAGCACCCACTTTATCTGCGATATCACGGAAGCGTTGCCAATCAACTACTCGCGAATAGGCAGAGAATCCTGCAATAATCATTTTAGGTTTATGTTCAGTTGCGAGTGCTTCAACCTGGTCGTAATCAATTTCACCCGTTTTTTCATTCAAACCATACTGAATAGCATTAAACAATTTACCTGAAAAACTCACTTTTGAACCATGTGTTAAATGGCCACCGTGTGCCAGACTCATCCCTAAGACAGTGTCACCCGCTTCCAATAATGCAAAATAAACGGCGGCATTTGCCTGAGAGCCCGAATGGGGCTGCACATTGGCATAATCTGCATTGAATAACTCTTTAACGCGATCAATTGCGAGTTGCTCTGCAATATCTACGTATTCACAACCACCGTAGTAACGCTTACCCGGATAACCTTCAGCATACTTATTGGTTAAACCTGATCCCTGCGCTTGCATTACCCTCGGGCTGGCATAATTTTCAGATGCGATTAATTCAATGTGCTCTTCCTGACGAGATTCTTCATTTTCGATCGCTTGCCACAATTCATCATCAAAACCCGCAATTGTCATGTTTTTACTGAACCCGTTATTGAGCATGGATATCCCCTAAGTATGTTTGTGCTAAAAATATTATTTCTTTAATAATCAAACAAATACAGACTATTAAATGAGTTTAAAGTCAGTTAAAAATGAACAACTGATTTGACTCTAAACCCCTGAAAAAGGCCGGTAATACTAACCTATATTGCAGGAAATTGCATTGTAAGCAAGCTACGCGCATAAGAAATAAACGTAAGAAATAAAGCGCCTGAAAAACAAAAGCCCCGCCATAAGGCAGGGCTAATAATACAAAAATACTCTAGTTATTATTATTGGTTCATCGAAATCTATTTCGGTTTATTGTTCGATGTATACCCCACCAACACCAAGCGCCAGCGCTTCATTAATTGCTGTTGGCGCACACATAATTGATGCAAAACTATTACTGCCCATCATCGATAAATCGGGGAAACTAAGCGCAATACGGAATTCAGCAGGTAAGGCATAAACGACACCTTTCGAGATAACCACCTCATAAGGTAGATGCCCCGTTGACTTTAATTTTTTGAAATCAATTTTTTCCATTATATATTTATCGCCACTGCAATCCAGGTTGCCTGGACCAGACCCAGACATACTTACACCAATAACTGTTTCATCTTTACCGTCCATATCAATACGGTAAACCTTTTTCACACCGCCTTTATTATTAGAAGCCATCGCCGCTTCTACCTTTGTTAAAGCTACTTGTTGATTACCAAAATCAGCTAATTTTAAGGGTTCATCAAAATAAGGCATTAACCATTTATAGTGGTACTCACGTAAAGCTTTCGCTGTAAGACCTTTCTCAGGTCCAAATTCACCTATATTACCTAGTGCACTTTTTAATTTTGCAGTAACGGCATTTAAATCGCCTTTCATACGATAGATATGAGACATGTAAGTTGGGTTGGTAAATGCAACCTGAATATCATTGCCTGCTTTAGTAATTGTGACACGTTGAGCTGCACCAAACGCACCCATTTCTGAGTCCTTAGCATTCGCTTTTAACTCATCGTTTGTCACGATTAAAATTGTTGCTGTATCATAGGGTGAATATTGCCCTACTATTTCAAAGCCTGCTTTGCCAAGTTTTTCTTTAGTTGCTGCTGTAACCTCTGCAACATCACCCGCTGTTTTCTCAGCAAGAATGTATGTTTTGATCTCTGCATCAGCGGCAACACTTGCAGCAGCATAGAATAAACTTGCTCCAACCATTAAAAGTTTAACTAATTTCATTGAATTATATCCTCGAAAATATTTATTATTTTATAGTTATAAAAATTATATAAATGTTGCTTAAATAGATCTGTACTGATAATACGCCCTGAATAATATTGCGGCAA